>NZ_CP108996.1:4917763-5225124 GCF_036226565.1 Kribbella sp. NBC_00709
GGAGCAGCTGACCGCCCGCGGTGCGCTGCTGCTGACGGTCCGGTTCCACGACCACGGCAAGGTGTTCGGTCTGCCGAAGTGGCTGCGCCGGCCGTTGTGGCACCGGATCGAGCAGGTCAACGTCGTGTTCGACGACCTGCACGCCCGGTACGGCGGCATCCGGCTGGACATGGCCGACTACCCCGAGGTGTACCGGCGGGACTTCTGGAGCATCGACCGGCTGCATCCGGGGGAGCGCGGGCACCGCAAGCTCGCCCGCGCATTCGCCGACGAGCTGACGGTCCGCGGGCTGCGGATCGACGTACCGCCGGAGCTGGACTGTGCGTACCGGTCGCCGAGCCGGTGGGCGGACGCGATGTGGCTGGTCCGCGAAGGCGTGCCGTGGGTGGGGCGCCGGGCCAACGACCTGGTGCCGTGGGCGGCCCGGATGGCGGTCACCCAGGTCCGGCCGTTCGGCCGTCCGTCCGGGCCGCTCGCCCTCCCGTCGTCGTCCATCGGCCTCCCGCCCTCGACCAATGCGGAGGTCCAGCGTCTGGAGGCATAGGGTCTGATTCATGGCTCGTATCGATGGACGTACTGCTGACCAGCTCCGCCCGGTGACGATCACCAGGAAGTGGCTCGACCACGCCGAGGGCTCGGTGCTGGTCGAGTTCGGGCGGACCCGGGTGCTGTGTGCGGCGAGTGTGACCGAGGGCGTGCCGCGCTGGCGGAAGGGGAGCGGGCTCGGCTGGGTCAGCGCGGAGTACGCGATGCTGCCGCGGGCGACCAACACCCGCTCGGACCGCGAGTCGGTGAAGGGCAAGATCGGCGGCCGGACGCACGAGATCTCCCGGCTGATCGGGCGGTCGCTGCGGGCCGTCATCGACTACAAGGCGCTCGGCGAGAACACCATCGTGCTGGACTGCGACGTACTGCAGGCCGACGGCGGGACGCGGACCGCGGCGATCACCGGCGCGTACGTCGCGCTCGCGGACGCGGTGTCGTTCCTGCGCGGGAAGAAGCTGCTGAAGAGCGAGCCGCTGACCGGGACGGTGTCCGCGGTGTCGGTCGGCATCATCGACGGCGCCCCGATGCTCGACCTCTGCTACGAGGAAGACGTCCGGGCCGAGACGGACATGAACCTGGTGATCACCGGCGACGGCAAGTTCATCGAGGTGCAGGGCACGGCCGAGGGCGCGCCGTTCGACCGCGCCGAGCTGGACAGCCTGCTGGAGCTCGGGATCTCCGGGTGCGCGGAGCTGGCGAAGCTGCAGCAGGAGGCGCTGGCGTGAGCAAGGTCCTACTGGCTTCGAACAACAAGAAGAAGCTCGAGGAGCTGCGGCGGATCCTGACCCCGATCGTGCCCGGGATCGAGGTGGTCGGACTCGGCGACGTCCCGGCGTACGACGAGCCGGCCGAGACGGAGCCGACGTTCGAGGGGAACGCGCTGCTGAAGGCGCATGCCGCGCTGGTCGCGACCGGGCTGCCGTCGATCGCGGACGACAGCGGGATCTGCGTCGACGCGCTGAACGGGATGCCCGGCGTGCTGTCGGCGCGCTGGTCCGGTCCGGCGAAGGACAACCACGCGAACAACCTGCTGCTGCTCGGTCAGCTGGAGGACGTGCCGGACGAGCGGCGCGGCGCGTCGTTCGTCGCGGCGGTGGCGTTCGTGCGGCCCGGCGCCGACGATGAGGTCGTGATCGGCGAGATGCGCGGATCCGTGATCCGCGAGCTGCGCGGCACCGGCGGCTTCGGGTACGACGTGCTGTTCCAGGCTGAGGGTTACGACCGGACCACGGCCGAACTGTCCATCGAGGAGAAGGACGCGATCAGTCACCGCGGCAAGGCGCTCCGGGCGCTGGCCCCGCTGGTCGCGAAGGCGTTGGGGAGCTAGCCATGTTGTTCGCAGGATCGGATCGCGACGGGGTCGCGGACGGCAAGATCACCGTGGCGTACCGGCGGTGGGCGGAGCCGCGGGTGGTCGAGGGACGGATCTACCGCACCAACGCCGGCCGGATCGAGATCGACAGCATCCGTCAGGTCAACCCCGAGCTGATCGCGGACACCGACGCCGAGGTGGCCCTCGCCGATCGCCGCAACGCCAAGGACGTCCGCCGCCGGCTGCGCGGTGACGAGTCGATGCCGACGTTCCTGATCCGCTTCCACCTGGTCGAGGGACCGGATCCGCGCGAGCAGTTGGCCGCGCAGACCTCGCTCAGCGACGAGGACCTGGCCGACCTCCGCACCCGCCTCGGCCAGTTCGACCAGCTGAGCCACCACGGCGCGTGGACCACCGAGACCCTTCGCCTGATCCAGTCCAGGCCGGCCACCAGAGCTGCGGACCTGGCTGCCTCCGTCGGCCGCGAGACCGCGCCGTTCAAGCTCGACGTCCGCAAGCTGAAGAACCTCGGGCTGACCCACAGTCTGGAGATCGGCTACGAGCTCAGCCCCCGGGGTACGGCGTACTTGGATGCGCTGGGCAACTAACGCTTGAGGTTGAGGGTGGCGAGCAGATCCTCGTGGAGCTCGAACCAGACGCGGTGGCAGGAGTCGACGTCGCTGCGGTCGACCCAGGCTGTGTCGCCCGCGGTGGCGCGTGCGAGCGCTGCTGAGAACCTCGTGTTGTAGCCCTCGAAGCGGGGGAGGGCGTCGGTCAGGCGGTCGGCGATCGAGGCGAGAGCGCCGTCGATCGCCGTGAGTTCGTGCAGGACGCCGGCGTCCCACGCGGGGTCGTCGTGGTCGTTCGCGGCGAGCGGGTCGGATTGGGTCGGGCGCAGTTGCCAGTCCGTGCAGGCGCGTTGCAGAAGCGCGTTGAACGGCAGGAACTCGGCGTACACCTCGCTCACGGTGTCCCTTGCGTTGCCTAGCTCGGCTGCGAGCAGGCGCTCGTTCTCCACGCGGCCGCTCTCGGTCAGCGACCAGCCCGCCGTACCTGCGAACGAGCTGCGCGTCGTCCAGCCCCGCGCCGCGGCGTCGTGCAGCGCCTCGTCGGTCGGACCTGGCTGGAGGTCGAAGCGCTCGGCGATCGCTGTGGTGTCGGCGAATCCCAGCAGCCGGACGGCGTGCAGCACCAGATGCATCATGAGTCCATCCGCGCCGCGAGCCGGTTGAACCGCTGCTGACAGGCCTGCGGGGAACTGAACCCCATCGCGTCGGCCATCTCCGCCCAGGTCAGCCCCGAGCTCCTCGCCAGGAACAGCAGACCGGACTCGACCTCCTCGACCTCGGCACGCGCGGCCGGCAACAGGGCGAGCGCGGCCAGCAGGTCGTCGTCGGTCAGGTCGGTGGATCGCCAGGCCGCGAACTGGGTGAGATCGACCGCCGACAACGGGATCGGCGCCGGCCGCCACGGTCGCGCGGGCAGATCCTTCGCGCCCGTCGCGAGGAGCTGCTCCCGGGCCTCGCGCTCCCGCTGAGCCTGCTCCTGGTCGGCGTGGGCTGCTTCCCGGTTGCGTCGCATCCGCCAACAGTGGATCATCAACGGAACGTTGTCAACGTTTTGTTGTCAACGTTCCGTTGATAGGGGGAGGCTGCATGCTGGTGCCGCTGGCGATGGCGACCGTCGACACGTACGGCGGCAAGGCCGGTGGACTCGGCGCACTGATTCGCGCCGGCCTTCCGGTTCCGGACGGGGTGGTTGTCCCTGACGGCCCGATCGCGGACGACCTTGGGCGGTGGCTCGAGCGGATGGGCGACGCGCTGGTCGCCGTACGGTCGTCGGCTGCGAACGAGGACACGGCGCTCACCTCGGCGGCTGGGCAGCACGACAGTTTTCTCGGCGTACAAGGGCTGGCCGCGGTTCTGGACGCCGTACGTGCCTGCCGGGCGTCGGTGTGGTCGCCGCGTGCAGTCGCCTATCGGAACGGATCCGAGGCGCCGTCGATGGCCGTGATCGTCCAGCGCCAGGTGGACTCGGACGTCTCCGGCGTGATGTTCACCGCGTCGGGCGCGACGACGATCGAGGCGTCCTGGGGACTAGGTCCCAGTGTGGTCGAGGGCCGCGTGACCCCCGACAGGTACGAGGTCGCCAACGGCACCGTGATCCGCACGATCGCCGACAAGCCGACCGCTCTCGACTCCCGCCTCCGCGTCCATCAGGTCCCGACCGACCGGCGCCGCGCCGCCACACTCTCCGACGCAACCGCCGTACAGCTTGCCGACCTCGGTCAACAGGCCGCCACCGTCCTAGGTGCTCCTCAAGACATCGAATGGGCGATCGCGAACCACACCCCGTGGCTCCTCCAATCCCGCCCCATCACCGCTCAACTCCCGGTCCCAGCCCCAGCCCCGGCCACGCTCCTCCGGGGCACCCCCGGCAGCCACGGTACGGCGACCGGTATCGCGCGGATCGTCCGTGGCCCGGCCGACTTCCCCCACGTCCGCCCCGGCGACATCCTCATCTGCCCCTTCACCGACCCCGCCTGGACCCCACTCCTCGCCATCGCCGCCGGCGTAGTCACCGAGACCGGCGGCATCCTCTCCCACGCCGCCATCGTCGCCCGCGAACGCCACATCCCCGCCGTACTGGGCGTCCCCCACGCCACCACCAAGATCCCTGCCGGCAAACCCGTCACCATCAACGGCACCACCGGCGCCATCGACCTGTGAGTCAGCGGTTGTCGCCGCTGCCGCTGAGTTTGTTGCGCTGCTGGCGGTCGGCGAGTTTGGTGAGGTTGAGTTGCGCGATGTCTTCGAGGGGTACGTCGAAGTGGTCGGCGATGACCGCGATGTACCAGAGGGTGTCGCCGAGCTCCTTCTTCAGGTCCTCGGGGTCCCACCGGGTGAAGTCGCTGTCCTGGTCACGGACGATCTTCTTGGCCTTCTCGGCGATCTCGCCGGCTTCACCGACCAGCCCGAGCAGCAGGTGGAAGACCTCGTTGTGCTTGTCCTTCGGAGCGGCGGTCCGAAGCGCTCCCTGCTGGTACTCGTTCAAGTGCACGTGCCAGAGGCGGGAGTTGAACCCGCACGCCCGGGGGCGCCGGCACCTAAAGCCGGTGTGTCTGCCGTTCCACCACTCTGGCTGAAGAGGCACACAAGCCTCCCCTAGGCAGACATCCTAGGGGAGGCTTGCGTATCAGCGGCTCTGCAGGGCGTCGATGAAGACGTTCTTCAGGTCGCCTGGCTGGCGGGCGACATACGCCTGGCCGCCGGTGGCCTGGGCCAGGGCGCTGAGCTCGTCGGCGTTCACCTCGGGGCCCATACCGAGGGCGATGATGCGGACCGGGCGGCCGGGGTCCTGCAGGCCGCGCAGCGTGTTGACGGCCTGGGCGAGGGTCGGGCTGCCCGGGTCGTCGTTCTTGCCGTCGGTGAACAGCAGGATGGAGTTCACCGCACGCTGGTCGTAACCCTGCCGTACGGCGCGGACCGCGGCGATCGCGGTGTCGTACAGACCGGTGCCGCCGTTGGCGATCGGGTGCTGGATCTTCAGCTGGTCGACGATCTTCCCGCGCTGCCGTTTCGACAGCGGCCCGATCGGCACCAGCTCCTTGTAGTCGGCCCCGTCGGAACCGATCTTCGTCGAGAACGTCCACAGGCCGAGCGAAGCGCTGTCCGGGAACAGCGTCAGCCCGCCGATCGCCGCCTCGATCGTCAGCTGCATCCGGGTCTTCGAGCCGACCTTGTCGGCCATCGAGCCGGAGACGTCGATGACAGCCAGCGAGTGTGTCAGCAGCGACAGCCGGGTCCAGTTCTGCAGCGTGGTGTCGATCGCCTCGCTGGTCGGCTTGGTCAGCTGGTTGACGTCGCCGACGCCCCGCCCGCCGCTGAGCGGGCTCAGCTGCGTGTCGCGGAAGCCGGCCTGGTCACGAGCCTGACCGGCCGCGTCGGTCAGCAGTTCGCCGGCCAGCGCCTGCGCGGCGTCGGACGCCTGGTCGGTGTCCGACTTGGCGGTGACCACGATCGGGTAGTCCAGGTACAGCGTGCCGGTGGCCGGCTGGATCGCGCGCAGCTGCGCGTCCGGGTGGTCTTCCTGGTACTTCACGAAGCTCTGCTCGGACGCCGGTACGACGGTGGTGCTGCCGTCCTGGTCCGCCCGGCCGAAGAGCGCTTCGGCGTCCGTGTACGGCTTGGCCATCGAACCGAGGCGCTGCGCCAGCGGAACGATCACCTGCGACACCTGGGTCTCGGACGCGGACGTCTTCGCCCGCTCCGCCTGCACCGCGAGCAGCGCGAGCGCGCCGGGCGAGGTGCTCAGCGGGTCGAGCAGGGCGGGCTGGGTCTTGCCCATGATGCGCAGCCAGGAGGACGTGTCGGCGAAGTTCGTCCTCCTGCCGACGAGCACCAGCGGGGAGGTCGCGATCGACTGGACCGCGATGGTCGGGACGCTCTCGCCGTCGTCGGCCTGGGCGACCCACAGCGAGGAGTCCGGCACCCACAGGTCAGGCCGGTTGTCGCTGCCGTGCGCGACGTCGCGCGCGACCTGGGCCGAGGGCGCCGCGGTGATGGTGAACTGCAGGCACGGGTTGCCGTCCTTACCGCCCTTGGCCGCCAGCGACTTGGCCGCGGTCTCGAGCGAGGACTGCATCTCGGGCGTGGTCGCCAACTGGACCTGCGTCGGGTCGTCGCATGCTTTGTTGCCGCCGAGGAACCCGTCTGCACCCGACTCCGATCCGAAGGAGCGGACCACGAACACCGCTCCCAGGGACAGCACCAACAAGCCGACCGCGGTGATGTACACCGAACGGCGGTTGTTGTTACGTCCCGTCACCGCAGAGGAATGTTTTCCCATCGCGGCAGGTCCCTCCCTCCCAGAGGCTGACTGCGCGCGCAGATTACCCGGTTTCGGCAGGTCAGGGCGAAGGCCGCGACGATTCTTGACACAGCTGTGGTTGAACGCGGGTGGTCCCCGCAGTACCGCTCTTTCACAGGAACGCTGTAAAACTCACCGACCGTGTCGACGCCGTCGCGGTCCGGTGAGATCTAGGTGTGATCCAAATCACACCGATCAGTTTGGTCAAACGACCGTTCCATGGACCATCTGCATGAAACGGTCGAAGGTTTCCCTCCGGGAGCGGATGTTTGCGGGTGCCTTTTCACAGGCCCCGGGATTCAGAGACCCAGGTCGCGGCGGAGCTTGGCGACGTGCCCGGTGGCCTTCACGTTGTACTGCGCGACGGCGATCTTCCCGTCCGGGTCGACGACGAACGTGGACCGGATCACCCCGGTCACCTTCTTGCCGTACATCGTCTTCTCGCCGAACGCGCCGTACGCCTGCAGGACCTCCTTGCCGGGGTCGCTGAGCAGCGGGAACGTCACGCCGTCGCGCTCGCGGAACTTCGCCAGCTTGGCCGGCTTGTCCGGCGAGATCCCGAGGACGGCGTACCCGGCGGCCTGTAGCGAGTCGAGCGAGTCCCGGAAGTCGCAGGCCTGCTTGGTGCAGCCGGGCGTCATCGCGGCCGGGTAGAAGTAGACGATCACGCTCTTCCCGCGCAGGTCCTTCAGCGCCACGTCGTTGCCGTCGGCATCGGGCAGGGTGAAGTCGGGTGCGGTGTCGCCGACGGACAGACGATCGGACATCAGGTCCTCCACGGGGTAGGTCAACTGCGCCAATGTTACGTGCGGAAGAACTAGCCGCTGTCGGGGTGCGAGCGGCCGGTTCGTGGGTGAAGATGCGCAGATGAGTCCCTCCCGCCCGTTGTTCGACGGCTATCTGGACCCACGCCGCCCGCATGCCGGGGCGTACGACGAGATGTTCGACCCGGTCGACGGCGTCCGTACGGCGTACAAGCGGCTGCACGACTCGCTGACACCCTTGCAGCCCGCCGACCTGACCACCCGGTCCGAGGCGCTGGACCGGGCGCTGGTGGACCAGGGCATCACGTTCAGCCTGTCGGGGGAGGAGCGGCCGTTCCCGCTGGATCTGGTGCCGCGGGTGATCACGGCGGCGGAGTGGTCCCGGCTGGAGCGCGGTGTGGTCCAGCGGGTGCGTGCGCTGGAGGCGTTCCTGGCCGACATCTACGGCGAGCAGCAGATCGTCGCGGACGGAGTCCTGCCGCGCCGGCTGATCACCTCCTGCGAGCACTTCCACCGGCAAGCGGCCGGCATCGCACCGCCGAACGGTGTCCGCATCCACGTGGCCGGTATCGACGTGGTCCGCGACGAGCAGGGCGACTTCCGAGTGCTCGAGGACAACCTGCGCAGCCCGTCCGGGGTGTCGTACGTGATGGAGAACCGCCGGACGATGGCGCGGGTGTTCCCGGACCTGTTCGCCAAGCACCGGGTCCGGGCGGTGGGCGACTACGCCGTACACCTGCTCCGGGCGCTGCGGGCGGCGGCTCCGCCCGGTGCGACCGATCCGAACGTCGTAGTACTGACACCGGGCGTCTACAACTCGGCGTACTTCGAGCATTCGCTGCTGGCGCGCCAGATGGGGGTGGAGCTGGTCGAGGGCCGGGACCTGTTCGCCCGCAACAACGTTCTCTACCTGCGGACCACCGAGGGCGAGCAGCGGGTCGACGTGATCTACCGGCGGATCGACGACGAGTTCCTCGACCCGGTGCAGTTCCTTCCGGACTCCGCGCTCGGTGTGGCCGGTCTGGTGAACGCAGCGCGGGCAGGCAACGTGGTGATCGCCAACGCGGTCGGCAACGGCGTCGGCGACGACAAGCTGATCTACACGTACCTGCCCGAGATCCTGAAGTACTACCTGGGCGAGACGCCGCTGTTGCCGAACGTCGACACGTACCGCTGCTGGCTGCCGGCGGAGCAGACCGAAGTACTGGACCGCCTCGACGAGCTGGTCACCAAGCCGGTGGAGGGCTCTGGTGGATACGGCATCGTCTTCGGGCCGGATGCCTCGCCCAAGGACCTCCAGGCGCAGCGTCGCCGCATCAAGGCCAATCCGCGCGGCTGGATCGCGCAACCCGTCGTACAGCTGTCCACTGTGCCCACCAAGGTCGGTGAACGCCTGCAACCGCGGCATGTGGACCTGCGGCCGTTCGCGGTCAACGACGGCAACGACGTGTTCGTTCTCCCCGGTGGGCTGACCAGAGTGGCGATCCCGGAGGGCAGTCTGATCGTCAACTCGTCACAGGGCGGCGGCTCCAAGGACACCTGGGTGCTGGCGCCCAGGGCGTCCGACGAGGACGCCGAACTCCGCGGACCCGGTCTGGGGACGGCGGCGGTGAAGTCGGACGGCGCGTCGACGCCGGAGCGCGGTCCGGAACTGAACGTCGCCCAACAGCAGCAGCAACAGTGATGGGGAGGTGCTGACGATGCTCGCACGCAACGCCGAGTCGCTGTACTGGATCGGCCGGTACGTCGAACGCGCGGACGACACCGCTCGGATCCTCGACGTGTCCGTCCACCAACTGCTCGAGGACGCCACTGTCGACGCGAACACGGCCAGCCGCAGGCTGCTGTCGGTCCTCGGCATCACCCCTCCCAGTGGCAGCACGCTGGACGTGTGGGGACTGACCGAGCTGGTGGCGATGTCGCCGGAGACCGGATCGATCGTCTCCTCGATCGCCAGCGCTCGCGAGAACACCCGCGTCGCGCGCGAGGTGGTGTCCAGCGAGCTGTGGCAGTGCATCAACGCCATGTGGAACGCCGTACCCGAGCGGCAGCGGGCAGCGCGGCGCGTGGGGCCGCACGAGTTCTTCACGTTCGTGGAGGACCGGGCGGCGATGTTCGCCGGGCTGGCCGACTCCACGATGAGCCGGGACGACGGATGGCGGTTCCTCGTCCTCGGCCGGTCGGTGGAGCGCGTGGACATGATCGTGCGGATGCTGATGTCCCGCGTCGACGACCGGCCGACGTCACCAGGCTGGGTGACGGTACTGCGTTCTGCTGGTGCGCATGACACGTACTTGCGGACGTACCGGGGTGCACTGGATGCGTCGCGGGTGGTGCAGTTCTTGTTGATGGACCGACTGTTCCCGCGGTCGGTGTTCCATGCGCTGCAGCAGGCGGAGTCCTGTCTCGACGACCTCGACCACGGGCCGACGGCGCGGATCGGTGCGCGTGCGGAGGCGGCGCGGTTGCTGGGCAAGGCCCGGAGCGATCTGGAGTTCTTGCGGCCGGCGGACCTGCTGGACGACCTGACCGGCAGACTGCAGGACCTGCAGACCATGGTCCGCGAGGTGGGCGAGGCCGTGTCGCGCCAGTACTTCCATGCGGTCCCATGGATCGAGTGGAACAACGCGGAGGTGAACCTGTGAACTGGCGTCTCCGAGTGGTTCACACAACGGGCTACCGCTACCAGACTGCCGTCACGCAGTCGTACAACGAGGCCAGGCTGACCCCGCGTCATGACAACCGGCAGAACCTCATGGTGGCGCGGCTGGAGACAGTCCCCGCGACCCGCGCGTACAAGTACACCGACTACTGGGGTACTGAGGTCACCGCCTTCGACCTGCATGCTCCGCACACCGAGCTGAAGGTGATCGCGGCATCCGTTGTCGAGACGACCGATCAGGTAGCGCCGTCCGCCGACGCGACCTGGTCCCAGCTGAAGTCACCTGAGGTCCTGGACGCGTACTCCGAGTACCTCGAATGGACCAGCTACGTCCCGAAGCACGGCGAGCTCAGTGCAGTGGCGCGCTCGTTGCGCAAAGGCCGTACGCCGCAAGAGACCGTGCTGGCGGTGTCCAAGTGGGTGCACGGCAAGCTGAAGTACCAACGCGGCACCACTGGCGTGCACTCGTCGGCTGTCGACGCCTGGCAGGCCGGTGAGGGCGTCTGTCAGGACTACGCGCACCTGACCCTGGCCATGCTGCGGGCGGTCGGCCTGCCGGTTCGCTATGTCTCCGGCTACCTGCACACGAAGCCGGATGCCGCAGTGGGTGAGACGGTCGTCGGTGAGAGTCATGCGTGGGTGGAGGCGTGGACCGGTGAGTGGTGGGGATTCGACCCGACCAACGACATCTCGATCGGGCACCGGCACGTCTGGGTGGCGACCGGGCGGGACTACGCCGACGTGTCGCCGCTGAAAGGCATCTACTCGGGTGGCGCCGCGACAGCCATCGAGGTGACCGTCGACATGACCCGGTTAGCCTGAGCGCATGCGGGCCATGACAGTGACGCCGGGCAAGTCCGACTCGGCGAGAGTAGGCGAGGTCCCGGAGCCTCCCGTTGCCGACGGTTCGATCCTGGTGGAGGGCCTGCTGACGGGCATCTGCGGGACCGACATCGAGCTGGTCTCCGGGGCGTTCGGCAGTGGACGGCCGGGCTCCGACCACCTCGTCATCGGACATGAGTCGCTCGGGCGGGTGCTGGAGGCACCTGTGGGTTCCGGCTTCGTCTCCGGCGATCTGGTCGCCGGAGTGGTCCGCCGACCGGACCCTGTGCCCTGTCCGGCGTGTGCGCGCGGCGAGTGGGACTTCTGCCGCAACGGGCAGTACACCGAGCGCGGCATCAAGGAGATGGACGGGTACGGCGCTGAGCGCTGGCGCGTCGACCCGTACTTCGCCGTACCGGTGCCTGCTGAGCTCGGAGAGCTCGGTGTCCTCGTGGAGCCGGCCAGCATCCTGACCAAGGCGTGGGAGCAGGTGGACCGGGTCGGCGCCCGGTCGTGGTTCGGTCCGCAGCACGTCCTCGTCACGGGAGCCGGTCCGATCGGCCTGCTCGCGGCCCTCATCGCCAAGCAGCGCGGGTACGACGTACATGTGCTCGACAGGGTCGCCGACGGGCTGAAGCCGGAGCTCGTACGGGCGCTGGGCGGGACCTACCTGACCGACCTGGGACAGCTCGGTGCCGTGCCGGATGTAGTGATCGAGGCAACCGGAGCCGGGCAGCTCGTGTTCGACTGCGCATCGCTCCTGCCGCCGGCCGGTGTGATGTGCCTGGCCGGGATCCACCCCGGTCCGGCGACCGTCGACGTACAGCTGGACGCGCTGGTCCGGCAGTTGGTGGTGCGCAACGCCGCGCTGGTCGGGACGGTGAACGCGGGCAAGCGGCACTACGCGGACGCTGTGGACGTGCTGCTCGCGGCCGACCGGGCCTGGCTGCAGCGGTTGATCACCCGGACTGTGCCGCTCTCACAGTGGCCGGATGCATTGGTGCGGGAACCGGACGACATCAAGGTGGTCGTGGACTTGCAGGGCTGACCTGCGAGGATGGTGGTGACGAGGGCAGGCCTGGGGCATCCCGGGCCAAGGCCCGCCGATGGAAGGGAGCGTCGACACGTGTCGGACACGAAGGCTCGGAGCGCCGAGCAGATCGAGGCGGACATCGCCGCCACCCGGGCACGGTTGGCCTCGACCGTGGACGAGCTGGTCGACCGGGCGAACCCGAAGAACGTGGCGCTGCGTCAGGTCGAGCAGGCCAAGTCCCAGGTCTTCGACGAGCAGGGCCGGCTGCGGACCCAGAAGATCGTCGCTGTGGCCGGTGCCGTGGTCGGTGTCGTCGGTGTGCTGCTGGTGATCCGCCGGCTGGTGGGTCGCCGGTGACTCCACGCAAGCGGCTGTCGGACGACAAGCTCCCGATCCGGATGCTGCACGACCGCGTCCTGGTCTCCCTCGAGCAGGAGGGTGAGCGCAAGTCGTCGGCCGGCATCCTGATCCCCGCGACCGCACAGATGGGTCGCCGGCTCGCCTGGGCCAAGGTGGTCGCGGTCGGCGCGAACGTGCGGACCGTCGAGGTCGACGACCGCGTCCTGTTCGACCCGGAGGACCGGGCCGAGGTCGAGGTCCGCGGGGACGACTACATCCTCCTCCGCGAACGCGACCTGCACGCGGTAGCCGCCGGCCGCCTGGAAGACGGCCAGACCGGCCTCTATCTCTGAAACTTGAAGCGGGCAGGCGCTTTCGCGCCGCCCGTGACCAGGTCGCGGACGAATTCTCCGACCAGCGGCACGAACTTGAAGCCCTGGCCGGAGAAGCCGGCGGCGACGGTGATCGGTCCCGCGCGGTCGATGACGAAGTTGGCAGACGGCGTGTTGTCGTAGAGGCAGCTGATCGCAGTGGATCGTCCCGCGTCCAGTCCGGGGTACCACTGCTCGACGTACCGGTAGAGAGTCGAGTCCCGCTCCGGCTCCGGCCGGAAGTCCCGGGTGTCAGGGTCGACCACCGGCCCACTTGCGTGCAGCCCGACTTTCACGCCTGACCCAGGCTCGTAGAGACCGTAGCTGTCGGGGCCCCAGTGGACGAAGCTGGGCCACTCGGTGTCCTCGGACAGCGGCGTGAAGAACCGTGGCTGTTCCTGAGTCACTCGGAACGGCGGCAACGGCACCAGACCGCCCAGGAGCTTCGGAGTCCACGGTCCGGCAGTCACAACGACGTGCTGCGCCCGCACTGCCCCACCTGGTACGTCGAGCTCTACCAGCTCGTCGTGGATCCGCAGCGCCCGTACTGGCGACTGCACACGGAACTCTGCACCCAGCCGGGCGGCGACGGTCTGCAGCGCGTGGACGGCGCGATCGGCGTACAACCGTCCCGAGCCCTGTTGGTAGAGCACCGGGCTCTCGAACCGGAACCCGGGCCACCGCTCGGCGGCCTCCTCCGCTGTCAGCACCGACCCGGTTGCCGCATGCAACGACCGGAAGGCGTCGACCGAGTCGGCTGTCATCCCGTGATCGATCCCGCCGGTCTCTTCGAGCAGCGTCTCGTCCGAGTCGGACTCCAGTTCACGCCACAAGGGCCGCACCCGCTCGGTCAGCTCAGCCACCTCGGCGTCGTCCGCCGCCGGCCGGAACAACCGCGTCGCGCCGTGCGGTCCACCCCGCTCGTGCCCGAGCGTGAACTGCTCCAGGACCACGACGTCGCGCCCCGCGGCCGCCAGCGCGCGAGCCGCCGCCGACCCCATCGCGCCGGCCCCCACCACCGCCACCTCGTACGTCATCGGAGCAGCGTACGAGGTGGGAGCCGTGTGCAGGAGGGCTCAGAAGCTGTTCGGGCCGAAGCGGAAGATCGCTACCAGGGCGGCGAGGATCAGGACGACGAGGTTGAGGACGACCTGCGGTAGCTCCTTGCGGCGGCCGTGGGTGATGATCGCGCCGATCATGATGACGGCCAGGCCGGTCGCGGCCAGCGGGACCAGGATCGGGGCGATGTCCAGGGCGCCGGGGAGGATCACGCCGATCGCACCGAGCACCTCGGCGGTCGCGATCAGCTTGATGGAGCCGGCCGAGAAGTCCTCGACCCAGCCCATGTTGCCGCTGGCGAGCAGCTTGCGGCGGTCCTGGGTCAGCTTGGTCACGCCGGCGGCGAGGAAGAAGGCGGCCAGCACCCCGGCGACGATCCACAGAAAGACGTTCATGTCCTACTCTCGGTCATTGGTTGATGCGTCAACTCAACGCTACCTGCCCGGGGTCCTGGACTACCAGCTGCAGCGTGACTCCGGGCTGACGCACTTCGAGTACTCGGTTTCGTCCGCGGCCGGCCGCGGACGACGGGCGGATCACCGTCGCCACCATCACCGACCGCCGGAGCAGTTGGCGCAGTTGAAGGACATCGCCGACACGATTCTGGCCAAGGTCGATCCAGGCACGTCCTGCTGAGTTTCTCGCGGAGCGGGCAGCCGGAGGCGAAGCGGTCGGCGGGCGGGGGAGAATGGCCCCGTGATCTTCGAGACCTCCAGCCGGTTGCCAGACTTCCCGTGGGACAAGCTCGCCCCCTACAAGCAGAAGGCGGCCGAGCATCCCGACGGCATTGTCGACCTCTCGGTCGGCAGTCCGGTCGACCCGGTGCCGGATCTGGTGAAGAAGGCGCTGGCCGACGCCGCGGACGCCCCGGCGTACCCGACCACGATCGGTACGTCGGCTGCGCGGCAGGCGGCCGTGGACTGGATGGCCAGGCGCCTCGACGTGACCGGAGTGGACCCGCAGAGCGGCGTACTGCCTGTGATCGGGACCAAAGAGCTGATCATGATGCTGCCGACGCTGCTCGGCATCGGCGCCGGTGACACAGTCCTGATCCCGGACCTGGCGTACCCGACATACGAGGCCGGTGCGGCACTCGCCCGGGCGACCAGCGTGCCGGTCGCGGACCCCACGACGTACGACGGGCCGGTGCGGGTCGCGTACCTGAACTCACCGCGCAATCCGTCCGGTGAGATCACGTCTGCGGACGATCTGCGGCGTGCGGTCGAGTGGGCGCGAGCCAACGACGTACTGCTGGTCAACGACGAGTGCTACATCGAGTTCGGCTGGGACGAGAAGCCGGTGTCCGTGCTGCACCCGGACGTGTCGGGTGGCAGCTTCGACAATCTGCTTGCGGTGCACTCGCTGTCCAAGCGGTCCAACCTGGCCGGATACCGCGGCGGCTTCGTCGCGGGTGATCCGACGGTGGTGGCCGAGCTGCTTGCCGTGCGCAAGCATGCTGGGCTGATGGTGCCGTCGCCGATCCAGGCTGCGATGGCGGCCGCGTTCGCGGACGACGTACACGTCGAGGAGCAGCGTGCGCGCTATCTCCGCCGGCGCGCGGTACTGCGGGATGCGCTGACCGACGCGGGCTGGGAGATCACGCTGTCCAACGGTGGCCTCTATCTGTGGGCGTCACACCCGTCGTACGACGCCTACGGGTCTGTGGCTGCGCTGGCGGACCGGGGCATCTTGGTCGCGCCGGGTGCGTTCTACGGCACCGCCGGTGAGCGGCATGTCCGAGTCGCCCTGACCGGGACCGACGAGCGCATCGATTCAGCAGTGAAGCGACTACAGGAATAAACGTAGTCAGCGCTCCCCTGTGACGTATCCCGGTGTGGCCGCCTCTTAATAGGGGTACGGGTGTTGTCAAGGGGAGGGTGAGGCGGATGCGACGCTTCGTTGGGGTGGCTGTTGCGGTGCTGCTGGGTCTGGGGCCGGTGAGTGTCGCGTATGCCGACGACTCGCCGGCGCCCAGTGTCACGCCCGGTGTCACGCTGAGTGTCACGCCTAGTCAGACGCCCTCGTCTCCGACTCCGATTCCGACTCCGACACCCACACCAACCTCGAGTGTGACGCCGGCGGCGACTCCCGCGCCGGACTGGTCGATCACGCTGGACCAGCCGGCCGCGTCCTGGGAGGACAAGCCGACGGTCTTCACCGGCAAGATCAGCAAGCCGATCACCGGGTCGTACATCACCTTGTGGCAGCGCGTCCCCGGTGCCTGGGTGCTGCGGGCGTCGACGCGCACTACTACCGGCGGCGTGTACAGGTTCAGCTACATCTCGGCGTACACCGGGACCTGGGCGTTCCGCACGATGATCGGCGTCAAGGCGGAGACGGCACTCGCGATCTCGGCGTACCGGACCGTGCCGATCCAGGACCGGAAGATCCTGATCAACACACCGGCGGCCTGGTACGCCACGCTGACCGGCGTCTCGGTCATCGGCCGGATGGTGCCGGCCGAGCCGGGCAAGGAGCTCGCGCTGCAGAGCTATCTCGGCAGCGGCAAGTGGCAGTTGCTCAACATCGGCGTCATGGATGCCAAGGGCAACTTCCGGCTCCGGGTTCCCGATGATCTCCCGGCCACCCGGACGGTGCGCGTCGTCACCCGGTACGTCAGCCAGGCCGCGATGGAGTACTCCGGCCTCGCGACGATCGTCATCAAAGCAGCATTGAACCCCAAGGTGTACGCCGTCTCCGCTGCGATGGTGCCGAACACGTACCGGGCCGGCTGTCCGGTCGCGCCGGCGTCACTGCGGCTGCTGCAGCTGAACTACTGGGGTTTCGACGGCCATGTGCACCGAGGCGAGCTGATCCTGCGGGACGCCGCCGTGGCGAAGATGATCACGGTCTGGACCACGACGTTCGCGTCGAAGTTCCCGATCCGGCAGATGCGGCGGGTGGATGTGTTCGGCGGCAGCGACGTCAAGTCGATGGCGGCCGACAACACGTCGGCGTTCAACTGCCGACGAGTGACCGGTGATCCGTACTCGCTGTCGCCGCACTCGTACGGGTGGGCGATCGACATCAACACCGTGGAGAACCCGTACCTGGCCGCGAACGGCGTCTGGTATCCGTCGAACGGGCTGGCGTACCGCACGCGTACGCCGGCGCGTCCGGGCATGCTGTTCGCGAGCAGCGTCGCCACGAAGGCTCTGGTCGCCCAGGGGTACTTCTGGGGTGCCGGGTGGGCGAAGCCCGACTACCAGCACTTTGAGCCGAAGTGACAGGCGTTGGCCTGGGCGGACGTGCCGGCGCCGGGGTAGCGGTTGCCGGTGCGCTGGCCGTGGTGCTCGTCGGCTGCAGTTCCAACTCGGCGGCCCAGCAGCCCGCGCCGGGGGTAGTTCCGCGGTCGGCGCCGAGTGCCTCGCCGGTCATCCCGAGCACGGTCGGTGGGACGGTGCCAGTGCCTCCCGCCACCATGAGCACCGCCAAGCCGACGGATGCGGCTGTGCCGCCGGAGGTCCCGGAGCAGGCGACCGCTCCGCCGCCGGCCAACGCCGGACCGCTCACCGCGCGCAACCTGCCGACCCCCGAGAAGCTCGGCGCCGGTTGGAAGACCTACAGCGACCCCGGTGGTGCTGAGGCCGGCTTCATCGGTAACAACACCTGGACCCGCCGCCGCGACCCCCACCAGGCGTCCTACGAGGCCCTACCCTCCGGCTGTGCAGGCCGACCGGTCACCGGCTCGCTCCCAGTCCCCGCCTACGCACTGAGCGGCAGCTACCGCACAGCAGACGCCCAGCCCGCCACCGCCCTCTTGCTCCGCTTCACCACTCCCGCCAAGGCCCAGGCGTACTACACCGGCTACACGACCCGCATGAAGTCCTGCGGCACAGGCGGCGACCTATCTGTCCAACAACTCTGGACCACCCCCACAGCAGCCGCAGCAGTCCGCGCATACACCGGCGCCGAGTCCTACGTAGACCTCTCTGTCCTACAAGGCTCGACGGTCGCCCTCCTCGCAGCCACGTCCACCCAGCCCGACAAACAGTCCGACTGGGCCCACACCATCGCACCCACTCTCGAAGAGGTGATAGATAGATCTTAAAGTTGTATTACCTTTCAGTATTTCGTGACTTACACTCCGGTTATGGGTGACTTCGACCGGTATGCCCGTCTGACCGCGAGCCTCGATGCGCCGTACGCGGTGATCGATCTCGACGCGTTCCGGCGCAACGCTGATGACCTGGTCCGTCGCGCCGCCGGCACGCCGATCCGGATCGCCTCCAAGTCGGTCCGGTGCCGCGCGCTGATCGCCGCCGCGCTCGAGCGCCCCGGCTTCCACGGCGTCATGAGCTACGCGCTCCCGGAGGCGCTCTGGCTGGCGCGCAACGGTGTCGACGACATCCTGCTCGGCTATCCGACCACCCACCGGACCGCGCTGCGCGAGCTGTCCGAGGACGCCGAGGCGGCCGCCCGGATCACGCTGATGATCGACTCGCCGGAGCACCTCGGGTACATCAAGGCGACCGCGACCGGCAGCGCCCGCATCCAGGTCTGCCTCGACGTCGATGCGTCGCTCCGCGTCTTCGGCCAGCACCTCGGCGTACGCCGCTCGCCGCTGCGGACCCCCGCCGACGTCGCGGCCCTCGCCCGCACCGTCACCGCCGACGACGCGTTCGAGCTGGCCGGCGTGATGTTCTACGAGGCGCAGATCGCCGGCCTACCGGACACCTCTCCGGCCGTCCGCTGGATCAAGCGCCGTTCGGCCGCCGAGCTCGCGGACCGCCGCGGTGCGGTCGTCGACGCGGTCAAGCAGGTCGGTGCGCTCCGGATCGTCAACAGCGGCGGGACGGGCAGCCTCGAGATCAGCAGCGCCGACCCGGTTGTCACCGAGGTCACCGCCGGCTCCGGCCTCTACGGCCCGACCCTCTTCGACAAGTACGACGTCTTCCAGCCCGCGCACGCGATGGCGTACGCACTCGACGTCGTACGGCGTCCCGCCCCGCGCATCGCCACGCTCTTCGGCGGCGGGTACGTAGCCTCGGGACCGGCGAAGAAGTCACGACTGCCGCTGCCCGCTTCGCCGGCCGGCCTGAAGCTGCTCGGCACCGAAGGCGCAGGCGAGGTGCAGACTCCGGTCCAGGGACAATCGGCCGATCGGCTGAATCTCGGCGACAGAGTGTGGATGCGCTACGCGAAGGCGGGCGAGATGCTGGAGCGGTTCGACGTCGTGCACGCGATCGACGGTGAGCAACTGACCTCGTTGGTCACGTATCGGGGCGAAGGGAAGAACTTCGGATGAGCACCTGGCGGAACTGGGCCGGCACCGAGTCGGCGACCGGGATCGAGACCCTGCGCCCGGGTTCGACCGACGAGCTCGCCGCCACGGTCAAGGCCGCCGCTGACCAGGGCAAGAAGCTCAAGGCAGTCGGTTCCGGCCACTCGTTCACTGGCTGCTCGGTGCCACAGGAGGTGATGATCCGCCTCGACGGGCTGTCGTCGATCACTCGGGCCGACCAGGCGTCCGGCCGGGTGACGGTCGGCGCCGGCACCGGCCTGCGGAAGCTGAATGCGGGTCTGGCGGCATTCGACCTCGCGATGGCGAACCTCGGCGACATCGACAAGCAGACCATCTCCGGCGCGATCTCCACCGGCACCCACGGGACCGGCGCGCGACTCGGCGGGCTCGCGACCCAGGTCGTCGCGCTCGACCTGGTCACCGCGGACGGCTCCGTGCTGCACTGCTCGGCGGAGGAGAACGCAGATGTCTTCGCCGCGGCCCGGGTCTCGGTCGGGGCGCTCGGCGTGATCAGCTCGCTGACCCTGCAGTGCGTGCCGGCGTTCCTGCTCCGGGCGCAGGAGATGCCGCTGCCGCTGACCGACGTACTGGACGGCTTCGACGAGCTTGCCGACGGCAACGATCACTTCGAGTTCTACTGGTTCCCGCACACCGGCATCGCACTGACCAAGCGGAACAACCGGGTCGCGGCCGGCGTCGACGCCTCCCCGGTCGGCCGGATCCGCGGGTGGGTCGACGACGAACTGCTGTCCAACAAGGTCTTCGAGCTGACCAACCGGCTCGCCGTGCGACGGCCGGGGATGGTGCCGCGGATCAATCAGCTCGCCTCGCGAGCGCTGTCGGCCCGGGAGTACGTCGACTCGTCGTACAAGGTGTTCTGTTCTGAGCGCAACGTGATCTTCCGTGAGTCGGAGTACGCCGTGCCGCGCGAGCACGTTGTCGACGTGATCCGCCGGCTCCGGGATTGGATCGACACGTCGGGGTCGCGGATCCCGTTCCCGATCGAGGTCCGGGTGGCCGCGCCGGACGACATCTGGCTGTCCACGGCGTCCGGCCGGGAGACGGCGTACGTCGCGATCCACCAGTACCACCGGCTGCCGCACGATCCGTACTTCCAGGCGTTCGAGAGCATCGTCGCCGAGTTCGACGGACGGCCGCACTGGGGCAAGCTGCATACCCTCACCGCGACCGACCTGCGCACGCGGTACCCGCACTTCGACGACTTCCTCGCCGTCCGCGACCGGCTCGACCCGCAACGAGTCTTCGAGAACCAGTACACCCGTCAAGTCTTCGGCTGACGCCTAGGCGGGTGAGCGATAGCCTTCGGGCATGAGCGAACGAAGTGAGCTCATCATCCAATACAGCGCCTGTTGTGTCTCATCGGCGCCCGGAGCGAAGCGAGGACGTCGATGAGCACTGCGGAGGGGCTCGAACCATTGGTCGAGGATTGGCAGAAGGCGCTGGCGATCGTTGCGCACCCGGACGATCTCGAGTGGGGATCGGCGGCCGCGATCGCGCGCTGGACGGGGCAGGGCAAGCAGGTCGCGTACTGCCTGCTGACGTCCGGTGAGGCGGGGATCGACGGCGTCGACCCGGCCGAATGCGGTCCGCTGCGGGAAGCCGAGGAGATCGAGTCGGCCCGGATCGTCGGGGTGTCATCGGTCGAGTTCCTCGGTCAGCCCGACGGCACGATCGAGTACGGCGTACCGCTGCGCCGCGTGATCGCCGCCGCGATCCGCCGGCACCAGCCGGAGATCGTCATCACCGGCAACTTCCACGACACCTGGGACGGCGACGTGGCGCTGAACCAGGCCGACCACATCAACACCGGTCGCGCGACGATGGACGCGGTCCGGGACGCCGCCAACCGGTGGATCTTCCCCGACGCCGGCGACAAGTGGGACGGCGTCCGGCAGGTCTGGGCGGCCGGTTCACCCAACTCGCGGCACGGGGTGGACACGACCGACACGTTCGACCTGGGCCTGCAGTCGCTGAAGGCGCACCAGGCCTACATCGACGGGTTGAACCGCGCGTTCGACCCGGAGGAGTTCCTCGAAGGCGTTTCGCGCCCGACCGGCACTCGGCTGGGGACGAAGTACGGCGCGCGGTTCGAAGTCTTCACTCCGTAGGGAGGTCGCGGGACGCCTGCAGGTGCGGGGGCATCGGCTTGGGGCGGCGCGGTTCACGGTCGCCGGCGGTGCCGGGCCCGGGTGGGTTGCCCGGGCCGACCCACGAGCGGACCAGCGCGCGGCCGCCCTTGCGGGTCATCCGGTGCAGGTCGATCTGCTGGACCTGGCCGGCCGGGATACCGAGCTGGGCCAGGCTCCGGTTCGCCATCGCACACGCCACGTCGTGCTTGCGCGGCGACATCTTCTGCTGCAGGACGACCGCGATCGTCCCGTCCGGGAGATCTTCGATCCGCTGGAACCGCATGCCCTTGTCCAGCGACCAGGACTTCAGGGCGAGCTCGAGGTAGTCGGAGTCGGACAGTCGTCGATCGGTCTTCGCGCGCACAACCACTTCGTAACGGGCCATATCCCGATCATCCGTCGCCGTGCCGAGCTTTTCCAGACAGTTGGTCGATCGCCGCTGCTACCTGGGCGGGATTGGAGATCAGCGTCAGGTGGTTGGCGTCCGGGATCAGGGCCGGCGCGGGGGCGCCGATGCGGGTCGCGGTCTCGGTCGGGTTGCCGCCGTTGGTGTCGAGCGCGCCGAACACGACCGACTTCGGGATCGGCAGCTCGCGGAGATTCGCCAGCCGGTCGGCGGACACGGCCGGGATACCGTGCGCGGTCATCTGCCAGACCGCCTTCTCCGCTCCCGGCTGCCGGAACGGGCGGGTCCAGTCGTCGACGTCCATCGCGGGGCAGTCGGGGGAGCAGACACTCTTGTAGATCTTCTTCAGCAGCCAGCCCTGGTCGAGTACGAGCCGGAACAGCGAGGTCCGGTACGGCGGGACGATCAGCCACCGCGGCGGGCCGGCCTGCCCGCCCGGCAGCGGTAGCCCGTCGCCGTCGAGGAACATGATCCCGCCGATCCGATTCGGCGCCTCCAGCGTCGCCTCGGCCGCGACGCCCGCGCCGAGCGAGTGCCCGACCAGGATCGGTCGCGGCTCACCCGGGCCGCCGAGGTGCATCGCATCCAGGAATCCGAGTAGCTGTGCCGCGAGATGCTCGATCGTGTACGGCGCCTTGCGCTCGGAGTACCCGTAACCGGTGATGTCGTAGGCGTACACGCGATGGCTGGTCGCGAGCAGCGGGACGAGCGCCGACCAGGTGTCGACGGATTCGGCCGCACCGTGGACGAGCACGACGGGCGTTCCCGACGTACCCCAGGTTTCGTAGCGGGTGTTGATGTCGCCGGCCTCGACGTACTTCAGGCCAGGAGGTGGTGCGGCGGTCCCGCTGGTGGCGACGTTGTAGCCGAGCGATGCCAGGGTGACGATCAGCCAGAGCCCGAGAAGTCCCAGAAACCCCCGCCAGAGGAACCGTTTCACGCCACCTAGTGTTGCAGGATGCGCTGGGACTCGGTGAGGACGGCGGGGGAGGCGATGGACTGCCAGCGCGGGATCTGCTCCTGCAGGAACGGGCCGAGCTCGAGCGCACGTTCGGGGTCGTTCTCGAGGACGTCGAGCTCGTTGACGATGGTCAGGTCGACGAAGTCGCGGAGGTCCTCGGTGCCGAGCTCTTCGGACGTGCCGGTGAAGCGGTCGGTGACCGTGCGGTGCTCGGCGAGGTCGCGCCAGGTGGTCTCGCGGTCGCAGGCGCCGTACCGGTAGACGATCAGCTCGGCCTCGGTGCCGATCACCGAGTCCAGGACCGGGCGTTCGGTCTGCCAGTCGAAGAGGTGGGTGGGGAAGCCGTCGGTCCCGTACGCGGCGTGGGCGAGGCCCGCGATCGCCAGCGTGTCGGAGGCCCCGAGCGAGCTGAGGCGCTTGGCGACCCGGTGCAGGTGGACATAGAGGCTTCCGCCCGCGTGGTCGATCTCGTCGGCGCCGCGCACCAGCAGCAGCGAACCCAAGTCCTGGAAAGTGCTCATCTGACCCCTTCTCACCCCGGAGCGGCCAAATCGCTCGAACAGATCAGGGCACTCGGACCGGCCCAGGTCACCCACGGTAAGGCCAATCACCCACCCCCGCCCACAGCTGCGGCGTGCCGTTTCGGTCACACCCCGTTCATTCCCTGTTCCCCGAGGCTCCGGCGGTCAGGACTTCACCGGACCACACCCCGGACCGTCCCCTGAATCCCGGGCTCACCCATTCCCACCGCCGATCCTGCTGCCGACCATGAATCCATGAGTAACGCCGCAGCCCGCTGGACCTTGATCGCCGTCATGGCCGCCATGACCCTGCTCACCATCACGCTGACAACCGCGCTCAGCTAGGTCGTTGCTGTTGGCAAGGGATCGAGGGCGCGGCGGGTCTCCTCGAGGAGACGGTGCAGGAGTGGATTCGCGGTGTGTTCGGGCCAGATCAGGGCCAGCACGTTCGGCGGGGCGTCGACCAGCGGAAGCCACGTCAGCCTGGGGTGGGCGAAGTACGTGACGGTGGACGCCGGCGCGATCCAGCAGCCGTGGCCCGCCGCGACCAGGTGCAGGCACTCCTCCGGAGTTCGCGCCTGCGGTCCGAAGACGGCGCGGCTGCCGTCCGGTCGCGGGTCGATGAACCAGAAGTTCACCACCGCCTCGGGCATCCCGTCCCGCGGACCGACCACGGGCACGTCGGCGAGATCCGCGATGCACAACGTCGTACGGCTCTCCAGCCGATGTCCCGGCGGTAGCGCGACCCACCGTTCCTCTTCGAGCAAGGGATGCACGGTGAACCGCGGATCGTCCCCGATCGGCAACCACAGGAACGCGGCATCGGCCCGCCCCTCGACCAGCGCGTCGATCTCGTCCGGCAGCGTGTGCGACGAGATCGGCCGTACCTCGACCTCCGGCGCTTCCCGTCGCAGTGCCGCCTCGACCGCGGGCATGAAGTGCGCCGTACTCTGCGCTTTGAAGGTGATGCGCAGCGGATCTGGCCGTCCCGCAGCGGTCAGCCGCGCCTCGGTCACCATCGCCTGCGCGGACGACAACAATGCGGCACCTTGCTTCAGCACAATCTCGCCGGCCGCGGTCAGCTCGATGCCGGTCGGGCGACGCTCGACCAGCGGGGTCCCGACCACGCGCTCCAGTTGACGGATCTGCCCGCTGACCGCCTGCTGGGTCAGATTGAGGACCCCGGCGGCGCGCGTCATGCTGCCCTCCGCCGCAACGGCTTCGAGTGCCTCCAGGAGCCGCAAGCTCAGATCCACGCCGTCCTCACATCCACCCGGCCATCGTGCCACAACGATTCGTTGTGCCCTCGCCAACAAGTCCCTGTTTCCGTCACCCCCGATCTCGGCGGACGATCGGAACAGGTCACGTGAAGGGAGAACGAAGAGGATGACGCTCAAGGGGAGAACGGCGCTCGTCACCGGCTCGTCGAAGGGGCTGGGCCGGGCGATCCTGCTCCGCCTGGCCGCCGAGGGCGCGAACGTCGTGGTCAACTACTCCCGCGACGAGTCCGCCGCGAACGAGGTCCTGGACGCCGCCACGGCGCTCGGCGTCCAGGCCATCTCGGTCGCCGCCGACGTGTCCCAGGTCGACGGCATCCAGCGGCTGTACGACGCGACGCTGGACGAGTTCGGCCAGGTCGACATCGTGGTCGCGAACGCCGGCATGGAGAAGGTGAACGTCCCGGTCGCGGACGTCACCGAGGAGGACTTCGACCTGCTGTTCCGGGTCAACACCAAGGGCCCGTACTTCGTCCTGCGCGAGGCGGCCCGCCGGATCGCCGACAACGGCCGGATCATCACGATCTCGTCGAACACCACCACGGTCCCGCAGTTGGGCGTCGGTCTGTACGGCACCAGCAAGGTCGCCACCGGCTACCTGGCCCGCGTGCTCGCGCTGGAACTCGGGCCGCGCGGGATCACCGTGAACACGATCGTGCCAGGCCCGATCGACGGCGCGGGCATCTTCACCGATCCGGCGAACGACGAGTACAAGCGGAGCCTGGTCGCGATGGTGCCGATCGGGCGGCTGGGCACGACCGAGGACGTGGCCGGGATCGCGGCCTTCCTGGCGAGCGAGGAGGCCGGGCTGATCACCGGCCAGCAGATCGTCGCCGACGGCGGCATGCACTGAGCTGAATCAATCGAGGGAGAGCACAGCAATGACAGGAACGATGCGTGCGGCCCAGGTCCAGCAGGCCGGCGGACCCTTCGTGGTGACCGATGTGCCGATCCCGGAGCCCGCGGCCGGGCAGATCCGGGTGAAGGTCCACGCCTGCGGGATCTGCGGCGGCGACGCGATCCCGCGGAACGCGCTGTTCGGCACCGTGCTGCCGCGGATCCCCGGGCACGAGATCGCCGGGGTCGTGGACGCGGTCGGCGAGGGCGTCACGGTCTGGGAGGTCGGCCAGCGGGTCGGTGTCGGCTGGTCGGGCGGGGTCGACTTCACCTGCGAGTTCTGCCGCCGCGGCGATTTCACGAACTGCGTCAGCCGGACGATCGTCGGCACGTCGTACGACGGTGGGTACGCCGAGTTCATGGTCGCGCCGCAGGACGCGGTGGCGCGGATCCCGGAGGGGCTGACCTTCGAGGACGCGGCGCCGTTGATGTGTGGCGGGATCACGGCCTTCAACGCACTCCGGCACGCGCCTGCCGGGCCGGGGGACACGATCGCGGTGCAGGGCGTCGGCGGTGTCGGTCACCTGGCGATCCAGTTCGCCGACAAGATGGGCTTCCGGACGGTGGCGATCAACCGCGGCCGGGACAAGGAGAAGCTCGCACGCCAGCTCGGGGCGGACGAGTACATCGACAGCAACGAGGGTGACGCCGGCGAGGCCCTGAAGGCGCTGGGCGGCGCGGCCGTCGTCATCGCGACGGTGTCACGCGCCGACCTTCAGTCGGACCTGGTCAAGGGCCTCCGGCCGAACGGTGAGCTGATCGTCCTCGAGGGCGGCGACCCGATCCAGGTCAGCGGTCATGCGCTCGCCGAGGGTCGGCTGTCGGTGTCCGGCTGGTACTCCGGGGTTGCCCAGGACTCCGAGGACACGTTGAACTTCGCGGTGCTGAAGAACATCCGGCCGATCATCGAGACCTTCCCGCTCGAGCAGGCCGAGGACGCCTGGCAACACCAGCCCAGGGCGAACCTCCGCGTCGTGCTCAAGACCCAGCCCCAGTAGACCCAACCTGAGTCGATCCCCAGAACCCGTCCGCAATCCACCTCACACGGTTGCGGACGGGTTCTGCATTTGCTGCCCGTGGTGATCAGGGAAGGTGACTACCACGGGGAGTCTGTGTCGGGATCGTGCTGACTTCAGTCGAGGTCGGCGAGAGCCTTCTTCGCGGCTTCCAGCTCGGCCTCGAGGGCGGCGACCTTGGCGGCCTGCTGGGAGCGGGCCTCCTCGATGACCTCGTCGATCGGGGTCGACAGGTCCTCGTGCAGCTCCTTGGCGGCGCGGGACACCGCGGCCGCGGCGACGGCCAGGTCGCGGGCCAGGTAGGTCGTGCCCTGCTTGAGCTCGGCGTGCCACTCGCCGTCCGCCGTCCCGGTGACGGTCAGCGTGAGCTCGATGGTCTTCGCCTTCTTGCCCGCGGCCTTCTTCGCCAGCGCCTTCTTCGGCTTCGCGGCCTCGACCGAGGCAGAGGTGGCTTCGGGTGTGGCTTCAGGCGTCGTTTCGGCCGTGGCCGCCGACGGGTTGATCGGGTCGGGAGTGTCGGCGAGGTCGGACGGCGTCTCTACTGCCAGAGTGTCTACAGTCATCGTTGCGGCGATCTCCTTCTGGGACTGGCGCTGAGTGACTATTAGAACACATGTTCGATTCTCAGGCCAACCAGCTTGACCAGGAAGCGGTCGATCTGGGCCGCGAGCGGCGGCAGGTCGGCCTCCGGTTCGTTGATCCGGATCGAGACCGCGCCGTGTACCGCGGCGCGAAGGTCCAGCGCCACGGCGGCCGCGTCGTCCGCGGGTGCCAGGCCGGCGTCCATGCAGGCCTGCACGGCGGCGGTCGCGCGGACCGACAGCTCCTCCTTGAAGACCAGGTGCATCCGCCGATTCAGCGTGCTCTCGTGCAGCACCTTGTAGAGACCCGAGTACTCGCGCACCCAGGTGCCGAGGAAGAGGAGTCGCGCGCGTAGTCGCCGTACCGGATCGTCCCCGCCGCCGGCCTCTGCCTGCTCGAGGTCGTGGAGGAGGTCGGTCGTGGACTGCTCGAGCGCGGCGAAGACCAGCTCGTCGCGGTCGGCGAAGTGGATGTAGACCGACGTCGCGGCGATCCCGACCTCGCGGGCGACCGCGCGCAACGAGAGCGCTTCGTCGTCGCCCAGCTCGTTCAGCATCCGCAGGGCGGCGTCGATGATCTCCCGTCGCAGCAGCTCCCCTTGCCCGCGACGGTTCCGGTTCCGCGACGTTCCAGCGTCCATAAAGCCGATTGTATTGCAACGGACGTTGCCTTACAGTCGTAGCACTACAGCTGTTCACTTAAGGATGATCATGAGCGAACGCAACAAACGAACCGTCCTCGACTTCTACGAGGCCGGCCTGAACCAGAAGGACTTCCACGCCGCGGCCAAGCTGATCGGCGACACCTACCGGCAGCACAACCCGCGGATCGCGGACGGCATCGACGGCTTCGAGGAGTTCGTCGCCACCGTCCGCCGGGACTTCCCCGACCTGAAGGCCGAGGTCAAGCACCTCTTCGCGGACGGCGACTACGTCATCGCCCACGTCCACGGCGTCCGCGTGCCGGGCCAGGCCGGCACGGCGATCGTCGACATCTTCCGCCTCGACGGCGACGGCCGGATCGTCGAGCACTGGGACGTCATGCAGCCGATCCCGGACACCGCGGCCAACTCGAACGGGATGTTCTAGTGGCCGCCACAGAAGCGCTGCCGACGCTCGATGCGCGGCGGTGGTGGGCGCTGGGGGCGGTGGCGACCGCTCAGCTGATGGTGGGCATCGATCTGACCATCGTGAACATCGCACTGCCGTCCGTGCAGCGGGCGCTGGGGATGTCGGATCCGGCGCGGCAGTGGGTGATCACGCTGTTCGCCCTGGGGTACGGCGGCTTGCTGCTGCTCGGCGGACGCACGAGTGACCTCATCGGGCGGCGTCGTGCACTCCTGGTCGGGCTGACCGGATTCGCGGCTGCGTCAGCTCTTGGTGGGGCCGCGACCGGTCCGGCGATGTTGCTGACCGGACGTGCACTGCAAGGGGTCTTCGGCGCGCTGCTGACGCCGGCAGTGCTGGCGACCCTGGCGGCGTCGTTCCCGCTGCCGGCTGAGCGTGGGAAGGCATTCGGGATCTACGGAACGGCGATGGGTAGTGCGTCCGGTCTGGGCCTGCTGCTCGGCGGCGTGCTCACGCAGTACCTCGACTGGCGGTGGTGCATGTACGTCAACCTCCCGGTCGCCGCGCTGGCAGCAGGAGGGGTCCTGTACGCCGTACGTCCTGTCCCGCGCGCTAGTGGAGTGCGAGTCGACGTACTAGGTGCGTTGCTGGCGACCGCGGGTCTGATGGCGGTGGTGTTCGGGTTCGCTCGAGCGGATTCGGACGGCTGGAGCGCTCCGGCGACATACGCGTCGCTCGCAGGTGGAGTGGTCCTGCTTGCGAGCTTCCTGGCGGTCCAGGCGCGAGTGAAGTCCCCGCTGCTGCCGTTGAGGGTTGTCACGGACCGCAGACGAGGTGGTTCGTACCTGGCCGTGTTCAGTCTGGCCGTCGGTATGTTCGCGGCCCTCTTCTTCCTGACCTTCTACCTGCAGAACGTCCAGCATTACTCACCAGTGAAGGCCGGTCTGGCCTTCTTGCCGCTGACGGTCGGCCTGATGGCCGGAGTGCGTGCAGTGAGCCGGCTCTTGGCCAAAGTGGCAGTGCGCTCGCTCATCTGCCCCGGGCTCGTCACTATCGCCGCAGGGCTCGCACTGCTCGGGTTGCTCAAGGCGGACAGCAACTACTGGCTGCACGTCATGCCGGTGTTCCTGCTCGTCGGCCTGGGGACCGGATGGGTGCTGGTGACGGCCAACAGCACCGCGACCCTCGGCGCCGGCCCCGACACTGCGGTGGCCGGCGCCATGGTGATGACCTCTCAACAGGTCGGCGCATCGCTCGGGACCGCGCTGCTGAGCACAGTCGCCGGCACGGTCGCCGCCCACTCCGATGCTGTCCACGGCTTCAACGTGGCGAGCCTCGGAGCGGCCGGCTTCCTGTGCGCAGCAGCGGTCGCCGTCTACTGGGTGCTCTCGGAGCGGTCGCCCGACCACTCCAGGTGGAAGCTGCCCTCGCGGTCGACGCGCTTGTAGGTGTGCGCGCCGAACAGGTCACGCAGACCCTGGATGAGCGCCGCAGGCAGCCGCTCGGCCCGCAGTCCGTCGTAGTACGACAGCGCGGCCGAGAATCCCGGAGCCGGTACGCCGACCGTCGCGGCGGCGGCAACCACCCGTCGCCAGGCCTCCTGCCCGTTGGCGACTGCTTCCTTGAAGTAGTCGTCGACGAGCAGCGAGGGCAGCGCCGGGTCTCGGTCGTAGGCCTCCGTGACGCGGTCCAGGAACCGCGCCCGGATGATGCAACCGCCGCGCCAGATCTTGGCCATCGCGCCGAGGTCGATGTTCCAGTCGTACTCCTCGCTGGCGGCCCGGATCGCGTCGAATCCCTGGGCGTACGCCACGATCTTCGACGAGTACAGCGCGTGCCGTACGTCGTCGATGAACGCCTGCCGGTCCACGTCCAGCTTCACGTCCGACGGCCCGGGCAGTACGCCGGCCGCCGCCTCCCGCCGTACGACGTCACCCGACAGCGACCGGGCGAACACGGCCTCGGCCATGCCGCTGACCGGGATGCCCAGGTCGAGCGCGGACTGGACGGTCCAGCGGCCGGTGCCCTTCTGCTCCGCCTGGTCGAGGACGATGTCCACGAACGGGCCGCCCGTGGTCGGGTCGGTCTGGCTGAGCACCTCGGCGGTGATCTCGATCAGGAACGACTCGAGGTCGCCGGTGTTCCAGTCGCGGAACACGTCGGCCAGCTCGGGCGGAGTCAGGTCGAGCACGTGGCGGAGGAGGTCGTAGGCCTCCGCGATCAGCTGCATATCGGCGTACTCGATGCCGTTGTGCAGCATCTTCACGAAGTGGCCGGCGCCGTCCGGGCCGACGTGCACGCAGCAGGGCTCGCCGTTCACGTGCGCGGAGATCTTGGTCAGCATCGGCTCCAGCGCCGCGTACGACTCCGGCGAACCGCCCGGCATGATGCTCGGGCCGTTCAGCGCGCCCTCCTCGCCGCCGGACACGCCGCTGCCGACGAAGTGCAGGCCCTTCTCCTTCAACGCGCTCTCGCGGCGCCGCGTGTCCAGGAAGTGCGCGTTGCCGGCGTCGACGACGATGTCGCCCTCGTCGAGCAGCGGCACCAGCTCGTCGATGACTGCGTCGGTCGGCGCGCCGGCCTTGACCATGACGATGATCTTGCGCGGCTGCTCCAGCGACTCGACGAAGCCCGCCAGGTCTGTCGACGGGACGAAGTCACCCTCGGATCCGAACTCCTCGACCAGCGAGTCCGTGCGGGCCTGGGAGCGGTTGTGCAGCGCGACGCTGAATCCGTTGCGCGCGAGGTTCCGGGCCAGGTTGCGGCCCATCACCGCTAGGCCGGTGACACCGATCTGGGCTTTGGCAGAACTCATCGAATCTCCCGCAGTCTCAAGTTGTGTGCGGACCAAGTCTCGCGCGTCTGGCAAGAGGGTCGAGCAGTGGGCCCGGAGTCTGAACTCTTCTCATTCGGCTACAACGATGGTAAACATCTCAGAAATCGATTTCCCGCCTCGGAGGAAAGGCCGCCCCCATGCTCCGTCGTGCCGTCGTTGTGCTCATCTGCTCGGTTCTGGTGCTGACCGGTTCGGTGTCGGCCTCGGCCGGTCCGCCCGGCAACGACAACGGGCCTGTCGGGTGGGACGTGTACCGGAACCTGGATCGGTTGCCCGAGCTGCAGAACGGCGTACGGACCAAGCAGTTCTCGAGCTTCGGTCGCGACGGTACGAACAACGACGGCTTCGACGGCACCTACTCCTGTCTCCGTACGACGGACGCGGGCTGCGTGATCGCCGAGGACAGCGGTCCGGGTGAGGTCGCGTCGATCTGGTTCACCCGGGACGAGGGCGACGTCACCAAGACCGGGACCATCACCGTCGAGCTCGACGGCAAGCAGGTGCTGCACGGCTCGCTGCAGGACATCGTCGACGGCAAGCTCGGTGCGCCGTTCGAGTACCCGCTCGTCGCCAACGCGGTGCAGACCAGCGGCGGCGTCTACATCCGCGTCCCGATGCCGTACCGCTCGTCGATGCGGATCACCACCCAGACCAACCCGCTCTTCTACCACGTCGACTACCGCCAGTTCCCGGACGCGAACGGTATCCGCACGTTCGACCCCAACGACAAGGCCGAGGACGTCCTGGCTCTGCTCAACGCGGCCGGCACCAAGGACCCCAAACCCGTTCAACCGAACAGCACTACCACCAAGACTCCGCTGGACCTTGCCCCCGGCAAGCAAATGACGCTCGCCGATGCCCGCGGTCCTGGTGAGTTGAGCGCGCTCCGCCTCAAGCTGCCCGACCTCGTCGGTCTCGATCTGAAGAGCTTCGCCGACGACGGCCGTGCGTTCCTGGGCGGCAGCACGTTCACGCTGAAGATCGACCCGGCCAACACCGGCGTGCAGCTGACCCGGCGGATGGATCTGCGGATCGGCAATCAGCGCGCGAGAATCCTCGTCGACGGCGCTCCAGCCGGCGAGTGGGCGCCGCTGAAGGCGCAGGGCGCGCAGTGGCACGACCAGACCGTCGACTTGCCGGTGGCCCTGACCGCCGGCAAGTCGCAGATCACGATCACCAACCAGTTCATCTCGTCGGACCTGGACTTCAACGAGTTCGGCTACTGGGCTGATTCGGTCGTCGGTGGTCAGGTGAAGCGCACCGACACCCTCGACGTCGGCCCGAGGCACATCGCCGACGAGCAGGCGCACGGGTACGCGATCACCCAGCAGAACTGGAGCGGTGAGCACGAGATGGCGTACGCCGCGACCGATGCGGACGCCGCCCGGGTCAAGCCGTCCGACACCCTGCTGGCCGGCGTCCGTGTCCAGGTGACGATCGACGGCAAGAAGCGGGTCGACGCACCCCTCGGCGAATTCTTCGGCTCCGGCCTCGGCGAGAACCCGGTCCGCTCCCTGTTCTTCGCGATGGATCCCGACGGCTGGTACTCCTCGTGGTGGCCGATGCCGTACGTCGCCCACGCAACGGTGACGTTGGTCAATCCCACGACGTACCCGCTGAAGGGGCAGGCTGAGGTGACTGCGTCGCGGAACGCGCGCAAGGCCGTCGACCTGGCGACCGGGAAGATCGGCTACTTCACCGCGCTCTCGACGCGCGGCGAGACGACGCAGGGGAGCGACTGGACGTTCGCCGACGTGGCCGGGCGCGGCAAGTTCGTCGGCGTCTCCCAGACGATGGAGGGACTGCTTGCCGACGGCAACACTCGCGGGTACCTCGAGGGAGACGAGCGGGTGTACGTCGACGGCGAGCGGACGCCGGCGATCCATGGCACCGGCACCGAGGACTTCTACGAGTCGGGGTGGTACTTCAACGCCGGGACGTACTCGACGCCGTTCCACGGCAACTCCGCGCACGAGGTCCGGGCCGGCTTCTGCGCGAACGAGTGCGACGGCGCGTGGCGGCTGCACATCACCGATTCGGTCGCCTTCCAGAACCAGCTCGACTTCGGCATCGAGCACGGCCAGCAGGACGATCACCCGGCGATCTACGGCTCGACCGCGTTCCTTTACACCGCGTCTGATTTCAGCGCGCGCGAGACGGACCGGGTCGACGTCGGGTCCGCGGTCAGTCGGCAGCAGCACGGGTACGCCGACAACGGCACGCAGGGCGGCCTGAGTGCGGTGTACGAAGGCGACCACGATGACGTGACCCTCACTGATCAGGTCCGATCCGGCACGGCGCCGATCCGCTTCACCGCCAAGGTCGACCCGGCCAACCGAGGTGTCACGTTGCGACGGACGAGCGACCAGAACAGTCCGGGACAGTCGGCGCAGGTTGTTGTGAACGGCAAGGATGCGGGCCTGTGGCTGCAGCCGCTCGGCAACGCCCGTCAACGGTGGCTGGACGACAACTACCAGTTGCCTGCAGCAATCACATCCGGCCGCTCCAGTCTCGACATCGAGCTCCGGCCGACCGGGCCGGCGTGGACCGCTTCGTCGTACGTCGTCCAGTCGCTCGTCCGCCCGTACGACGATCGCCGCGCACCGGGTGTGGTCACTGGACTGACGGCAGTGGGCCGGTCCGACAACGCGATCAACGTGACGTGGAGCGACGTACCGGATGACAGCGGGGTCTCGTATTACAAGGTGTATGGCGCGGTCGGCGGGGTTGAGAAGTTGCTGGGGACGACTCCGCTGCCCGGCTTCCTGCATCGAGGGCTGGGGTTGCACGAGACGTGGACGTATCGAGTGGCTGCGGCGGACCTCGCCGGTCATGTTGGACCGAAGTCGGAAGCCGTGCAGGGGACGAGTGGTAGCACCCTGCGGGTAGAGGGCGAGGGGATGTTGCCGCCGGTGTCGTCGACGGTGGCGGTTGATCCGCAAGGCAACTGTTGCGGGGTGAGTTGGTCAGGCGGGGCGCAGGCGTGGATCCACGGGAGCAAGGCCGGCGACAAGACCGTGCTGCAGTTCAGCGTCCCCACGACTGGTTCGTACCAGCTGTCGACGGTGCTGACGAAGGCGGCCGACTACGGGATCGCCGACATCCAGATCGACGGGAACGCGCCGGCGAGCTTCGACGGCTATCAGGCCAGCGGGGTCGGAACGCAGACCGTCGAGCTGGGCAGTGTGCAGCTGACCGCGGGCACACACCAGTACGCCGTGACAGTCACCGGCAAGAACCCGGCAGCAATCGGCTACCTCGTCGGCGTGGACGTGCTGGACCTTAAGCTCGCCACGTGAACAGTCTCGAGTCCCGTCGTACCGCGCTCATCCTGATCGACCTGATGCCGCGGATCATCGCGCTCGACACGGCGCCGCTGAGCGGACCGGTCGTGCTCGAGCGATCCGTCGCAGCGGCCGCCGCGACACGGGCGGCCGGCGGGCTGGTGGTGAACGTACGGGTCGAGCGGCCAGCCGTCGACGTACAGCCGGAGGGAAGCGAGTTCGCACCGGAGGCCGCACCGCAGCCCGGCGACCTCGAGATCGTGAAGCGCACGATCGGCGCCTTCGGCCGGTCACCTCTCGACGCCGAACTACAGTCCCGCGGGATCGCCAACGTCGCCGTCGCAGGCATCGCAACCAACTTCGGCGTCGAGTCCACCGCCCGAGCGGCCTCCGACCTCGGCTACGAAACCTTCCTCCTCACCGACGCCATGACCGGCCTGGACGGCTCAGCACACGACTTCGCCGTCTCCTACGTCTTCCCCCGCATCGGCGAAGCCTGCACCACGGCGGAATACCTCAAGGCTTTGAAGTAGTCCGCGTCCGCGGTGGTACGCGCAGCTCCTTCATCGCCGTGAACCTTATCGCTGGGTTGGTGTTCCTTGATGGTGGAACATCTGCCAGTGTCCCGGGCCGACGCGACGCCACAGTGAGGTTCTGTTGGAACGACGTTCGCCGTTGTCAGACGTGTACTTGAGCATCACCAGTCCGTCGCTCAGCCGCTGGCCGCGCATGGCGTGGAAGCGGATCGGCTCACCGGCCGGATCGGTGCTTGCCGCGACGAGCTCGGCCGTGCCCTCGAATTCGATCTCACCGCCTGACGACCCGAACTCATGGAAGTCCGGTGCCATCAACCTCCGCAGACGAGCTGGGTCGGCCCGGCACTCGATGCTCAGCGACTCCTGCTCCGCAGCGATGGCCTCAGCCACCTGCGGGTCGTCGGACCCGTCCGCACCGTCGTGAAACTCCTTGGCTTCCATGGAACCCGACGATGACACGGCCGCAATCAACACGCACCCCGATTTCGAGTCGACGTCAATACCCTCGCATCGAGACTGTCAGCTCAGGATCGGCCCGGGTGGTTCATCTGCAGCTCCGATTCACCGAGCAGCATGGGTTGACCCCCGAGATGGCCGGTTGACCCCCGGCATACGAGGTCGACAACCGGCCAACTCGGGGGTTGACCCCTCAGACGGTCCGGCAGGACCGGGACCTGCGGCGGTGGATTATGACCCGGGCCTTCGCTGGAGCGGCATTAGCCGAACAGCCCGGCGTTCTGCCGAACCCATTGCTGCAGCGTTCGGCCGGGCTGGCCGGTGACCTCAGTGACCGTGTTGTTCACTGAGGTCTCGTCGATGGTGCCGTCGCCGAAGAAGCCCTCGATTGCGTGCGCGTACGGCTCGGGCATCGAGGCCAGCAAGGCGTCGTGCGTTTCCGATCGGCTCATCGGGTACGCCGTCAGTTGCCGCCCGATGCCCTCGGCGAGGATTGCGACCTGTTCGACCGGGGTGAGGGCGACCGGTCCGGTCAGGCGAAGGACCTCGCCGTCGGACGAGCCGCCGAGCGCCCGCACCGCCACGTCGGCGATGTCTCGCGGATGGATCGTCGAGACGGGTACGTCGGGGAACTGCACCCGGACCTCGTCGCCGGCGTGGAGCTGGTCGAGCCAGCGCAACGTGTTGGACATGAACGAGTTGGGCCGCAGGAAGGTCCAATCCAATCCCGAGGCCCGGACGGCTTCTTCGGTCGCATGGTGGTACGCCGCGACCGCGTTCGTCAGCTCGCCGTCGAGGGACGAACTGGACAGCACGACGACCTTCTGTACCCCGGCGCCGACTGCATTCGTGAGCAACTCTTCGAGTCGGTCATACCCGCTCAGCAGGAAGATCCCGGTGACACCGGTCAACGCGTCCGCGAAGGTCTCCGGCCGGTTCAGGTCGCCGTACACGGGCTCGATGCCGGCCGGCAGATCCCTTGCCGAGCGCATCAGGGCCCGGGCCGCGATGCCTTGCTCAGCGAGTGATTCCACCACCGCGCCGCCCGCGTTTCCGGTCGCGCCAGTCACGAGGATCGTCATGGCGGTCAGCCTGCCATATCGAGGGCTGACCGAAGGCAGATCGCGGGATCGTCCTGATGGTAGATGCGCTCGTCAGGTTCGATGTTGTCGAGGAAGCGCTGGTACATCAGTGCATACGTGACAGGCCCCAGCACGCTCATCGGCTGCAGTGCTCGCAGCGGCTCAGAGCCGGGGAGCTCGCGTTTCCAAGCAGTTGCCCAGACCTCGGCCGCGTGGTCGCGTTTCTCCGGTGGCAGGAAGTCGTGCAGTCGCCTGATGTCGGTGGCCGGGTGACCGACGAACGTGTCCGCCCAGTCGACGATCACCCGATGCGTACCGTCCGACCGCCAGTTCCCGGGATGGAAATCGCCGTGCACCAACGTGATCGGCAGCCCGGCCGAGTCGAGCTCGCCGACGATCGCCGGGAGCCGATCGACCAGCTTCACGAGCCCGCTCACCTCGTCGGCGGACAGGTCGACCCGGGGGATCAGGGCGGCGACCTCGTCCGCCAACGCATCCGGCAGCAGGTGGGGTGCGTCGAGCTCGAACACCTCGCCGGCGAGGGCTGCTTGCGTCGCGACCCAGCGGCTCACGACGCTCTCGACCGACGGCCGATCCGGCTCCCAGCAGTCCGTCCCGGGTGCGTGGGCGAGGAGTGACCAGCGGTGCTCGCGGGACGTCGCGAGTACGGCCGGCGCGAGCGTCTCGTCGTACCGGCGGATGTGTTCGATGATGTCTGCGTCGATACTGCAGAACCGGCTGGTGGCCTTGGCCCACGCATCAGGAAACCGGATCAGACACGACAGGTTCCACGTCTTCGCCTGCACAAAGTCGCGCGGTCCGATGATGCCCTGGGCCCACTCGATCAGGTCACGAGGTCCGTCCAGGTCGGCCCAGGTCGCTCGCAGCGGATGCGCGGCGACGATGGAGTCCCATTCGGACAGCGGCGTCTCGTCGAGTACGCCGGAGCGCGGTTCGCCGAGCGCCTCGACGTGGTAGACGACTCGTCCGCCACGTCCGATCGCGGCCTCGTCCGCGTGCACGAGCCGCAGTACCAGCGTCCGAACGCCCAGCAGTTGATCGAGGTGCCGGGTGACGGCCTCGACCTCCGACCACCACGCCGGCTCCACCTCGAACGTTGGCGCCCGGCCGACGTACCGGGCGCCAACGCTCACCAAGGCCTCTACCGTCTTGATTTCCACCGGCCTACTGTCGCGTGATCCGGTGCCAAGTGCGAGCACCTGACTTCAGTACGACGCCGGAGCTGAGGTCGATCGCCGCCGCCGCGTCCTCCGTCCGTACGCCGTTGATCGACACCGCGCCCTGCCGCAGCAACCGGCGGAGCTCGGAGTTGCTGTCGTCCGGCCGCGCAGCCCGCAACAGGTCGAACGTCGTCACGACCGCACCGCTGACGACGACCGCAGGCATGTCCGCGGGTTCGCTGCGATCCGAGAAGGTACGCCGGAACTCCGCCAGCGCAGTCCGAGCCGCACCTGCGCCGTGGTACCGCGTCACGACCGCGGCGGCCAACCGGAGCTTCGCGTCCCGAGCCGCCGGACCGCCCGCGCCGGCGGAGTCCGCAAGGGCGGCGACCGTCTCGAGCGGCAGCTCGGTGTAGACCCGCGCGTAGGGCTCGACCAGCTCGTCCGGGATGCTCATCAGCTTCCCGAACTTGTCCCGCGGACTGTCGGTCAGCCCGATGTAGTTGTTCAGCGACTTGGACTGCTTCGCCCGCCCGTCGATGCCCGGCGTGATCGTCGTCGTGATCACTACCTGCGGCGGCGCCCCCAATCGCTGCTGGAAATGCCGCCCGAGCTGCTCGTTGAACAGCTGGTCCGACCCGACGATCGTCAGATCGCTCTGCATCGCAAAGCTGTCGTACCCCTGCAGCACCGGGTACACCAGCTCGTGGACGGCGATCTCCCGTCCGGCCGCGACCCGATCGCGGAACATGTCCCGGCTCATCAGCTGCGCCTGCGTCACCTGTGCGAACAGGCTCAACAGCTCCGCCACCGGCATCCCGTCGTACCACTCGGAGTTCCGCCGTACTTCGAACACCTCGGGATCGGTGCGCAGGACAAGCGACACCTGCTCGAGGAACGACGCCGCATTCGCATCGATCTCCGAAGGTGTGAGGACAGGTCGGGTCTCGGAGCGGCCGGTCGGGTCGCCGACGCGCGTGGTGAGGTCGCCGAGCAGGAACACCACCCGGTGCCCCTGGTCCTGCAGTTGCCGCATCATCCACAGGTTGACCGCGTGGCCCAGATGCAGGTCCGGCGCGGTGCAGTCGACGCCGTACTTGATCCGCAGCGGGTGCCCCGAATCCAGCCGCTCGCGGAGGTCGTCGGCACCGATGACGGTGTCGGTGGTACGGCGTAATCGCTCGATCACAGCACTCATGAGGTTCCTCTCAGGACGAGGCACCGCCAGTGCCTCCGGCAACGGAAAGAGGCAGGAACCGGACGGTTCCTGCCTCGGAGGCTCTGGGTGGAGCGACTGCGGGTACTACCGAATCCCGGCTCCTCCCAGAGCCGGTCGATACGCCACGCTTCGCTTGATCACGCGCTCAGATTAGCAGACCCGGCTTAAGCTCTGGGCGTGAGCGACGAGCGGGTAGTGCTGGTGGACGAGGCCGGGCGGGCGATCGGGACCGAGGCGAAGGCAACGGTCCACCACGCGGCGACCCCGTTGCACCTCGCGTTCTCCAGCTACGTGGTCGACCCGGCCGGCCGGGTGCTGCTCACCCAGCGGGCATTCGGGAAGCCGACCTGGCCGGGCGTCTGGACGAATAGTTGCTGCGGGCACCCACTTCCGGACGAGCCGGTCGAGCACGCGGTACGGCGGCGGCTGGCCGACGAGCTCGGGATCGTCGTGGAATCGGCGGACCTCGTGCTGCCCGAGTTCCGGTACCGCGCCGAGATGCCGACCGGCGTGGTCGAGAACGAGATCTGCCCGGTCTACCGGGTGTGGTGGACCGGCGACCCCACGCCCAACCCGGCCGAAGTCGCGGCGTACCGCTGGGTCGAGTGGCACGAGCTACGCGAGGTCCCCGACCTGTCGCCCTGGTGCCTCCTGCAACTGGACGAGCTCAGCTCCCCGCCCGCCGAGTGGCCGATCGCCGACCCGAATCGCCTACCACCCGCCGCCCAGGTCTAGCTCCAGCAGGTCATTGTGTACGGCGACAGCCGCCGTACTCGCATGACCGGCCGCACCGATCGCTAGGAGCGCCGGGCTGGTCGTCGTGCCGACCGCGTAGACCCCGGGGACGGTCGTCCGCCCGCCCTCGTCGGTCACCACCGCGCCGTCCACCACCTGGCATCCAAGCGTCTCGGCCAGCTCACTCTTCTGATGCTGCCGCACGACGACGAACACCCGTCCTGGCGCCAGCACGTCGCCACCATCCAGCAGCACCTGCGGGGCATCCGTCGCCCGCACTTCCTGGATCCGCTCGGTGCGGACCGTCACCTTGGCCCGGTCCAGACGCTCGAGTTGCGTGTCGGTGAGCTCGTCCCCGTCGGTGCACAACACCACATCGTCACTCCATCGACTGAGCAGCAGCGCCCGAGCCACCGAACGATCCGGGAACCCCCGCATGCCCAACTGCACCAGCGGCTGGTCCCGCACCTCCCACCCATGACAGTGCGGACAGGCCACCACCGACCGGCCCCAACCGTCAGCGACACCGGGCACGTCGGGCAGTTCGTCCCACAGTCCGGTCGCAAGCACCACCGCCCGGGCCCGCACTCCACCGACCTCGAATCCGTCGTCGTCGGCCGTTGCGTGCTCGACCCGCTCGTCCCGCACCTCGACGCCGTACGCCGCCAGCTGCCGGCGCCCCACTGCCAGCAGCTCACCCGGCGCTGGATCCTCAGCGCCCAAGTAGTTGTGCACGTGCTCGGCCAACCTATTCCGCGCCCGCCCATCGTCGAACACGACGACCCGCCGCCGCGCCCGCCCCAACGTCAGGGCCGCCTGCAGACCCGCCAAACTCCCACCGATGACTGTTACGTCCATGTGATCAGTATACGAGAAGATTTGTCTCATATTCTAAAACGGGTCGCTCGGTGGGACACCGCCGCTGCCTAATGGGCGAATGATCGAGATCCGGCCGGTGGCCACGGACGCGGACTACGAGGCCTGGCGTCAGGTGCGCATCGCCGTCCTCCCGCACGAGCGGTGCCCGAGCGTGGCCGAGCTCCGCGAGCTGGAGACTCCGGAGCGGCTGCTGGTGCTGGCCGAGTTGGACGGCGCGGTCGTCGCCAACGGGCTCGCCGACAGTTCCGACGAGGCCGGGCGCGGGTTCGTGTCGCCGCGGGTCCGTCCCGAGGCGCGGCGGCGCGGGGTCGGCACGAAGTTGCTCGAGGCGCTGGCGGAGCACGCCGGCGCGACGGGCTTCCGGGTCGTCGGATCGGGTGTCGAGGACGAGGGCTCGTTCGCGTTCGCCCAGCGGTTCGGCTTCGCCGAGACGGGTCGTCAGGTCGAGCAGGTACGACGGATCGGCGACGAACCGTGGCCCGCCCGGCCGACGGAGTACGAGATCGTGACCGTTGCGGAGCGCCCGGAGCTGTGGACGACGGCGTACGAGCAGGTCGCGCTGCCGACGTTCCCGGACATGGACACCACGACGCCGCTCGACGTCTCGGCGGAGGAGTGGGCGACCGAGTGGATCAACGACCCGGCGGCGATGTTCCTCGCTGTGGCCGGCGACGACGTGATCGGCGTCGCGGGCCTGATGCTCGACACCGATCGGCCCGAGCGCGCCGAGGTCGCCTACACCGCCGTACGCCGGGATTGGCGCGGCAAGGCGGTCGCGTCGACGCTGAAGCGGACGAGTATGGCGTGGGCGGCCGAGCACGGCATCACCGAGGTCTACACCTGGACCCAGCAGGGCAACGCGAACATGCGCCGGCTCAACGAGCATCTCGGCTTCAGCTACGGAGCCGTCAGCATCAACGTCCGCGCGAACCTACCGCTGGAGTTCCCGGAGCAGCTCACCTCCTGACCAGGCCCGACGGTCGGTCTCGGCTGCACGGATCAGGTCGACCAGCTTGCTGTTGACCGGCGCAGTCCTGCCGATGGACTCCGCGAGCCGGACGACCTCGCCGTTCAGGTAGTCGATCTCGGTCTTGCGTCCTGCCTCCAGGTCCTCCCACATCGAGGTCCGTGCGAGCGGGTCGATCGCCAGCATCTTCGACGCGAGCCGTCGGAACAGGAAGTCGGGCAGCCGCAGGATCGCCGGGAAGCGGTGCATCGGAACCGCGAGCAGCTGCGCCGGCTTGATCCCGGCAGCATCGAGAATCCCGAGCGTCTCGCTCTGCGCGGCCGCGAGGCATCGGCGGTACGCGCGCTGGGAGAGCTCGTCGCGCAACGGCAGGTTCGACAGCGCGTTGATCGGGTTGTTCAGATTCAGCAGGAGCTTCGCCCACTGCACCGGCAGGATGTCGTCATGCTGCGTCAGCGGCAGCCCGGCCCATTGGAACGCCTCGACGTACGGCGCCAGCGCGGCATCCCGTTGTACGTCGAGTGCTCCCTCGGTGCCCTGATGAAACACCCCGGCGCCTCGATTGAGCACGTTGAACGGCACCATCCCGGGCACCACCACCTGATCGGTCAACCGTGACCGCAGGAGCTCGCCGTTCCGCACGCCGTTCTGGAAGCTGACCACGACCGCACCGGGCTTCAAGATCGGCGCCAACTCAGCAGCCGCGCCATCCGTTGCAGCCGACTTCACCGTCACCAGCACCAGATCCGCCCCGGCCGCAGCGTCCGGCGCCGTCTCGTACTGCACGTCGTCCGGCGCGACCCGCAGGTCCGCCCCCAGATAGTCGGTCAGGTGCAGCCCGTGCGACGCGAGCTCGTCGGCGGCCCGTTGCCGCCCGACGAACGTCACCGGGGTCCCCGTCGCCGCGAGCCGGCCACCGACATAACAGCCGATCCCGCCGGCGCCGTACACAACAATCTTCACCCGGACAACGTACCCAAGGACAGGAGGTGTTCCCTGTGGCTCCGCCTGGCGCCCGCCCAAGACCGCCAGGTAGAGCCCACACCTCCTGTCCTTCGGTACCACCCCGAGGCCAACCCGACCAAGGAACCCCGGGCGTCTCTTCTAGTGCAGCCGCACCCTCGGATCCAGTACGGCGTAGGCGATGTCGACCAGGATGTTCGCCACCACGACCGCCGCCGAGGCGAACAGCACGATGCCGATGATCACCGGCAGATCCTGCTGGTTGATCGCGACCACGGCGGTCTGACCGAGCCCGGGCAGGCTGAACACGGTCTCGGTGACCACCACGCCGCCGATCAGCTGACCGAGGTCGATGCCGAACTGGGTGACCACCGGCGTCAGCGCACTGCGCAGACCGTGGACGACGACCACCCGGCCCTCCCGGATCCCCTTCGACCGCGCGGTCCGGATGTAGTCCTCACCGAGGACGTCGAGCATCGAACCGCGGGTCAACCGGGTATACGTTGCCGCCAGCAACAAAGCTAGCGCGACCCAGGGCAGCACCAGGTGCTGGAACCACGGACCGATACCGCCGGCGAGAGGCGAGTACCCGCCGGCCGGGAACCAGTTGAAGCCGGCCAGCGTGAGCCGGAAGTACAGGAAGTACAGCAGCAGCAGACCGAGCAGGAACGACGGGAACGAGTAGAAGAACAGCGCGAACAACGTCAGCCCGCGGTCCGCCAGCGACCGTGGGTGCGTCGCCGAGATCACGCCGTTGAACACACCCAGCAGCAACCACAGGACGGCTGCACCGAGCGCCAGCGACACCGTGATCGGCAGCGCCTGCCCGATGATCTTGGTCACCGAGACCTGGTGGTAGTAGTCGTACCCGAGGTTGCCCTTCAGTGCGTTCCCGAGGAAGTGCAGGTACTGCTTCCAGACCGGCAGGTCGAGACCGAGCCGGTGCTTGATCAGTGCGATCGTCTCCGGTGTCGCCTGCCGGCCGGCCAGCGTCTGCGCAACGTTGCTTGGCGCAACGAAGAACAGGCCGAACACGGCGATGCTGATCAGCCACAGGACCAGGATCCCGTGACCGATCCGGCGAATCAGGAACATGGCCATGGTCAGCTCCGATCCGCGCGCGGGTCGAAGGCGTCGCGGACGCCGTCACCGAACAGGTTGAAGGCGAGCGTGGTGATCAGCAGCGCCAGACCGGGGAACATGATGAACCACCACGCGGTCGTGTAGTAGTTCTGCGACTCGCTGATCATCCCGCCCCAGTCGGCCGTTGGCGGCGGCAGACCGAGCCCGAGGAACGACAACGTCGCCTGGGTCACGATCACCACCGGGATCAGCAGCGTCGTGTACACGATCACCGGCGCGATCACGTTCGGCAGTACGTCGACGAACATGATCCGGGTGTCACCTGCCCCGAGCGAGCGCGCCGCTTCGACGAACTCGCGCTCCCGTAACGACAGCACCTGACCGCGCACGATCCTGGCCACCGAAGCCCAGCTGAAGAACCCGATCACCAGCACCGTGACGGTCAGACTGGGACCCGTCACCGAAACCAGCGCGATCGCCACCAGCAGGAACGGAACCGACAGCACCACGTCGATCAGGCGGGCCAGGACGGTGTCGGTGATCCCCCCGAGGAACCCCGCTGCCAGGCCCAGTACGACGCCGATGACCACCGTGATCGCGGTCGCGATCACGCCGACGAGCAGCGATACGCGCGCGCCGTACGCGATCCGGACCAGGATGTCCCGGCCGAGGTCGTCGGTGCCGAGCCAGAACGTCCCGTTCGGTCCGCGTGGCAGGCCGTCCGGTGTCAGCCCGATGTCGCGGTACTGCTCGTTCGGCGGATGCCCGGTCAGCGCCGTGAACACCGGCGCGCAGATCGCCATCAGCACGATCAGCACGATCACGGCGAGCGAGATCATCGCCACCTTGTCCTTGCGCAACCGCCGGATCGCGAGCACGAACGGACTCCGGCCCTCGATCGCCTTGGGCTCGTCGAGGACATCGATCAACTCGATTGCGCTGGTCATGGGGCCTCCCGGTCTGGACTGAGGAGTGGAGGGAGCGAAGCGACCGGAGCGACGAGGGAAGACCGGGAGTCACAGCCCCATGACCACGCCGGCGCCGAAGGCCCGGCCAGAAGCACAGTCATGATGCCTTCAGGTCTGGTACTGCGGTGGATAGGTCCTCGCCCACCGTTAACGGGTAGAAGCAGGCGGTTCGGTGCGCGGCGGTGTCGTTCAGCACGGACTCGAGCGGCGGTTCCCCGGCCGCACAGTCCAGGCGCGCCTTCGGGCACCGCGTGTGGAACCTGCACCCCTCCGGCGGGTTCGTCGCGGACGGGATGTCGCCGCCGAGGATGATCTGCTCGCGGCTGTCGGCGGTGTCCGGGTCGGCGACCGGCAACGCGGACAACAGCGCCCGCGTGTACGGATGCCGGGTCATCCCGAACAGTTCGTCCGTCGGCGCCAGCTCGACGATCTTGCCCAGGTACATCACCGCGATCCGGTTGCTGACGTGCCGGACCACGGACAGGTCGTGCGAGATGAACACGTACGTCAGGTCGAACTCCTTCTGCAGATCCGCGAGCAGGTTGATGATCTGCGCCTGGATCGACACGTCCAGCGCCGACACCGGCTCGTCGCAGATCACCAGCTTGGGCCGCAGCGCGAGCGCCCGCGCCACCCCGATCCGTTGCCGTTGGCCACCGGAGAACTCGGCCGGGAACCTGTTGTAGTGCTCGGGGTTCAGCCCGACCAGCTCCATCAGCTCCTGGACCTTCTTCTTCCGCTCGTTGCCCGAGGCAATGTTGTGGATCGCGAACGGGTCCCCGATGATCGAGCCGACCCGGCGGCGCGGGTTCAGCGAGCCGTACGGGTCCTGGAAGATGACCTGCACGTCGCGCCGCAACGGCCGCATCGCCTTGCGCGAGAGCTTGGTGATGTCGTTGCCCTCGAACCACACCGACCCCGACGTCACGTCGTACAGATGGGCCATGCAGCGCGCCAGCGTGGACTTGCCGCAGCCGGTCTCGCCGACCAGGCCGAGGGTTTCGCCCTTGTGCACCTCGAGCGAGACGCCGGCGACTGCCTGGACCACTTCTTTGGAATGCGTGGGGAACTCCTTGCGGACGTCCTCCACCTTGAGCAGTACGTCGTCGTTCATGAAGCGATCGCCTCGCTGTTCTCATGCGGTAGCCAGCAAGCCGACTGGTGCCGGGGGTCGCGGGCGACGTCGATGAGCGGCGGCGCCTCGGCCCGGCACTTGTCGAACACGTGGGGGCAGCGGGCCGCGAACGGGCAGCCCTTGGGCAGACTGATCAAGCTCGGCGGTGTCCCCGGGATCGGGGTCAGCCGGTCACCGCTGCGGGCCGGCAGCGACGCCAGCAGGCCCTGGGTGTACGGGTGGTGGTTGCGGTAGAAGATGTCCCGCCGCGGCGCCCGTTCCATCACCGCGCCGGCGTACATCACCACCACCTCGTCGGCCATCTCGGCCACCACGCCGAGGTCGTGGGTGATCAGGATGATCGCCGTACCGAACTGCTCCTGCAGCCGGCGCATCACGTTCAGCACCTGGGCCTGCACGGTCACGTCGAGCGCGGTGGTCGGCTCGTCCGCGATCAGCAGGGCCGGGTCGAGCGCCATCGCCATCGCGATCATCACCCGCTGCCGCATCCCGCCGGAGAACTGGTGCGGATAGTCGTCGATCCGCTCCTCGGCCCGGGGGATGCCGACCAGGGTCAGCAGCTCGGCGGCCCGTTTCCGGGCCCCCTGCTTGCTGATCTCGCGGTCGTGCGCCCGGATCATCTCCACGATCTGCCAGCCGATCCGGTACTGCGGATGCAGGCTGGACAACGGATCCTGGAAGATCATCCCGATCTGGGCGCCCCGCAGCCGGCGCAGCGTCGACTGGTCGGCCGTGATCAGGTCGGTTCCGTCGAAGAACGCCGTACCGGACACTTTCGCGCCGCGGGTGAGGCCGGTGATGGTCTGGGTGGAGACGCTCTTGCCGGACCCGGACTCGCCCACCACGGCGAGCGTCTGGCCGGCTTCCACGTCGAACGACAGCCCCCGGACGGCGCGGACGGTGCCGTCCGGGGTGTCGAAGGAGACCCGAAGGTCCCTTACCTCGAGCAGGGCCATGGGGCCTCCCGGCCTGGACTGAGGAGCGGAGGGAGCGAAGCGACCGGAGCGACGAGGGAAGGCCGGGAGTTACAGCCCCATGGCCGCCGCGCCGGAGGCGTGGCATTCAACACAGCCATGAGGTGTTAGCCGCCCTGCTTGTCTTTGTCGATCCAGACGTTGGTGGGATCGAACATCTGCAGCGCCGGCACGTAGACCGCGTTGTGCACCTGCGGCGCGTGGTAGTTCGGGTTCTTCGGGTTGGTCAACGGGAAGAACGGCGCGTCGGCCATCACCTGGGCGTCGGCCTTGGCCCACAGGTCCGTGGCCTGGTCCTCGGTGGGTGCGGCGATGGCCTGCTTGATCAGGTCGTTCGTCGCGGCGCTGTTGTACAGCCCGAAGTTGCTGCCGATCGGCGGGTACGACGGCTCGCCGGAGAACAGCGGGTTGAAGAACGACAGCGCGCCGTTGCCGTACCAGTCAGCGCCCCAGCCGGCCAGCGACAGGTCCCACACGCCGCGCTGGGCGACGGTCGGCACCTGCAGGTACTTCACGTAGAAGTCCGCGTTCGGCGACGGTACGCCGACCACCGTGATCCCGGCCTTCGACAGGTCCTGCTGGATGGTCTGGAAGGCCTTGCTGCTGCCCTCGGACGCATTGCGGTACAGGAACTTCAGCGTCAGGTGCGGGAAGCCCGCCTCCTGCAGCAGTTGCTTGGCCTTGTCCACGTTGTTCGGGTACGGATCGTTCGGCTTCGAGCCGACGATGTTCTCCGGCAGCACGTGTGTCAGCGGCGGGTTGATCGTCGGGCCGCCGATGACCTGCAGGATGTGGTCGCGGTTGAGCGCGTAGTTGAGCGCCTGCCGCACCTTGACGTTCTGCAGCGCCTTGTTGTTGTTCGGCGAGACCGTGTTGTAGATGACGTACGGGTTGCTCGACGCCGTCATCCCCAGGTTCAGGTTCGGGTCCTTCTTGGCGATCAGGGCCGGCAGCTGCGACGGTGGCGGGCCGACGTCGAACTCGAGGTCCGCGGACGGTGTGCCGGTCTGCAGTTGCTGCTGGACCGAGTCCTGCGTGACCGTCTCGTTCACGACGATCTTGTCGACGTACGCCTTCCGCACCGGGTCGGACGCCGGGTCCCACGCGGTGTTGCGCGAGTACGCGATCGACTTGGTCGGCACCCACTTGTCGACCTTGTACGGGCCGTCGGACGGGAAGTTGTTCCCCAGCTCCGTGCTGGCCGGCAGGTACTTGAGCGACTCCACCGGGGCCGGCGAGAAGGCCGGCAGCGTGAGCATGTCGACGAAGTACGTGGCCGGCTGGGTGAGGTGGAACTCGATCGTGCTCGCGTCCTTGGCGACCACGCCCGGCAGTGCCGTCTTGTCGATGTAGTCCTGGATCCCGGCGACCGTCTTCGGCGCCTTGGCGAACCCGTCGGCGAACGCCTTGTAGCCCTCGATCAGGTTGGCGAAGTCCGGGATGCCGCCGAACGGCTGGACCGGGTTCGCGGTCCGCTTCACGCCGCGGACCATGTCCTCCGCGGTGACCGCCCGGGCGGGGTTGGTGCCCCACTTCGCGCCGGGCCGGATCTTGATCGTGTACGTCTTGCCGTCGGCGCTGATCCCGCCGTTGGCGGCGGTCGGGATGTCCGCGGCGAGGTCGGCCACCGGCTTGGTGTTGTCAGTGCCCGGATCCGCCGGGTACGTGAACAGCTGCCTGCTCCACATCCGCAGGTTCAGGTAGCCTGCCGAGTAGTAGCTGATGTTGGGATCCATGTAGTCGACGTCGCCGGCCCCGAGCATGTTCAGGGTGCCGCCGGTGACCGGGGTGGCGGCGGTGCCTCCGGATCCGGACACCGTTCCGCCGCCGTTGCTGCAAGCCGCGAGCACTATGCTCGCGGCGGCGGCAAGGGATAACGCCGCCAGCCGTCTTCTGGCCATTGGTCCTCCTCCGGGACTCGATAGCGCCGAAGTTAGGACTTCCGGGCGCAACCGGAACCCGCGGTCACGCAACCGTCAAACAGATGTCAATCGCCGCCCGCCGGAACATGACGGATTCATGACAGCCGTAACCGTCAATGCGCCCGTCCGTGAGCGACACTGGGTCCGTGGCACACAGCTTGCTGCTGGTCGACGACGAGCCGCGGATCCGGCGGGTACTGCGGCTTGCCCTGGAGGACGAGGGCTACCAGGTCGCGGAAGCCGCCAACGGGTACGACGCTCTGGCCGCGCTGCGCCGGGAGCCGCCGGACGTGGTGCTGCTGGACCTGATGCTGCCCGACCGGGACGGATTCACCGTCTGCCGGGAGATCCGCCGGTCCAGCGACGTACCCGTGATCATGGTGACCGCGCGGACCGACAGCCACGACGTGGTCGCCGGGCTGGAGGCCGGCGCGGACGACTACGTGACCAAGCCGCTGGTCGCGAAGGAGCTGTCGGCCCGGATCCGGGCGCTGCTGCGGCGGGTCGAGCCGTCCAACGCGCGTCAGGCCGAGCTCGTCGAGGTCGGTGACCTGCGCATCGACATACCGGGCGCCGAGGTGACGCGGGACGGCGAGGCGCTGCCGCTGACCCGGACCGAGTTCAAGCTGCTCGCCGAGCTGGCCGGCGCCGAGGGCAAGGTGCTCAGCCGGGAGCAGCTGCTGTCGAAGGTCTGGGGCTACGGGTACTTCGGTGACAGCCGGATCGTCGACGTCCACGTCCGGAGGCTCCGGCTGAAGATCGAGCGCGACCCGGCCAGCCCGAAGCATCTCGTCACCGCCCGCGGCCTGGGCTACCGACTGGTGAGCTGACGTTGCTGGGACGGGTCAGCCTGCGAGGCCGCGTGATGCTGGCGTACGGCCTGTTGGCGCTCGGGTTGTCCACCGTGCTGGCGATCGTGACGTGGAATGTGGTCTCGGACTACCTGACCGAGCAGCGCGTCTCGTCAGCGGTGGTGGTCACGTCGGACAACGCGGCAGCGCTGCGGTACGGGCTGTTCGGCGCGCCGGAGCCGTGCCGGCCGGCCCGGGAGCGAGCCGAGTGTGGCAGTCCGATGCTGCAGACCGGCGTACCGGTGATGGATGTGCTGAACAGCCTGCCGTCCACCGATGCGGCCGCGTCGATGCTGTATCTCGAGGACCATTGGTACGCGTTGACGGGTACGCCGTCGGACCTGCCGACCGATCTGATCCAGACGGCGCTGGGCGGGTCCGTCGTACAGCGGCGGATCGAGGTCGGCGGCCAGCCGGTGCTCGCGGTCGGTGTGCCGATGGGGCGCCAGGGGGAGGCGTTCTTCGAGTGGCATCCGCTGACGAGCCTGGACAACACGCTGCTGAAGCTGAAGATCACGCTGATCGCGGCGGCGATCGCGACCGCGCTGGTCGGGCTCGCGGTCGGGCGGCTGGCGAGCACGCTGGCGTTGCGGCCGCTGGCGGAGCTGACCCGGGTCGCGGACGCGGTCGCGCGCGGGAAGCTGGATGCGCGATTGCAGGCCGAGGAGGACCGGGATCTCGGTGGGCTGGCGCGGTCGTTCAACCAGACAGCCGCGGACCTGGAGCGGCGGGTGGCGGCGGACGCGCGGTTCGCGGGGGACGTGAGCCATGAGCTGCGTACGCCGTTGATGACGATGCTCAACTCGATGCAGCTGATCCAGAACCATCGCGCCGAGCTGCCGGCCGCCGTACGGGAGCCGGTGGAGCTGCTCGGCGACGACCTGGACCGTTTCCGCCGGCTGGTGATCGACCTGCTGGAGATCTCCCGCGACGACGGTGGTGACCGGGGGAGCCGGGAGATCGTCCGGATCGCCGACCTGGTCCGGGCCGCAGCGGACGCGACCGCGGGGCGGGAGCTGACCACGGTCGAGCCCGAGGCCGAGGGGCTCACGTTGCAGGCCGACAAGCGCCGGCTCGAGCGGGTGATCGCCAACCTGGTCGAGAACGCCGAAGACCACGCCGGCGGCTGCAAGGGCGTCGGGGTCGAGGCCGGTGGGCTCGGCGTCGTCATCACCGTCGACGACGCGGGCCCAGGCATCGCCGCCGAGGACCGCACCCGCGTCTTCGAACGCTTCGGCCGCGGCGAAACCTCCGGCCGCGGCCGCGGCGTAGGCCTGGGCCTGGCCATCGTCGCCCGCCACGTCCAATGGCACCACGGCACCATCCAGGTCACCGACCGCCCCGGCGGCGGCGCCCGCTTCATCGTCGAGCTCCCCGCGAAAATCAGCTGACGGTTCTGGTGCCCCCCGCTACTCTGGGGGCATGGCTACTTGCCTCTGTGTCTAGCTGGCGCACTCCATCTGACAGGTGAAGTGCGTCTACTAGTATTCACGGAGAGTAACCATCATGATCACCGCTCGCGGTGTAGATATTCGTGTCGGCGCTCAGCTGCTGCTGGCCGATCTTTCGTTCACTGTCGGCGCGGGCGACCGCGTCGGACTCATCGGGCGCAACGGCGCCGGCAAGACCACCCTGCTCACGACGCTGGCCGGCGAGCGCCGCCAGGCGGCGGGTGAGATCGCCGTGACCGGGTCCATCGGCTACCTGCCGCAGGACCCGCGCGCGGCCGACCCCGCGATCACCGTCACCGACCGCATCCTGTCCGCCCGCGGCATGGACACCGCCGTACGCCGGCTGCGCGCGGCCGAGACCGCGATGAGCACCGCGACCGGCGAGGCCCAGGAGAAGGCGATGGCGTCGTACGCGCGCGCCGAAGCGGAGTTCCAGGCGGGCGGCGGCTACGCGGCCGAGGCGGACGCGGCCCGGCTCGCGGCCGGTGTCGGCCTGCCCAACCGCGCCCTCGAGCAGCCGATCGGGCACCTGTCCGGCGGTCAGCGCCGCCGGGTCGAGCTGGCCCGGATCCTGTTCGCGCAGCACGACATGCTGCTGCTCGACGAGCCGACCAACCACCTCGACGCGGACTCGGTGCTCTGGCTGCGGCAGTTCCTGCTGTCCTACCCGGGCGGCCTGATCGTGATCAGCCACGACCGTGAGTTGCTCAGGGCAACGGTCAACCGGGTCTTCCACCTGGACCCGCAGCGGCTGACGATCGACATCTACAACACCGGCTGGAAGAAGTACCTCGAGCAGCTGCAGCTGGACGAGCGACGCCGGCAGCGCGAGCGCGCGGTCGCCGAACGCAAGGCCGCGGTCCTGCACACCCAGGCGGCGAAGATGCAGGCCGGCGCCAGCACCGCCATGGCGGCCAAGAACATGGCCCGTCGCGCGGACAAGCTGCTGTCGGACCTGGAGCCGGTACGCCGGGCCGCGCGGGTGGCGAAGATCCGTCTGCCCGCGCCGGCGCCGTCCGGCAAGACGCCGCTGTCCGCAGTCGGCCTGAAGAAGGCGTACGGCGGACTCCGGGTGCTGAACGGCGTCGACCTGGCCGTCGACCGCGGCAGCCGGGTCGTCATCCTCGGGCTGAACGGCGCGGGCAAGACGACCCTGCTCCGGCTCCTCGCGGGCCGCGAACAGCCGGACGCCGGTCGCGTCGTACCCGGTCACGGCCTGCGGCTCGGGTACTTCGCCCAGGAGCACGACACCCTGGACCTGGCCGGCACCGTCCGGCAGAACCTGGCCGCGGTCGCGCCCGGGCTGACCGACGGCGAGGTCCGGAACGTGCTCGGCTCGTTCCTGTTCAGCGGTGACGACGTCGACAAGCCGGCCGGCGTGCTGTCCGGCGGGGAGAAGACGCGGCTCGCGCTCGCCGGGCTGGTCCACTCCAGCGCGAACGTGCTGCTGCTGGACGAGCCGACCAACAACCTCGACCCGGTGTCGAGGGACGAGGTCCTGGGCGCGGTCGGCAGCTACCCGGGCGCGATCGTGATGGTCACCCACGACGAGGGCGCGATCGAGGCCCTCCGCCCCGACCGCGTGCTGATCCTGCCCGACGCCACCGAGGACCTCTGGTCCGACGACTACCTGGACCTGGTCTCGCTCGCCTGACCCTCCCTCGGCCCACGAGATGGGTTCACCCATCCCGTTGTGGGTTCCCTCCACCGCAGGCGCCGGGGGAACCCACAACAAAGTGGGTGAACCCATCGCGTGGGGTCGGGGGTCAACCCTGGGGTTGAGAGCCGGGTTCCACCCGGGTCTCACCTCGGGGCTGACGTCCGCGGGGGCGATTCCGGGGAGTGTTGTCATCGACAACAAACCTCGTCGGAAGGAACCAGAACAATGTCGGCCGTGATCGGTATCTTGGTGGGTCTGCTGGTGCTGGTGCGCGTGATCGGCCGGCAGGTGACCGGTTCGCTCGTCACCCAGAAGTCGCTGTTCCTGATGCCGGTGATCCTGCTGGGCATCGGGCTGCTCTCGCTCTCGTCCGCCGTCCACGGCGCGACCACCGGTGAGCTCGCCTTCCTCGCTCTCGACTGTGTCGTGCTGGCCGGGTTCGGTGTCGCCCGTGGCGCCAGCGTCCGGCTCTCGCCGACCGACCAGGGCCTGTTCCAGAAGGGCACTGCGGCCACCCTCGTCCTCTGGCTGGTGACGATCGCACTCCGGATCGGTACGTCGTTCGCCTCGGCCGCGCTCTGGCCGCACAACACCTTCGGTACGTCGACGCTCGCGCTGACCATCGGCGTCACGCTGGCCGCCCAGAGCGCGATGATCTACCGCCGCTCGCTGGCGATGAACATCCCGTTCGCCACCCAGCGGGCATGATGAGGGCATGAACTCGAGGTTCGCGGACCAGGTACGGAACTCCTCCGTGCCTGGTCTGCTGCTGCGGGCGGTCCCTGGCATCCTGACGATCGTCACGGTCGTCTTCGCCGCCCGGAACTACGACCGGCATCGCCTGCCGTACCTGGTGATCGTCGCCCTCGGCGTCATCGTTGTCGTCAGCAACATCTCGCTGTTCTGGCTCAGGTACGGCGAACCACCCGGATGGGCCGCCTACGGCCTGCTGGTGTTCGCGATCGCCGGGTCGCTGCTGTGGTACGCGGTCCCGCAGAGCGTGATGCTGTTCGTACCGTTCTGGGTGAGCCGCATGGCGGTCCGCTACTACCGGGCGGGGCCGGTCGAGTGGATCGTCGTCACGGTCGCCATCCTCGGCGCGAGCCTGCCGCTGTTCCTCACCACGCGGTCGGCGCCGGGCGCGATCGGGGCGGGCTTCGGGGTGGTCGCGCTGACGCTGGCCGCGGTCAACCGGCGGAACCGGGAGCAGCAGCTGGAGGATCTCGAGGTGTCGCTGGCGCGTAAGCAGGCCGCGATCGAGGAGCACGAGCGCGCGGCGGCGCTGGCCGAGCGGGCACGGATCGCGCGCGACGTGCACGACGTACTCGCGCATTCCCTGGCGGGGCTGTCGTTGAGTCTGCAAGGTGCGCGGTTGATGCTCGTGCGGGACGGGGCGTCGCCGGAGGCGGTCGAGCAGGTGACCCGGGCGCAAGGGCTGGCGGCCGAGGGGCTGGCCGAGGCGCGGCGGGCGGTGGCGGCGCTGCGGGAGGACGCGGTTCCCGACGTACGGGCGCTCGGCGATCTCGTCACGGCGTACCGGCTGGAGAGTGGAGCGACCGCGGACTTCGCGGTGGAAGGTACGCCGCGGGAGCTGCCGGCCGACGTGATGAGCACGCTGTACCGGACCGTGCAGGAGGCGCTCGTGAACACCCGCAAGCACGCGCCCGGTGCGCCGGTGCAGGTGAACCTGTCGTACGGCGACGTGGTCGGTCTGACCATCGAGGACCGGCCGGGGAAACGGCCGGATCGGGCGGCACCGGGCGGCTATGGTCTGGTCGGGATGCGCGAACGGGCCGACCTGGTCGGCGGATCATTGGAGGCCGGCCCGACATCCACGGGCTGGCGAGTGGAGCTCAAGGTCAAGGTATGAGTGTGCGAGTGGTGGTCGCGGACGACCAGACAGTGGTGCGGGACGGGCTGGTGACGTTGCTGAAGCTGCTGCCCGGGATCGACGTGGTCGCGGCGGCGTCGGACGGCCAGGAGGCGGTCCAGTTGGTTGCCGAGCACGATCCGGACGTCCTGCTGATCGATCTCCGGATGCCGACGATGGACGGCGTGGAGGCGACGCGCCAGGTGCGCGCGGATCATCCGCGGACCGAGGTGGTCGTGCTGACGACGTACAGCGACGACGATTCGGTGCTGTCCGCGCTCCGGGCCGGCGCCCGTGGGTTCCTCACCAAGGACGCCGACGCCGAGTCGATCGGCCGCGCCCTGGAAGCGGCCGCCGACGGCCAGTCGATCGTCGACGCCGAGGTCCAGCGCCGCCTGATCGAAGGCGCCACCACCAAGCCCCCCGAGCCCACGGACACCGGCCTGACGCCGCGCGAGCTAGAAGTACTGCGCCTGATCGCTGAAGGCCTCTCCAACACCGAGATCGCGAGACATCTCGTGGTCAGCGAAGCCACGGTCAAGACTCACATCAACCACCTGTTCGCCAAGGCCAACCTCCGCGACCGAGCCCAGGCCGTCGCCTACGCCTACCGCCTGGGCCTCGCCTGACGCACACCATCCATCAACAGATCCAGATGCCCGGCAGGTAGACCCGCCGCAGAGTTTGTGCGACTGGGTTGCATCTGGGGGCGGTGCGGCGTTTACTGGCGGATCGTGAGATGGATGGACGTGAGCGGCCGGGAGCGGGGCGCGGTTGGTGCGATGGCGGCGTTCGTGCTGCTGTTGCATCTGGTGGGCTGGGGTGTGCTGGCGCTCGTCGTGGCGCCGCGGCATTACGTGCTGGGGTCGGCCGGGGTGTTCGGGGTCGGGCTCGGTGTGACGGCGTACACGCTGGGGATGCGGCACGCGTTCGACGCCGACCACATCGCCGCGATCGACAACACCACCCGGAAGCTGATGGCGGACGGGCGGCGGCCGTTGTCGGTCGGGTTCTGGTTCTCGCTCGGGCACTCGACCGTCGTGTTCGTGCTGTGCTTCCTGCTCGGGATCGGCGTCCGCGCGCTCGCCGGGCAGGTCGCGGACGACTCGTCGCGCCTCCAGCAGCTCACCGGCGTCATCGGTACGGCGGTCTCCGGCGTCTTCCTCTACCTGATCGCGGCGCTCAACCTCGCCGTACTGGTTGCCGTGGTCAAGGTGTTCCGCCGGATGCGCACCGGCGAGTACGACGAGGCCTCGCTCGAGCAGCACCTCGACAACCGTGGCTTCATGAACCGCATCCTGGCCGGCGTGACGAAGGCGGTCACCCGTCCGTGGCAGATGTACCCGATCGGCTTCCTCTTCGGCCTCGGCTTCGACACCGCGACCGAGGTCAGTCTGCTGGTGCTCGCCGGCGGCGCGGCCGCGTTCAGCCTGCCGTGGTACGCCGTGCTCACGCTGCCGATCCTGTTCGCGGCGGGGATGAGTCTGCTCGACACCATCGACGGCTGCCTGATGAATTTCGCCTACGGCTGGGCGTTCGCGAAACCGGTCCGCAAGGTGTACTACAACATCACGATCACCGGCCTGTCGGTCGCGGTCGCGCTGGTGATCGGCACCATCGAGCTGATCTCGATCCTGACCGACAAGCTGCACATCGACCACGGCCCGCTGGCCGCGATCGCCGGCGTCGACCTGAACTACGTCGGGTATGCCATCGTCGCCCTGTTCGTCCTCACCTGGGTCGCCGCCCAGGCGGTCTGGAAGTACGCCCGGATCGAAGAGAAGTGGTCCACCGGCTGATCTGTTGCCTGTCCACGGCCCTGTGACCTATCGTGAATATATGAAGAGTTCTGCAGATGTGCAGCTCGACGAGTGCAAGGTCCGGCTGGTCAATCCTGAGCGCGTGGCGAGCGTCAACGCCAGGATGCCGGGCGAGGACGACATCGTCGACACTGCCGACGTCTTCGGGCTGCTCGGCGACCCGCGGCGGCTGAAGCTGCTGGTCGCCCTGCTCGACGGGGAGCTGTGCGTCTGCGATCTCGCCGCGATCACCGGGCTGAGCGAGTCCGCCACCTCGCATGCCCTCCGGCTGCTCCGCGCGCACCGGGTCGTCTCCGTACGGCGTGACGGCCGGAACGCGTTCTACCGCCTCGACGACGCGCACGTCCGGATGCTCGTCGACCTGGCCGTCGCCCACACCGAGCACACCGACGCCATCCACCCGGAGAGGTCTGAGTCATGAGCGCGGGCCACGGGCATGGTCATGCGGTGAGCGCGGCCGCGGACAAGAAGCTGCTCAGCGGGGCGCTCGCGCTGATCGTCGGCTTCATGATCGCGGAGGTGATCGTCGGGTTCGCGGCCGGTTCGCTGGCCTTGGTCACCGACGCGGCGCACATGCTGACCGATGCGATCGCCATTGCGCTGGCCCTGCTCGCGATCCGGCTGGCCGCGAAGCCACCGGCCGGTGGGTTCACGTACGGCTTCAAGCGGGTCGAGATCCTGTCCGCGCAGGCCAACGGGATCACGCTGCTGCTGCTCGCGGCGTACTTCGTCTACGAAGCCGTCAACCGGATGATCCATCCGCCCGAGGTGAAGGGCGCCCTGGTCCTGATCACCGGCGTGGTCGGTATCGCGGTGAACCTGCTCGCCACCTGGCTGATCAGCAAGGCGAACCGCTCCAGCTTGAACGTCGAGGGCGCGTTCCAGCACATCCTGAACGACCTGTTCGCGTTCATCGCGACCGCGATCGCCGGTCTCGTCGTACTGCTCACCGGGTTCGCCCGGGCCGACGCGATCGCGGCGCTCGTGGTGGCCGCGCTGATGCTGAAGGCCGGGATCTCACTGGTCCGCGACTCGGGCCGCATCTTCCTCGAGGCTGCGCCGATCGCGATCGACCCGCAGGCACTCGGCGCCGAACTGTGCGCGATCGAGGGCGTCGTCGAGGTGCACGACCTGCACGTCTGGGAGATCACCTCCGGCGAGCCGGCCGCGTCCGCGCACATCCTGGTTGCCGAAGGCCTCGACTGTCACCAGATCCGGATCCAGATCGAGCAGGTGCTGGCCGAGCGCCACCACCTGACTCACTCCACTCTCCAGGTCGACCATGCCACCGGCGGGACGCACTGCAGCGACGCGCACGGCGCGGTGCATCGCTCGTCGATCACAAGCGCTGGGCGAGCACCTGACCCGGCCAGTCCGGCTCATTGACCCGCGGTACGGCGAACGCCACGTCGCGCGTGAACCCTTGCCGCTCGTAGTACCGGACCAGCGCGCCGTCGCCACCCGCGAAACAGTCGACGCGTAGCAGACCCGCACCGGCATCCCGGGCCAGCTCGCGGGCATGGTCGAGCAGTACGCCGCCGACGTTCTGCCCGGCGGATGCGCGCTCTGTCACCAGCAGGCGGACGTACAGCTCGGGTTCGGTTGCCGGTGGCAGGTACTCCATCGCCGCGCCGACCGCGAGCGCGCCGACAACTCGGCCGTCGGCCTCGGCCTGGGCCACCCACAGCCCGTCCTCGTCGGCGAAGCCGGTGATCTGCGCGACCCGGCGCGGGCTCGTCGAGTGTGGCGCCGTACCCCATTGCTCGGTCTGCCCACGGGCGACCAGCCACTCCGTGGCCCCGTCGAGGAGGGCGAGCACCGCCGGTACGTCGTCCCGCCCGGCCCGGCGGATCATCATCTGCACGCATCCAGAATAGGTTGACCGCAGATGTCGAAAGCCCGTCGGCAGTCTCTACCTAGAGGTGTAGAGAGGAGCTCACGATGAGCAAGACCGGAAAGCTGGACAAGACCTTCACCGCGCCGCTGCTGAAGAGCGACGCCAAGGGCGGCTGGACCTACCTGCAGATGCCGGGCTCGGCGGAGTACTTCGGGACCCGCGGCCTGGTCAAGGTCCGCGGCACGATGGACGGCCACCCGTTCGAGAGTTCGTTCATGGCACTCGGTGACGGAACGCACAAACTGCCCGTCAAGGGCGACCTGCGCACCCTGCTCGGCAAGCAGCCAGGTGACCAGATCACGGTGCATCTGGAAGAACGCCTCGGTTGAAAGCCACTCCCATTTGATCTGAGATCACCGTCACAGCCGGTCATGTTCTGAGTAAGGACTCTGTGAAGAATCGGTCCTGACCGGCTGCTCGGGTGGGGATCATCGCGGGCCTGACCGTAAGTTCGATGCTTGGGTGGTCCGTCGAAGTCAGGAGTGATCGAAGTGCTACGGGGCTCACGGGGCGTGCGATTGGCATGCCCACAACCAGCGGATCCGGTCTGACCGTGATCACGCTGAACAAGATTCTCGGTGTGGCCGGGGTGGTGCTGCTGCTCGGTGGCGGCCTGCTCGGGTTCCGCTCGGTCTCGGCCAGCGGCACGCGCTGCGGCTCGGCCTTCCAGCCGGCCGGCGGGATCACACCGATGGCCTGCGACAACGCGCTGAACGCTGCGAGCACCCTGGTGACGATCGTGATCAGCGCCGGTGTGCTGTGCCTGATCGCCGCCGTCACGGTCAAGGTCGTCCGCGACCGGACTCGCGACAAGGTCGCCGCCTGAAACGAGGTGCGATGCCTGCCCCGGTGCGACAAGGTACCGGGGTGACGATCGAACCGTTCCGGCTGGACGTGCCGGAGACCGAGCTGGACGACCTGCGCCGGCGCCTGGATCTGGTGCGCTGGCCCTCAGAGCTGCCTGACGTGGGTTGGTCCCGCGGTGTCCCGGTCGCCTACCTTCAAGACCTCGTTGCCTATTGGCGGGACGAGTACGACTGGCGCGCCGCCGAAGCACAGTTGAACGAGTGGCCGCAGTACGCAACCACGATCGACCGTGCCCAGGTCCATTTCGCCCACCTCCCGTCGCCGGATCCGGACGCGATCCCGCTGGTCCTCACTCACGGCTGGCCGGGGTCGATCGTCGAGTTCACCGCGGTCGCCAAACTGCTGACCGACTTCCACCTGGTGCTCCCGACCATCCCCGGCTTCACCTTGTCCGGCCCGGTTCGCGAGCCCGGCTGGGAGTTCAAGCGCGTCGCCCGCGCCTGGACCGAGCTGATGACACGCCTCGGTTACGACCGGTACGGCGTACAGGGTGGCGACTGGGGTGCGGCGATCTCGCGGGAGGTCGGGCGGATCGACCCCGACCGCGTGATCGGCGTACATCTCAACCTGATCCCCGGCGCCGGCGCGACGTCCGAGCCGACACCGGAGGAGCTCGCGCCGCTCGATCCCGCCGAGCGCGAGCGCACGTGGGCGTCGTGGCGCCGGCAGCAGGCCTTCGCCGGCGAGCAGCAGGGGTACGCCGACCTGCAGTCGACGCGCCCGCAGACGCTGGCGTACGCGCTGACCGACTCACCGGTGGGGCAGCTGGCCTGGATCGCGGAGAAGTTCGCGACCTGGACCGATCCGGCGTCGCCGATCGACCGCGACCTGCTGCTCACCAACGTCATGCTCTATTGGCTGACCCGGACCGCAGGGTCGGCCGGCGCGATCTACTACGAGCGCGCGCACGCGTCGTACTGGGGCCAGCCGGCGGAGCCGTCGCGGACGCCGACGGCCCTGCTCGACCTGGCGCACGAGAACTTCATCCCGCTGCGGCACAAGGTCGCCGACAGCGACAACATCGTCCGATGGACCAGCCATCCGCACGGCGGTCACTTCGCCGCGATGGAACAGCCGGACGTGCTGGCCGCGGACATCCGCGCCTTCTTCAGGGCTTGAGCACCAACTTGCCGGTGGTCCGACGGGCCAGGAGGTCCTCATGGGAGCGCCGGGCATCTTCGAGCCGGTACTCCGCGCCCACCAGCGGACTGAGCTTCTTGGCAGCGGTCAGCGCGAGCAGCTCGGTCAAGGGTTCGACGTACCCGCCGGGCAGGTCCATCGCCGGGACCAGCCAGAAGCCGGCCACCGAAAGGTTGCGCTGGGCAAGGGCACTCGGGTCGACCGACGGCCGGCCTTCCCTGCTGGCGTTGCCGTAGTTGACCAGGCGGCCGAAGCCGGCCAGGCACTCCAGCCCGGCGAGCATCGTCCGGCCGCCGGTCGAGTCCAGCACGATGTCCACGCCGCCGGTTGCCTTCAGCACCCTCTCGGCGTAGCCGTCCGGATTGTTGTCCACAGCAACATCAGCTCCGAGCTCGATCGCCAGCTCCCGCTTGGCGTCGGTCGACGCGGTCGCAATCACCTGCCCGGCCCCGAAGTGCTTCGCCAGCTGAACGGCCAGCGAGCCGACTCCGCCTGCCGCGGCGTTGACCAGGACGGTCTCGCCGGGGGTGAACCGCGCGCTGTTCTTCAGCACATGCCAGGCGGTCAGGCCCTGGATGAGCAGCGCGAGCGCCTGCCCGTCGCTGACCTCGTCCGGTACGTCGACGGCCCGGTGCGCCGGCGCGACGGCGTACTCGGCGTACCCGCCGCCGGTCTCGAAGATGGGGGAGAGGATCCGGCGGCCGTTCGCCCGGCCGACGATCTCGACACCGGGGACGAACGGGAGCGTGACGCCGCCGCGGTACGAGCCGTCGGTCCGGTGCGTGTCGGCGAAGTTCACGCCGGCGGCGCTCACCTCCACCGGGAGCTGGTCCGGTCCGGCCGTCGGCGGATCGAGCTCGGTCGGGACGAGAACCTCGGGACCGCCGAACTGGGTGACCTGGATCGCGCGCATGGGGGTGTCTGTCCGTTCTGCTGGGCGAACTATCGTTGCCGCATGAGTTTTACCGGGTTTCCGGCTGCGGCGCTGGATTTCTACGACGATCTCGAAATGGACAACACGAAGTCGTTCTGGACGGCGCACAAGCAGGTGTACGAGGAGTCGGTCCGGGCGCCGATGACAGCGTTGCTGGCGGAGCTCGAGGACGAGTTCGGTGCGGCCAAGCTGTTCCGCCCGTACCGCGATGTGCGGTTCGCCAAGGACAAGACGCCGTACAAGACGCACCAGGGCGCCTTCATCGACCTCGCTCCGGCGACGGGTTGGTATGTCCAGGTGTCCGCGCCAGGTGTCCGCGTCGCCGCCGGCTTCTACGACGCGACCTCCGAGCGGCTGGGCCGGGTCCGCACCGCCATCGACGACGACCGCCGCGGCCGGCAGCTGGAGAAGCTACTGGCCAAGCTCACCCGGACCGGCTGGACGGTAGGCGGCGACAAACTCAAGACCAGCCCCCGCGGCTACGACCCCGACCATCCCCGGATCGACCTCCTCCGGCACAAGTCCCTGACCGTCTCCAAGTCCTACGGCTTCGAGCCGGTCATCCACACCCCCGACCTGGCCGTCCAGATCCGCACCGACTGGCGCGCCACCAAACCCCTCCTGACCTGGCTGACCGACAACACCTGACAGCCGGCCGGCCCTGCTCGCGAGGCGTGTCGCGAGCAGCGGTCAGCGCTCGAAGTCCTTGCGGATGTCGGTGAGGAGGTCGCGGGTCTTGTTCGGGGGAGGGGCGGCGACGCAGAGGGCTTCCATGGTGGCCGTGTACTGGTCGAGGTCTTCCAGCTTGTCCAGGTACAGGGCGCTGGTGAGGTGCTCGATGTAGACCATGTCCGGCAGGTCCTGCTCCGGGAATCGGAGGATGCTGTAGGCGCCACCGGTGGCCGCGTGGCCACCGACGCTGAACGGCATCACCTGCAGCGTGACGTTGGGCAGCTGCGACGCGTCGATCAGGTGGGTCAACTGCTCGATCATGCTCTTGACGCCGCCGATCGGCCGACGCAGGACCGCCTCGTCCACGACGGCCCACAGGCGCACCGGCTCCGGCCGGGTCAGGACGCCCTGCCGGTTGGTCCGGAGGGTGACGCGACGCTCGACCTCTTCGCCCGGGATCATCCCGCGGCCGAGCTGGACCACCGCGCGGATGTAGTCGGGGGTCTGCAACAGCCCGGGAATGAACTGCAGCTCGTAGACACGGATCAGCTGTGCCGCGGCTTCGAGGTCGAGGTAGGAGTGGAACCAGCTCGGCAGCACGTCGCCGTACCGGTGCCACCAGCCGGGGTTGTTCGCCTCGCGCGCGAGACGTAGCAGCCGCTCGCGCTCTTCCTCGTCGTCGAGCCCGTACAGACTGAGCAGGTCGCCGACGTCGCGTTCCTTCAGGCCGACGCGGCCCAGCTCCATCCGGCTGATCTTGGACTCCGACGACCGGATCTCCCAGCCCGCGTCCGACCGGCTGATACCGGCCGCCGCCCGCATCCGGCGAAGGTGCGCTCCGAGAATGACGCGCAGCGCGGTCGGTCCGCTTTGCGCGCCCGACTCGGTCACCCCAACCTCCCTGCGGCCCCAGCGATCTCCATCAACAACAACCTCACCCGCGAGTGCACATCATCGCACGGTAGGGCGCTGAACTGCCGAAGTTCTTACAAAAGGGCGGCGAATCCGCAGCAGCGATCACGGAGCGTAAGACTAGCCGATCCACTCCGACGCCAATTTGTCAGTACATAGTAGCCGGGCAACGCGCCGTCGAACACCGTTCGGCGAGCCTCGATCCAGCCTCCCCCAGGCGGAACGGGGTCTGTTGTGGTCTCGAATTGGAAAACGTGCGGATGCACGTGCATCGGGCGCTTGCATTCGTCGCGTGCCGACGCCATGATTGATTCATGCACAGAAGGTGAGCTGGTTCTCGCGAAACGTGACATTGCGTGAGCCGGCAGGCCGGTCCTTACAGAGCGCCAATGGCCCCCCGTTGGCATGACTGGTTGGGGAACCCGAGTCGATGAACGACAACGACAGTGAGGTTGTGGAGCAGACCGCCGAGATGGTCGGCGGCCGCGCGCCCGAGGAGCTGACGGAGCGGGAGATCCAGGAACTGGTTGCGCGTTGCCCCGAGCAACAGCGCTGGGCCTTCGAGGGCTGGTTGCGCGGTGTTCGCCAACTCGACGGCGACCCCATCGTGAGCCTGGCTCCATGACCACCGACAGAGCAGTAGGAGGACGGAAGATGGTGCGGATCTGGCTGGGCGACCACCTGATCGCCGAGTACGTCGCCGAGCCGGACCGCGCGTCGCGGTACCAGCGAGTGATGACGCCGAAGTTCACCGGATTGCGAATCACCGTTGACAATGCGGCCACCGGGAAGGCGTCCGAGCTGCCGAGCGAACAGCTCTGGCCGCTCACCGTCCAGTAGTTCTCGTACTCGCCCCTCAGACACGCCGGGGCCGACTCTCGCCGGAGGGTTGGCCCCGGCGTTTCCATGTGCTCGGCGCCCATCCCCGAGCCGATCCGCCGGCCGCTGCCGGACGTCGTCCGCGCCGGCCGCCGGTCGCGCCGGACCATCGATCTCCGGGCACACGAAAGGGCCCCTTCGTCACTCGCCTGGCGAAGGGGCCCTTGCTCTTTCGTGTTACCGGTACTGCTCTGTGGTGCTCAGGCGAGGTAGTCGAACTCGCCGTCGTGAACGCCGCCGAGGAACGCCTCGATCTCGGCCTTCGTGAACACCAGGGCCGGGCCGTCGGTGAAGCGCGAGTTGCGCACCGCCACACCGCCGTCCGACAGCTTCGCAACCTCGACACAGTTGCCGTTGGGGCCGCTGCGCTGGCTCTTCTTCCAGATCAGCTCACTGTTCGAGTCGCCGGGCATGCCGTTGTAGATCGCAGTCATCAGCTGCACCTTCCATACGTCCTTGGCATATGCACGTGCATTTGGCCTTGCATTTGCATCGTACACGGTTTGGGGTCCCGTGTCCGCTCCCTTACTTCCTGTGATCGCCTCGCCGAGGAACGCCCTTTCACCGGCGTGTTCGGTCGCCATGAGTGACGGTTTTGGGTTCTGTGCATGAGAACCGGTGAGGTGGGTACGACTTCTCCTGCAGGCATGACCGTGGTTCAGCGAAGTGCCACGCCGTGACGAGACAGTCGCGAGGTCATACCAATGGTTACGAGCACGATGGAGCGGGTTTCTTCCCGCGGCACTACTCCGGCCGATCGGGCCGTCCGTGAAACAGCTACCCGGAAGTTGATGGAACGCCGGGCTGCCAGCACCGCCGAAGGCGAGCGGCAGGAACTTCTCGAACAGGTCGTCGAGCTCAACCTGGAAATGGCGCAGGGCATCGCGCGCCGGTTCCGCGGGCGCGGCGCCGAGGCAGACGACCTGGAGCAGGTCGCATACCTGGGGCTGGTGAAAGCAGCCCATCACTACCGGCTCGAGGCGGAGACCCCGTTCATCGGGTTCGCCATCCCGACCATCCGCGGCGAGGTCAAACGGTACTTCCGTGACTGCGCCTGGACGGTCCGGATCCCGCGCCGGCTGCAGGAGATGCAAGGCACGATCGCGACCAAGCTGCCGGAGCTCGAGCAGCAGCTGAATCGCGAGCCGACGCCGGCGGAGATCGCCGAGCACCTCGAGGTCGAGGTGACCGAGGTCGAGCAGGCGCTGGCAGCGAAGGGCTGTTTCAACGTGCTGTCGCTGGATCGGCCGGCCGAGGCCGACGCCGAACTGACGCTGGCCGATGTGGTCGCGGACGACGACGACTCGAGCATCGACCAGCTGGAAACGGTCGAGATGCTGGAGCCCGTGCTCGCCGATCTGGCCGAGCGCGACCGCCGGATCCTCCAACTGCGCTTCATCGAAGGCTGGACGCAGTCGGAGATCGGCAACGACATCGGCGTCAGCCAGATGCAGGTCTCCCGCGTGCTGCGCAGGATCCTCGACGACCTGCGCGACAAACTCGCCCCGACCCAGATCGCCGCCTAGGAGGTGCAGTCGGTCCGCCGCCGGCCTGAACTGCGGCGGACCGGCGCACCAGCCTTGGGCGCGCGACTCGCTGGCTGCTGAGTCTCACGGACGGTGCTGGGTACCGGCACAATGGGGGAGGACGAGGGGATAAGCAGTTGCTGTTGGCGTTGCGCCTGTTCAAGACCGTGCCCGCGGACGCGGTCTCGGTGGTGCGCGCCTACCCGCGGATGGTGGTGTGCTTCGCGGCTGCCCTGACCGGCACCGCGCTCGTGTTCGACGTCTTCTACCTCGTCGCCAGCCCCGGCCTCACGCTCGCGCTGGTCTATACAGTGCCGGTGCTCGCCGGGCTGATCGCGGGACTCGTCGCGGCGGCCGACGACGTCGGGCTGGAGCGACGCGTACTGCTGTCCACTGTCGGCCTGGCGATCGCCCTCGGCATCACCAACTCCATCGTGGTGGCGATGATCGCCGCGATGGCTCGTACCGACCCGTCGAACTGGTCGGCCGGCGGCCAGTCGGTCCTGTTCGCCGGCTGCACCGTGCTCGCGGTCGCCGTGTCGATCGTTGCCTGCCGCAAGATGATCGATGCGCTCGGCATCGAGCTGAGCACCAAGCTCCCGCACCGTCGCCGCCCGCCGGTTCCGGCGCGGGCGGTCTCGCTCGTCGCACCGCGTCCGAGGGTCAGCAAGGAGTCCGCGGCCCGCGCCCGGCCCGTCCCGCCACCACCGCCTCCGGTGGTCGTGCAGGATGAAGAGGAGACCATCCCGGTCTTCGTCCCGCCGCCCCTCAAGGTGGTCGACCCGGACGAGGCGCGCCCGGTCGGTCCGTTGGGTCAGGCCGCGCCACACGCCCCGCGCATGCGCCGTACTCCCCGGCGCAGCAACAAGCCGGGCCGTCGTCCCGGGACATAAGCTGCGAGACTGATCCTTGTGTGGGATCTGGTGATTGTGGGGGCCGGCCCGGCCGGGGCCGCGGCTGCGCTGGGGGCGTTGGGGGCGGATCCGAGTCTGTCGGTGCTGCTGGTCGACCGGCACGACTTTCCGCGGGACAAGGCCTGTGGTGACGGGATCGCGCCGCACGTGCTCGATCTGCTCGCCGGGGTCGGGGTCAAGGGGATCCTCGACGACTGGACCCCGGTACGGCGGTTCGTGCTGAACCGCGGCAGCGCCGGCGTGGACCGGGAGATGTCGCGGCCGACCTGGGTGGTGCCGCGGATGGTGTTCGACCAGCGGCTCGCCGAGGCGGCGCAGGCGGCCGGCGCCGAGTTGATCCGGCGACGGGTCCGCGGCCTGGAGATCCGTCGGGAGTCCGTCACGGTCGACGGCGACCTCGACAGCCGATTCGTGGTCGGCGCGGACGGCGCCCATTCCGTCGTACGGCGGGAGCTGGGGGCGAAGCCCGGGCCGGTCGCGCTGGCGATCCGGGGTTACGCGCCGACGCCGCCCGCGCGGGCAGCGAGTCAGGTGATCGCCTACGGTCCCGGCCGGCAACCGTCGTACGCGTGGTCCTTCGACCGCGGCGACGGCTGGTCGAACGTCGGGTACGGCGAACTCCTCGCCGGCACCCGCCCCAGCCGAGCAGCCCTGCTCGAACATCTCGAGACACTGCTGCCGGGAGCGACCGACGGCGGCGAGTCGTGGTGGGGTCATCACCTGCCACTGGCCGGCTGGTCCTGGCGGCCACAGAGCGGTCCGGTGCTGCTCGCCGGTGACGCGGCCGGCCTGATCAACCCGATGACCGGCGAGGGCATCTATTACGCGGTAGCGACCGGTCTGCTCGCCGGCCGGTCGATCGCGGATGCGCTCCGGGCGGGCAACTCGGACGCGGGTACGCCGTACCGTCGCCACACGTCCCGCCTGCTGTCGAGGCACCTGCGGCACACTGCACTCGTCGCCCAGCTCAGCCGCTCCGAGCGGATCCTCGATGCGGGCATCCGCGCGGCTGCTGCCGACCAGCGCATCTTCGACGACTTGGTCGAGCTGGGCCTCGCCGACGGCTTCCTCACTCGCCGCCTGCTCCGGAAGCTGCTGCCTTGACCGCGTAATCCACCGCATCGGAGACCCGCTCGACGGGCCAATCCAGCGTGCTGGCAAGCTCCACCGCCGAGAGCTGCCGATCGGCCTGCCAGAGGACGGCGAGGACGGACAGACAGTCCTGAAACCCCGCGCCGCCGGTCATGTCCTCGCTGAGTCGTTGGAAGAACTCGGCCATCTGCGTCAGCCGCTCGCCCGCCGGAGTGTCGCGCCCGACCAGCTCGACTCCCTCGGCCGCGGTCTCGGCCCAGTTGAAGTTGGTCCGCGCGCTCACCTCCCAGGCCTTCAGCCACACGTCCTCCGCGATCACGTAGTGCTGGAGCCGGCGTTGCGGATCGGCCTCGCGATGAACCATGCCCACCCGCTCGAGATATCCGATCGCCTTCGAGATCGACGCCGGGCTGACCCGCAGCTCCCGGACGAGGTCGGCCGCGGTGAGCGTGCGGGAGTCGGAGGTATAGAGCAGTGCGAGCACCCGCGACGCCATCCGCGGCAGTCCGCCGTCGACCATCATCGTCGCGAACCGCTCGACGTACGCCGCCCGCGGATCGCCCGCCTGCTGCGGGATCGTACGGCGACCCGCCTCCGGTCGCCGGCGTCGTGCCCGGGACGTGGTCGCGTAGTGCGCATGATCCGCCCGATACCCGCCTGGGCCGCCGTTGCGCGCGATCTCCCGGCTGATCGTCGACGTCGGCCGCTGCAGCTGCCGCGCGATCTCGGCGTACCCGAATCCGTCGGCCAGGCCGGCCGCGATGTCGAGCCGGTCCTGATGACTCAGCCTGCCTCCGGGCATCCGGAACCTCCGCGCGTTTACCGTCAGATCATTGCAACGAATTGCATTCTCTCGCAATCTCATTGCACAGAATGCCATGTTTTACAGGGCTTTGCGACCGCCTGTCCCGGAATTATCGTTGCCGATCGAGTGAATGCAACGTAGCTTCGCGGCCATGGTTCTGACAGTGGACGGCCTGCGGATGCGGTACGGCGACACGGAGGTCCTGCACGACGTCTCGTTCGCCGCGGGTCCGGGTGAGGTGGTCGCGCTGCTCGGCCCGAACGGGGCGGGCAAGAGTACGACGATCGAGATCCTCGAAGGCTTCCGGCTCCGATCGGCGGGGCGGGTCGAGGTGCTCGGCGTCGACCCGGCCGCAGGCGACGAGCGCTGGCGATCCCGGCTCGGCATCGTGCTGCAATCCTGGCGCGACCACGGCAACTGGCGCGTGCGCGAGCTCCTGCATCACCTCGGTTCGTACTACGCGCCGTACTCGACACCGGCCGCGCCCCGTCCGTGGCCTGCGGACGAACTGCTCGACGCCGTCGGTCTCGCCGCCCACGCCGGGCAGAAGATCAAGACCCTCTCCGGCGGTCAGCGTCGCCGGCTCGACGTCGCGATCGGGATCGTTGGACGCCCCGACGTTCTGTTCCTGGACGAGCCGATGACCGGGTTCGATCCGGAGGCGCGGTACGAGTTCCATGAGCTCGTCCGGCGCCTCGCGGCCGATCGGGGAACGACGATCCTGCTCACCACCCATGACCTCGACGAGGCGAGCAAGCTCGCGCACCGCATCCTCGTCCTCAGCGCCGGCCGCATTATCGCGTCCGGTACTGCCGCCCAGCTGACCGCTGATCAGGCTTCGCTCGAGGACGCCTATCTGGCACTGGTCCGTGGACAGGAGCACCGATGAGATTCCGGCCGGGCTGGCAGCGTGGACTGATCGAACTGCGGCAGTCGTTCACGAACCCGGCCGAACTCGTCAGCCACTTCCTCTGGCCGGTGCTGATGCTGATCGCGCTGTTCTTCCTCCGGCATCGCGACTTCGGCTCGACGGGCATCCTGCTCGGCGCGCTCGCACTGCCGAGCATCCTCGGGATGAACGCCTCCATGGGGATGGTCAGCATGAGTCAGTTGCTCACCGCCGATCGCGCGGACGGCACGCTGCTGCGAGCGAAGGCCGTACCCAACGGTATGGTCTGCTACCTGATCGGCAAGGTCGTGTCGGTCGCCGGGGGATTGCTCGTGGATCTGGCGATCCTGTTGATCCCCGGCCTGTTTCTGGTCAAGGGCCTCGCGCTCGGGTCGGCGCACTGGTTCACGCTCGTGTGGGTCCTGCTGCTGGGGCTGGTCGCGACGTTGCCGATCGGCGCGATCCTCGGCTCGTTGCTGACCACCGCGCGCGCCCAAGGCCTGACCCAGCTCCCGATGCTCGGGCTGATCGCAATCTCCGGCATCTTCTATCCGATCACCGCGCTGCCCGGTTGGCTGCAGGTGATCGGCCAGCTGACACCGATCTACTGGATGGGCCTCGGCATGCGGTCGGCGCTGCTTCCGTCCGAAGCGGTCGTGGTCGAGGTCGGCGAGTCCTGGCGGCACCTCGAGGCGGCCGCCGTGCTCGGCGTCTGGGCGGTGGTGGGATTGCTCCTGGCTCCCGTCGTACTGCGGCGGATGGCCCGCCGCGAATCCGGCTCGAAGGTCGCCGAGCGCCGCGAGCAGGCGCTCCGCCGGGTCGCCTGACACGACAGTTGTCGATGGTTGAACCACTCCTGGCTGGGGAGCGTTTGGAAGGAATAGAGGAGCGTTAGAACTGGGTGAAGATTCCACCGGGCGGCCGTGCTGAGCTTCAGAGCTGACTGCTAGCTGCGTTAGATTTGATCAAATCTTACCGAGCTGTCAGGGAGTGAGCGTGTGTATGTGGGATCTGACCGAGCAACAGAGGTCGGTCCTGCCTGCCGCGACTCGAGAGGACGGCCGGTGCTGAGCAAGGTCCTCGGCGCGGTGGGTGTGGTCCTGCTGATCGTCGGGGTGGTGTTCGCGGTCCGCCCGGTGCACGCCGGCGATGACAGCTGCGGCTCGGTCTTCCAGCCCGACGAGGGCATCACGCCGATGCAGTGCGACGCCCGGTTGAGCAGCCGCGGCGACCTGGTCACCGGCTTCGGCGCCGGCGGTGCCGCCCTGATCGTGACCGCGGTCGCGGCCGCCGCCATCCGCGAGCGCCGGACCCGCGTCAGCTCCGCCTGACGGGATCGTACGCTCGGGCTTGACCTTGACACTGTGTCAAGCCGGAAGGTTGCCGCATGTTCACCATCGGAGACTTCGCCGCGTTCGGTCAGGTGTCCGCGCGGATGCTGCGGCACTACGACGCGCTCGGGCTGTTGCGCCCGGCCGTCGTCGACCAGGCGAGCGGCTACCGGTTCTACTCGGCCGACCAGTTCAGCCGGCTGAACCGGATCGTCGCGCTCAAGGATCTCGGGTTCAGCCTGCAGCAGGTCGGCGAGATCGTCGACGCGAAGCTGTCCGCCGAGGAACTGCGCGGCATGCTGCGGTTGCGGCAGGCCCAGCTCGAGGACGAGCTGGCCCGCAGTACCGCGCGACTGACGAGCGTCGAGGCGAGGCTCCGACTCATCGAGAGGGAAGGTCACATGCCTACCGACGACGTCGTCCTCAAGCACATCGCCCCGACCCAGGTCGCCGAGCTGTCCGCGATCTCACCGAGCTACGACGGTGAGGACATCGGCCCAGTGCTGCAACCGTTGTTCGGCCAGCTCTTCGAACGCCTCGGTGCGGCCGGTGTCGATCCGTGCGGATCACCGGTCGCGTACTACGAGGCCGCCGACGGCGAGGCGGTCCGCGTCCACGCCGCCGTACCCGTCGACGCCGGCACCACCGCCGACGTCGACTTCCTCGAGCTGCCCGGGATCACGCAGGCGGCCACCATCGTCCACAAGGGCGACATGATGGAGGCCGACCGCAGCATGCAGACGCTGGCGCGGTGGATCGAGGACAACGGCTACCGCAGCCAGGGGTACGCGCGGGAGGTGACGCTCGAGTTCGATCCGGAGAACCCGGCGAACTGGGTGCACGAGTTCCAGATCCCGGTCACAAAGCCAAGCTGACCGTCGCGAACGAATGCGGCGGCAGGCTGACCCGTAGACCGCGGGGCTCCGGCTCCACTCCGAGCGGGGCCGGAGCCACCACGTCCGGATCGGCGACCGTGTTGTACGCCTGCGGTTTCGATGCCGTCAGCAACCGTCCGGCCGGGTCCCGCACCTGCGCACCCCGCAGATCGAGTATGACGTCCACCGGCGCGACCGGATCCAGATTGCTGACCGACACCAAGGCCCGCCCGTCCTTCACCGACGCGGACGCCGACAGCAGCTCCATCGAGTCGTACGTCGGCTGCTCGACCACATGCACCGGTACGGCGGTCGCGTCGTGATGCCCCTTGTTCATCTCGAACACGTGGTACGTCGGCGTCCGCACCAAACCACCGTCGTTGTCCGTCAGCAGCATCGCCTGCAGGACGTTGACGGTCTGCGCGATATTCGCCATCACCAACCGCTCCGCGTGCTTGTGGAACACGTCGAAGTGCAGGCTCGCCACCAGCGCGTCCCGCATCGCGTTCTGCTGGTACAGGAAGCCCCGGTTCGTCCCCGGCTCGACGTCCCACCACGTGCCCCACTCGTCCAGCACCAGACCGAGCTTGCGCTCCGGGTCGTACGCGTCCATCAGTGCGGAATGCCCGCGGAGGACCCGGTCGATGTCCTGGGCCTTGCGGATCGTCTCGTAGTACTCGTCGAGACCGAAGTCGGTGGCGCTGCCCTTGTGGTCCCACGTCCCCGCGACCGTGTAGTAGTGGACCGAGATCGCCTGGAAGAGGTTCTTCGGACCGCGTTCACAGCCCAAGCAGCTGACCGCCTTCAGCAACGCCTCGGTCCAGGCCAGATCGTCGTCGGAGGCGCCGGCCGCGATCCGGTACAGCTTGTTGTCGCCGTGGTCCTTCAGGAACGTCGCGTACTGGCGGGCCAGGTCGGCGTACGCCTCGGCCCGCATGTTCCCGCCGCAGCCCCAGGTCTCGTTGCCGATCCCCCAGAACGGCACCTTCCACGGCTCGTCCCGGCCGTTCGCCTTGCGCTCGCGGACCATCGGGCTGTCGCCGTCGCGGGTCAGGTACTCGACCCACTCGCTCATCTCCCGCACGGTCCCGCTGCCGACGTTCCCGTTCACGTACGGCGCCGCGCCGAGCAGCTCGCACAACGCCAGGAACTCGTGGGTGCCGAAGTGGTTGTTCTCCTCGACGTTGCCCCAATGCGTGTTCACCATCGACGGCCGGTCCGCCTTCGGCCCGATGCCGTCCTGCCAGTGGTACTCGTCCGCGAAGCACCCGCCCGGCCAGCGCAGGTTCGGGATCTCCAGCGCCCGCAGGGCCTCGACCACATCGAGCCGGATACCGCCCTCGTTCGGCAGCCCGGAGTCCTCACCGACGTAGAAACCCCCGTAGATACACCTCCCGAGGTGCTCGGCGAAGTGACCGTACAGATGCCGGCTGATGGTCGGACCCGGCACGTCGAGATCGATCACGACCCGGGCTGCAGATGCTGTGGACAACAGGTAGCTCCTCTTTTACGTAGGGTAGGCGACATGAAGAAGGGGACGACCGCCGTGACGATGGCCGATGTCGCGCGGTCCGCGGGGGTGTCCACGATGACCGTGTCGAACGTGATCAACGGGCGGCCGCGGGTCGGCGCCGCGACGCGCGAACGGGTCCTGGCCGCGATCGGCGACCTCGGGTACCAGGTCAACCTGGCCGCCCGGCACCTGCGCGCGGGCCGCACAGGTGTGGTCGGCCTCGCGGTCCCGGAGCTCGAGCGCCCGTACTTCGCCCAGCTGGCCGGCCGGCTCGCGGACCGGTTCGAGGCGCACGGGCTGCGCATCGTGATGGAGCGCACCGGCGCCAGCCGCGAGGGCGAGGCCGACGCGGTCTCGTTCTCCCGGCTGCGGATGTACGACGGTCTGGTCCTCAGCGTGGTCGACAGCGACCCGGCCGAGCTGACCCAGCTCCGCAACGACGCGCCGGTCGTGATGATCGGCGAGCGGGCGCTGCCGTCGAAGTACGAGCACGTGATGATGGACAACGTCGACGGTGCCCGGCAGGCCACTGCCCATCTGCTCGCCACTGGTGCAAGACGGATCGCGATGCTCGGCGGCAATCCCGACTGGACCGCGAACATGCCGGCCCTTCGCGCGGAGGGCTACGGGCTCGCGCACACCGACGCCGGCGTACCGATCGATCCGGAGCTGACGGTCCGCTGTCACTTCACGATGCAGCAGGGGTACGACGCGATCCGGTCGTTGCTCGATCGCCGGATCGGTTTCGACGCGGTGTTCGCGCTGACCGATGTGGTTGCCCTGGGCGCGCTTCGGGCCCTGGCCGATGCGAATCTGCGGGTTCCGGAGGACGTCCAGGTGATCGGCTTCGACGACATCGACGAGGCGCCGTACCTGGTCCCGGCGCTGTCCAGCATCAACCCGGGACACGAGGAGATGGCGGACTCGATCGTCGCGCTGCTGATGGCCCAGATCGGCGGCGGCCCGAGCGGCGATCCACAGGAACTGGTCGCGCCGGCCCGCCTGATCCTGCGCGGTACCACCAAGCCGGTCGTCTGACACCACGGTCCACCTCGTCACGCGGGGGAGGTCGCTGCTCAGATGTATATCGATAAACCACGGCGGTGACAAGACCTCGGCCCGGAACCGCTGCTGAGCGGTTGCCGGGCCGAGGGTGGGGGTGACTAGTTCGCGAGGAGCGCGGCGATCTCCGTCATCTGGTCGCTCTTGAGCGGGCCGAACGCCATTGCGCGGGCGTTCTCCTCGGCCTGTGCGACCGTCCGGAAGCCGGGGATCGGCACCGTCTTCGGACTCCGCGCCCACAGCCACGCGAGAGCGCCCTGTGCCAGCGTCCGCCCGTCGCTCTGCAGGAGCTCGCGGATCGCCGAGACCTTGTCCCACCACTCAGGTGCCGGTGCGCCGCCCTCGGTGAAGTACCGCAGCCAGGCCGGCGGCAGCGTCCGGATGTCCGCGCCGGTCGCCGGGCTGCTCGCGTCGCGACGGCCGAGGATCCCCATCCCGAGCGGGGTGCGGTTGATGCTCGCCAGGTTCTCGCGCTCGCAGAGCGCGAAGATGTCCGGAGCGTCGTGCAGAACGCTCGCCTCGTGCTGTACGGCGGCGCAGTGCTCGCCCTGGGCGAAGAGCTCCGCGCTGTGCAGGGTGTCGGTGCTCCACGCGTAGCCGCGGATCAGCCCTTCGCGCACGAGCTCCTCGCACGCCTCGCGGAGCGGCAACGCGATCTCGTCGGTGGTGTCGTAGTGCAGCTGATACAGATCCAGATAGTCGGTCCCGAGCCGCTCGAGCGAAGCCCGGACGGCCTTGTGCACGTACTCCGGTGTCGCGTCCCGGCCGTCCATGATCCGGGTCGACTCGTCGAACAGATTGCCCCACTTGGTGGCGATCACCACCTGGTCGCGCAGGCCCGCGAGCGCCTTCCCGAGCACCCGCTCGCTGTGACCCGCGCCGTACACATCGGCGGTGTCGAAGAAGGTCACCCCGAGCTCGACCGCCCGCCGGATCGCCCGCACCGACTCGTCGTCGTCGACCTCGCCCCAGCCCAGCGGTTCACCGGCCGGGTTGCTGAACGGACCGCCGATCGCCCAGCACCCGAATCCGGCCGGGCTGACCTCGATCCCTGCTCGTCCCAATCCGCGCATCTCCATACCGTCGACTCAACCAGCCGGCTGATCATCCGTCCAATGAATCTTATGGTACCGGTTGATGCACTCAGCGCATCAACCGGCGCCAAGGGTTTACCGTCCGGCAACTGTTAGGTAACCTTCCTAACAATTCTGCTCCGCGCCCCCGGAGGTACATCATGAGATTGCGTCTACTTGCGCTGGTGCTGCCCGCCGGTCTGCTTGCCGCGCTAGGTGGCTCCGTCGCCGATGCCCGGACCAACGCAGACACCCTGCTCTCGCAGGGCAAACCGGTCATTGCCTCAAGCATCGAAAGCGACACCCTGGCCGCGGTCCGTGCGGTCGACGGCAACACGTCGACCCGCTGGGCCAGTGCCGAGAGTTCCGATCCACAGTGGATCCGGGTCGATCTCGGCCAGCCGGCCACGATCGGCCGGGTCAAGCTCAGCTGGGAAGCCGCGTACGCGAAGGCGTACCGGATCGAGGTCTCCGACGACGGGACCACGTTCAGTTCGGTCAAGGAGGTTGCGAATGGCAACGGTGCGACCGACGACCTGACCGGCCTGCAGGCGCACGGCCGGTATCTCCGCTTGGTCGGCACCCAGCGCGCAACGTCGTACGGCTACTCGCTGTGGGAGCTGGAGGTCTACGGAACGACAGACTCGACTGGCGACACCGAGGCTCCGACCGTCCCGACCGGCCTGAAGAGCACCGGCGCCACGGCCGCCTCGGTCGCCCTCAGTTGGTCTGCCTCGATCGACAACGTGGGGGTGAGCGGGTACGACGTACTGCGTGATGGCAGTGTCGTCGCGTCGACACCCGGGACGCAGTACAACGACACCGGGCTGACCGCGAACACGTCGTACCGCTACTCGGTGCGGGCGCGGGACCTGGCCGGCAACGTGTCGGCGGCGAGTGATCCGATCACGGTCACGACGAGCGCGGGTGGCACCGGCGGCTTCGTGCTGGCGGCGGCCGGCGACATCGCGGACCGCTGCACGGCGTCCGACTCGAGCTGCATCCATCCGAAGACCGCCAAGCTGGTCGAGGCGATCAAACCGGCCGCGGTGCTGACGATCGGCGACAACCAGTACGACGACGCGCACTTGTCGGACTTCCAGAACTACTACGCGAAGACCTGGGGCAAGTTCAAGAACATCACGCATCCGATCCCCGGCAACCACGAGACCTACGACGACGTGCCGTTCGACGGGTATCACAAGTACTTCGGCTCGATCGCGACGCCGCAGGGCAAGAACTACTACAGCTGGGAGCTCGGCAACTGGCACTTCGTCGCGCTCGACTCGAACGACTTCGTGAAGGAGGACGACCTGCGCGAGCCGGCCCAGCTGACCTGGCTGAAGCAGGACCTCGCGAAGAACACGAAGGGCTGCATCGCGGCGTACTACCATCATCCCCGCTTCAGTTCGGGTGACCACGGCGACAATCCCGACGCCGCGCCGCTGTGGCAGACTCTGGTGTCCGCCAAGGCCGACCTCGTGCTGAACGGGCACGACCACCACTACGAACGCTTCCTGCCGCAGAACGCGAACGGCACCCCGGATCCGAACGGACCGATGCAGATCATCGGCGGCATGGGCGGAGCGCCGTTGTACCCGGTGCACTCCGCGCATCCCGCGACCGCGAAGATCATCTCGGACTTCGGGGTGCTGAAGCTCTCGATGACCGACACGACGTTCACCAGCCAGCTGATCGGTCTGGACGGGAAGGTCCTGGACAGCAGCCCGACGTACACCTGCCACTGATGTACCTCGCGTCCGTCGGCCCGCTGCGGACACCGCTGCGGCGGGTCCCCGGGAATGTCGTTGCCCTCGGCATCGTCAGCCTGGTGACCGACGTGTCGGCCGAGATGGTGACCGCGATCCTGCCGTTGTACCTGGTCTTCGGGCTCGGGCTGAACCCGCTGCAGTTCGGCCTGCTCGACGGCTTGTACGCCGGAGCGACCGCGGTACTGCGCCTGGCCGGCGGACATCTGGCCGACCGCTGGCAACGGTTGAAGACCGTCGCCGGCATCGGCTACGCGCTCTCGGCGATCTCGAAACTCGGGTTTCTCGCGGCCGGGTCCACGGTGCCGGCGATCGGCGCGGTGCTCGCCATCGACCGCGCGGGCAAGGGGATCCGGACGGCGCCCCGGGACGCGCTGATCTCGTTGAGCAGCGCGCCGGAGACGATGGGCCGCTCGTTCGGTGTCCATCGCGCGCTGGACACAGTCGGCGCCTTCCTCGGCCCGCTGGTCGCCACGGCGGTGCTGTGGGCCAGCCTCGGCGACTACAACTCGATCTTCGTCACCAGCTTCTGCCTGGCGGCCTGTGCCGTCATCGTCCTGACTACCTTCGTCCGAGACCACTCGCCTCCATCACCGACACCAGCTCAGCTGCCGGTCTTCGGTCTGCTGCGGGACCGGAGCTTCCGGCGATGCTGTCTCTGGGCGGCTGCGCTCGGTCTGTTCACGATCACCGACTCGTTCGTGTACCTCGCCGTGCAGCGCCGATGGGATATCAACACCAACCTCTTCCCCCTGCTGCCACTCGGCACAGCCGGCACCTTCCTCCTGCTCGCCATCCCACTCGGCCGCCTCGGCGACCGCATCGGCCGCTGGAAGATCTTCCTCGGCGGCCATCTGGCCCTGATCCTCGCCCTGCTGATCATCTGCAGCCCGACCGGCAGTTGGTGGATCGTCCTCGCCCTCCACGGAACCTTCTATGCCGCGACCGACGGCGTACTCCCCGCGGCGGTCGGGCCACTCGTTCCCGAACACCTCCGCGCCAGCGGCCTCGCCGTACTGCAGACCGGCCAAGCCGTGGCGCGAATGGCCGCCGCCGTCACCGTCGGCCTGCTCTGGACCCTCTGGGACCTCCGCCCTGCCATCCTCGCCGTCACGCTCGCCCTGCTTGCAGTCACCATCGCCGCAGCGGTCTTCAAACCCCTGGAGGTACGCCGATGAGCCGCCGACTCCTCCTCACTGCGGTCGCTGTCCTCGCGCTCCTCGGTGGAGCGATCACGTACGTCATCCAGGCCCGCAGCGGTGGCGCGACCGCGAACGCCGTACCGGTTCTCACCGGTCAGCCGATGACGCTCGATGCTAAGACCCTCTTCTTCCGCAACCTCGCCGATGGACCCGACTCCGGCAAGTTGGCCGCCGTACCGGTGGGGGATCCAGGCGCGGCCCGGCGCGTGGGGGAGCTGCACTGCGACCGGTTCGCCGCGGCCGGCAGTACGGCGATCTGTTTGCGACTGAGGCCGGGCTCGCTGCCGCCGTTGACGGAGATGATCGTGCTGGATACGAACCTGCGCGAACTGCATCGCGAGACGTTGCCGGGGACACCGAGCCGGGCCCGGGTCTCGCCGGACGGGCGCATCGTGAACTGGACCCTCTTCGTCACCGGGGACTCGTACGCCGCGACCGGCTTCTCCACCCGGACCGGGCTCTACGAGGTGGACACCGGGCGATTGGTGAAGACCATCGAGGAGCTCGCGGTCTTCGTGCACGGGAAGCGGTACTTCGCCTCGGACGTGAACTACTGGGGCATCACCTTCGGCGCCGATGGCAACCGCTTCTACGTGACGCTGGGCAGCAAGGGGAAGACCTACCTGATCGAGGCCGACTACCGCGCGTACCGCGGCACCGCGATCGCCGAGAACGTCGAATGCCCGTCCCTGTCACCCGACGGCCGGCGGATCGCCTTCAAGCAGAAGGTTGCCACCGGCACCTGGCGGCTGGCGATCCTCGACCCGACCACCCACCGGATCACCCACCCGGCCGAACCTCGCTCCATCGACGACCAGCCCGTCTGGCAGGGAAACTCCACCCTCCTCTACCCGGTCCGCAACGCCGCCGGCACCCTGGACATCTGGTCCGTCCGCCTCACCACAGCCCCCGAACTCCTCATCGCGGCAGCAACCACACCCTCACTCGGCTAGCGCACCTCTCCCACCCCCGCGCGCATTTGATGGGTGAACCAGCCAGTTTGCTGGGTCTGCCCACCAGATCTGGGGTTCCTGACCCTGAATGACGGTGGCAAACCCCCGATTTGACTGGCTGACCCACGAAATTGACTGGCTGACCCACGAAATTGGCTGGTTCGGCGAGCGGACGGGATCGGAGCGGAGTCGGTGCCTCAGCTAGCTGTTACGCCCTGGGCTCGGGCGGCGAGGGCGCGGTTCATGGCGTCGAACTGGGGCTTGATCGTGTTCTTCAGCATCGACTGCGTGAACGGGATCGCCGCGCCGGTGAACTTCTCCTCCTGGACCAGGTGCGTGCGGCCACCCGGCAGGGCGGTCAGCCGGTACGAATGCTCGCCGGTGAACAACGCACCCGGCGGCACCTTGCCGACCCAGCGGAGCTCCTTGCCGGGAACGACAGCGAGCAGCGTCGGGGTGAACTTGGTTTCGCCGCCCTTGGTGTCGCGGAGCACGTTGGTGATCTTGTCGCCGACCTTCAGGTCACCGGTCGAGGAGATGATGAACGGATTCCACTCCGGGTAGGCCTGGCGGTCCGTGAGCACCTTCCAGACCTGCTCGGGGGACGCGTCGATGTCGAGCTCGGTGTGCAGGGTGAACGGGCGGACGACCGTGTAGACGGTGTAGCCGGCCAGCAGGACGAGAACGCTGCCGAGGACAACGAGGAACTTCTTCATGACTTCTTCTCCGGTCCGAGAGTGCTGAGCACCAGCGCCCTCACGTAGGCGGGATCGATCGGCTCACCCGTGATGAGGAGCCGGTAGTACAGCGGTCCGACCAGCTGGTCGACGACGACGCCGGGATCGGCGTGCGCGAGCAGCAGCCCGTCGGACTGGGCCTGGGCGATGATTGCGGCGACGGCCGCGTGACGCGCGCCCCAGAGGGCGCGGACGCTGTCGCCGACGCGCGGTTCGCGGGCGGCTGCGGCGGTGAGGTCGGCGACCAGCGTGGTCGGGATGGCCTCGAGGGTGGCGGCGATGCCGGTGACGAGCTCGGTGAGGTCGCGTCGCGCGTCGCCGCTCGGCTCGAACGGCACGGCGCTGCGCAGCCCGGCGATCATCGCGACCACCAGCTCGGCCTTGCTCGGCCAGCGCCGGTAGATCGTGGTCTTCGCCACCCCGGCCCGCTCGGCGACCCGGTCCACCGACATGCCGTCGTACCCACGGGCGCGCATCTCGGTCATGGCGGCGTCCAGCACCCGCCCCTCGACGCCGGCGTCGCGTGGCCGCCCTCGTCCCACCATCGCCATCCTCTTTTCGCTACTGCGGTGTCGAAAAGAACGGTAGCCCGGCCGGCTGATTTACGCAACCGCCGTATCGTAAAGGAATCACTGCCAGAGACTGTCAGGTTTTGCTGACACCGTTGGTCAGGTGACTTCGCGCACCAGACTGCTGCTGCCCGCAGCGTTCATCACGGCCCTCGGCAACAACATCCAGCTCCTCGGCGCCGCGTTGCTACTCGTCCGCGCGCAGGGGTCGATGCTGGACGTCGGCTGGCTGTTCATCGCCGTCGCCGTACCGCAGGCGGTCCTCTCGCCGCACTTCGGCCGCCTGGCCGACCGCTTCGACCGGCGCCGCCTGTGGGTGACCTGCGACGTGGTCAGCGCGGTGGCCGCTCTCGCGCTCCCGGTCGGCCTCGCCCTGGGCGCTTCCCGGCAACCCCTCGTCTACGCAACCAACTTCGCGTTGGCGATCGTCGCCGCCCAGTTCAACCCGGCGAGCGCCGCGCTGATCCGCGAACGGGTCCCCACCACCGAACTCCGCCACTTCAACGCCCACTACGAAATAGCCCTCCAGTCCGGCATGCTCTTGTCCGCCTCACTAGGCGGCATCGCCCTCCAGTACTTCGGCTCCAAACCCCTCTTCACCTTCAACGCCCTCACCTTCGCCCTGTCCGCGGTCCTGGTCCTGGCGGTGGGATCGAAACACCGCGTTGCCAGGCAGCCCGAGGCGTTGCTGCAGGCAACCATTCCCGAGGTGCGCGCGACCACCGCGGGTCTTCCGCTTGGGGCGCTTGCTCTGTTGTTCGGGCAAGGGCTTGTTGTTGTCACCGTCTTCAACGCCTTGCTTCCTGTGTTGCTGATCGGGGAGTGGCATCGTGGGCCGGCTGTGCTTGGTGTGGTTGATGCTGTGGGCGGCGCCGGGTTCCTGCTGGCTGCGGCGGCGTACCGGCGGTCCGCGGCTCGGCTGGGTGATCTCAGACTGGCGACGGGCGGGTTCCTGGTCTGTAGTGGCTTGCTGGTGCTTCAGCCGCTGTTCGGTGTGCCTGCGCTGATGGCGCTCGTCCTGCTCGGCGCGTTCCTGTTCGGCCAGGCCCGCATCGCGACCCGCTCGTTGCTGATGACCTCTGTGGACGAGTCGCGCGTCGGCCACGCGTTCGGAATCGCCAACGGATACGGCCTCGCCGCAACGATCGTCGTCATGCTGATCGCCTCGGTCGTCACCGGCCACACCGACACCCGCTACGGCTTCGCAGTACTCGCACTGATCAGCATCCTGTCCGCCGCCCTCGCCACCACCTGGATGTCAACCTTTTCCCGCCGGACCGCATCCAAAGAACATGGAGCGCGAGCAGTCGTTCGATCACCTGGCGGAGCGGTTTGACCGACTGGGCGAACTGACCGAGGATGCCGTCGCGGACTGGCTCCCGACCGTCCTTCCCGAACGCCGCCGCCGCGCCATAGATCTCGGCTGCGGCGCCGGCCGGCACGCGATCGTGCTGGCGGAGTACTTCGACCAGGTCGATGCCATCGACCTCTCCGGCCCGATGATCCGCCTCGCCCGCCGCAAGCGCCCGCGGCCGAACATCACGTACCTCGAGTCCAGCATCCTCGACACCGCCGGGCAGTACGACTTCGTCACCAGTTCCGCGACCCTCCATCACGTCACCGACCTCCCGGCCGTCCTCCGGCACATCCGCTCCCTGGTCGGCGTCGGCGGTCGCGCCGCCCTCACCGACACTGTCTCGCCGCGCCCCGCGAACCCGCGCTGGTGGCTGTACGGCGGCGAGGTCCGCAAGCTCGCCCGCAACCTGATCCACCGCAACCCCGACGCCTGGGAGATCTTCCGGCTCGGCACCGGCGACTGGCTCGATCACCGCGTCAGCGACCGGTACCTGAGCCGGGCCGGTTTCGAGCAGGCGTACGGCGCGGCGTTCCCGGGCGGCGCGTTCACGAGGGTCGGCGGCCAGCACGCGCTGGTCTGGCCGCGACCAGAAGTGACAGCACTTATATAAGTACTGTTATGATCGGCCCATGGACGACCCCACCGAGCAGAGTCTTTGGCGGCCGCTGCATGAACTGCTGGGCCGGATGGATGCCGAGATCGGGCGGATCTACGCCGACCGGGAGATCAAAGGCCTGAAGCCGAGCTATGTGCGCGAGCTGATCCAGCTGCACCTCAAGGGCCCGATGACGATCACCGAGCTGGCCGACGCGATCGGGCGGACGCACTCCGCGCTCAGTCAGAAGGTGTCCGCGATGCGCACCGCCGGCCTGGTCCGGACCGTGCCCGGCGCGGACGCGCGCAGCAAGAAGGTCACGCTCACGGCCAGGTCGAAGAAGCTCGTCGAGCTGCTGACCGCCGAGTGGCGGGCGACCGAGGCCGCGATCGCCGAGCTCGAGGCGGAGCTGCCCTACCCGATGACCAAGGTGGTCCAGGACATCGAACAAGCCCTGGCCCGGAAGAGCTTTCACGACCGCATCACCGAGAAGCTGCCGGAGGCCGACCGGTGAAGCACGCGTTCATCGACCTCGCCCCGCTGCGCGTGGTGCCGTACCGACGGCTGTGGATCGGCCAGGTGCTGTCCGGGTTCGGCGGTCAGCTCACGTTCGTCGCGGTGATGTTCCAGGTCTGGGACCAGACCTCGAGCCCGGCCTGGACCGGTGCGGTCGGCCTGGCGCAGGCACTGCCGCTGATCGTGCTCGGCCTGTTCGCGGGCAGCCTCGTCGACCGGCTCGAACGCCGGCGGATCTATCTGATCACCACCTGCGGACAGTTGCTCACAGCGACCGTGATGGCGAGCCAGTTGCTGATCGGCCGCGTGCCCGTCGGCGTGCTCCTCGCGCTCATCGCCGTACAGGCGGCGTTCGGTGCGACCGCCGGCCCGGTGGCGCGGACCGTGCTGCCGCAGCTGCTGTCGCGCGATCAGCTCGCCGCCGGGATCGCGCTCAACCGGATCGGGTTCCAGGGTGCGATGCTGATCGGACCGGCGCTCGGCGGCGTGATCATCGGCGTCTGGGGCGTCGGCGTCTGCTACCTGATCGACGCGCTCAGTTTCCTCGCCGCGCTGTACGGCGTACTCGGACTTCCCCGGATGCAGATCGAGGGGACCGCCAAGCCGGGACTGCGTGGGGTGTGGGACGGGTTGACGTTCGTGGCGTCGACGCCGGTGATCCGTGGGGCGCTGATCACCGATCTGGCGGCGACTGTCTTGTCGATGCCGATCAGCTTGTTCCCGGTGATCAATGCGGAGCGGTTCGGCAACAACCCGCGGACGCTGGGGTTGTTCCTGACCGCGATCGCCGTCGGTGGGGTCGCCGCGTCGTTGTTCTCCGGTTCGTTCACACGCCTGCCGCGGCACGGGCTCGTGATGCTGTGCGGGTCGGCGGGCTGGGGGATCGCGTTGCTGTTGTTCGCCTTCTCACCGGCCCCGTGGCTGGCGTTGGTGTGTCTGGCGTTCGCTGGTGCCGCGGACACGGTCGCTGTCGTCTCGCGGAGCACGATCGTTCAGCTGCACACGCCTTCGGAGTTGCTCGGCCGGGTCAGCGCCGCGGAGCAGATCGTCGGCCAGGCGGGTCCCGACCTCGGCAACCTGCGCGGCGGTGTGGTCGCGCAGCTCACGTCACCCGTCGCATCTCTCGCATCCGGTGCGCTGCTGTGTGTCGCAGCGGTTGCCGCAGTCGCCGCCAGTACGCCGGGACTGCGGAAGCCTGCCGTCACTCAGGACGCGTGAGTCCGACGGTGCGGAAGCCGGCGTTGCCCATCGAGGACTCCGGGGTGTTCGACGAACGGGCGGCGTTGCGGTAGCGGTTGCAGTACGAGTCGTGGCAGAGGTACGAGCCGCCGCGCATCACCCGGGCCGCGCCGAGCGACGGTCCGGGTGGATTCTCGGCGGGGGAGAACTTGTAGTACCGCGGGCCGAACCAGTCCGCGCACCATTCCCACACGTTCCCGACCGTCTGCCACAGTCCGTAGCCGTTCGGCTGGAAGGTACGGACCGGCGCCGTGGTGAGGAAGCCGTCCTCCTCGGTGTTCGTCCCCGGGAAGTCGCCCTGCCAGATGTTGCAGCGCCACTCGTCGTCGATGAGCTCGTCGCCCCACGGGTACCGCCGGCCGTCGAGGCCGCCACGGGACGCGTACTCCCACTCGGCCTCCGTCGGCAGCCGCCGCTGTCCCCACTTGCAGTACGCGACCGCGTCGTTCCAGCTCACATGGACGACGGGATGCTCGTCGAGCCCGTCCAGGTCGGATCGCGATCCGCCCGGGTGCCGCCAGTCGGCGCTGCGGACCCCGGCCCACCACGGCGTACCGGACGCCGGGCCCATCAGCTCGTCCGGCTCGGCGGCCAGGGCGAGATGGAATACCGCGGAGTACCCGAAAATCTCCGCCTCCGTCCGGTAGCCGGTCGCGTCGACGAACCGTGCGAAGTCCGCGTTCGTCACACTCGTCGCATCGATGCTGTACGGCGCCAGCTCGACCGTGTGCACCGGCGTCTCGCCGTCGGCGGCGTTCTCGTCGCCGTTGCTGTTGCCCATCGCGAACGTGCCACCCTCGAGCATCACCTGCTCGACCCCGTGCTCACCGCGCTCCGCCGGGGCCGGAGGAGGCGACGACACCTCACCACGGGAAGGCGCGCAGCAGGACGGATCCTCGTCGTTCATACGCCAAGCTTCTCAACTCGCACCGAAGCGAGGCGATGCGGGCTGCCGTGCGGGTCAGCTGAGGCTCGGTGGGCCCTGTTCGATTCGGCGCAGGACCGGCTCGAGGCGGTAGAAGTCGTTGCCGCGGATGAGTTGCCGCTCGTCCCACCAGGTCGCGCCCGCCTCGGCCAGGGGCTCGACCAGAGCGCGGGACTGAGCCGCGTCCGCCGGGCTGATCCCGCCGACGATCACGTCGTACGACGTACTCCGGTCCTCGCGCTGCGCCTGGATGAAGGCAACCAGCTCTCGCAACTCGTCGACGGGTGGGGCCTCGCCGTGGTTGGCGCTCGTGAACAGCGGTACGGCGCCGTCCCATCGCGCAGCTCGCCGCATCGGAGCCTTCCGCGGCCAGTAGCCGGCGATCCACACCGGCGGCCGTGGTGTCTGGACCGTCGCCGGCAGCAGCTCCACATCGTCGACCTGGTAGTGCTTGCCGGTGTGGTCGACCCGGTCACCGGCCCAGTACGCCGCCAGCAGGTCGAGACCCTCGTCCAGCCGCTCGGCCAGCACCTTCGGATCGGTCTCGTCGCCGAAGCTGCCGAACTCGTCCGCGATCGGTCCACCGAGCCCCGCGCCGAAGATCACCCGGCCGCCGCTCATCGCGTCCAGCGTGGCGACCTGCCGTGCGAGCTGCTCGGGCCGCCGCCGCGCGACCGGCGTGACCAGCGGACCGAGCTTGATCCGCGACGTCGCCAGCGCGGCCGCCGTCATCAGCATCCACGGGTCGCCGAACGGCTGCCCGCGCCGCTGCTCCTTGCTGTGCACGACGTGGTCCCAGAAGAAGAGCCCGTCCCAGCCGGCCTCCTCGGCGGCGGCCGCGACCCGCGCGACCGTGGGGGCGTCGGCGAAGTCACCGAAGTTCGGAATGTTGATCGAAAAGCGCATCGTCACTCGCCCAACCGTAGTTCGACAAAGGGGATCGTGTCGCCGGGCAGCAGGTACGTCTCCACCTCGACGAACCCGTGCGCCTTCGCGAACCGCAGTCCGTCCTCGTTGCTGGCGAGGATGTGTGTCTCGAAGGTGTCACCCAACTGCTGCCCGCGGTGCAGGCAGTGCTGATAGATCGCGTCGCCGAACCCGCGCCGCCGGAACTCCGGCAGCACCCGGGCGATCACGGTCACCGCCCTGGTCTCCTCTGACGGCGGCCGCACGGTCGAGCATCCCACCAGTACGTCGTCGTCGTACGCCACCTCGAGCACATTTCGCGTCACTCGCTCGCGGATGTCGGCGACCGACAGCGGCGCCGTCGGGATGATCTCGTTGTGCACCCGCTGCCAGTCCAGCAGCGTGGTGTCGTCCTCCACCGGCACGATCCGGAGCCCAGCCGTCATCCGGGCATAGTAACGTCCGGCTTTGTGCGGATTCTCTTTGTGGGTAACAGCTTCACCTCGCGGAACAACCTGCCTGGGTTGATCAAGGGACTGGCCGGTGCGCGGGGGATCGAGGTCGAGCACAAGCTGATCTCGGCGGGTGGTGCCTCGCTGCGGCAGCATCTCAACGCGGGCAAGGCGCTCGAGGCGATCGCCGGCGGCGGGTTCGACACCGTCGTACTGCAGGAGCAGAGCACGCTGCCGATCAAGAGTCCGGCCCGGTTCCGGGAGAGTGTGCGTGACTTCGACGCAGCGATCACCGCGGCCGGCGTGCGGACTGCGCTGTACCTGACCTGGGCGCGGCGGAACGCACCGGAGACGCAGCAGGCGCTCACCGATGCGTACGGCGGGGCCGCGATCGAGCTCGGGGCGAGTCTGATCCCGGTCGGACCGGTCTGGGAGCGGTTCCTCGCGACGCACGCTGAGCCTGCGCTGCACGACGCGGACAACAGCCATCCCGCTCTGGCCGGCAGCTATCTCGCTGCGTGCGTCTTCCTGATCGCTCTCCTGCAGGAGGACCCCGTCGGCATCGACGTACCGGTCAAGGGCCTCGACCCGGACACCGCCGCTGTGCTGCGTCAGGCTGCCTGGGACATCTGCAACGAGCTGGCCGGGTAAGGAAAACGCGGAAACATGTTGCCTTGACCGTGCCCCGCTTGTCAGGATGGGGCCGTGACGACGACAGATCAGGGACCGGCCGCACCGGTGGCGGAGACCGCGCTGCGCCCGCTCGGCCTGCGCGACGTACGACTCGACGGCAGCTTCCTCGGCGATCTGCAGGCAACCAACGGGACGGTCTCGATCCCGAAGGGCGCCGAGCATCTCGAGGAGCAGTGGGACAACTTCCGCAATGTCGCCAAGGGGGTGAAGGATGCGGAGTACCACGGGCCGAACTACGAGGACGGCGAGGCGTACAAGTGGCTCGAGGCGGTCGCGTGGGAGGCCGGCCGGAGCTCGGACCCACGGCTGGCCGACTGGTTGGAGGCGCGGACGGCGTTGATCGCGGCGGCGCAGGACGAGGACGGATACCTCGGCACGTTCGTGCAGTCGGGACGGCGCGACGAGCGGTACGGGCAGCTCGACTTCGACCACGAGATCTTCAACATGGGCGCGATGATCCAGTCCGCGGTCGCGCAGTACCGGGCGACCGGGCGGACCGCGTTGCTCGACGTCGCGCGGCGGGCGGGCGATCACCTGCAGCGGACGTTCGGCACCGGACCTGGGCAGCGCGAGGGGTTCTGCGGTCACCCGGTCGCCGAGTTGGCGATGGTCGAGCTCTATCGCGCGACCGGCGAGCAGCGGTACCTCGATCAGGCGAAGTACTTCGTCGACGCGCACGGCCGATCGATCCTTGCCCCTGGCAACCCGGGCCGCGCGGCGTACCTGTCGGACCGGATCCCGGTCCGGGAGACCGTCGCGCCCGAAGGGCACGCGGTCCGCGCGATCTACCTCGCGGCCGGCGCCACCGATGTCGCGATCGAGACCGGCGACACGGAGCTGCTCGCGTCGCTCGAGACGCAATGGCAGAACATGGTGCGGACGAAGATGTACGTCAACGGCGGCCTCGGCAGCCGCTGGGACGGTGAGTCGTTCGGCAATCCGTACGAGCTGCCCAACGACGTCGCGTACGGGGAGACCTGCGCGGCAGTCGCCAGTCTGCAATGGAGCTGGCGGTTGCTCCTGGCAACGGGCAAGGCGCAGTACGCCGATCTGATCGAGTGGCAGCTGTACAACGCCGTACTGCCTGGGGTCTCGCTCGATCGGTCGAAGTACTTCTATGTGAACGCGTTGCAGGTTCGTGCCGACTCCGACGATGCCGACAAGCGGGCCCCGGGCAACGGGCGCCAGCCGTGGTTCGGGACCAGCTGTTGCCCGACCAACCTGATGCGAACGTTCGCCTCACTCCAGCACTACGTTGCCACCAGCAACGAGCGTGGTGTGCAGATCCACCAGTACGCCGCCGGCTCGATCACCGTGGGCGACCTTCGATTGAGCGTCACCACCGACTACCCGTTGTCCGGTCGCGTCGTCATCACCGTCGACGAGCCTGCCGAGACCGCGATCAGCTTGCGGATCCCGGCATGGTCCGCCGGGGCCGAGATCACGGTCGGCGATGAGGTCGTCCCAGGCGTTGCAGGCGCCTACGCCACGGTCCGCCGGGCCTGGCAGGCCGGCGATCGCATCGTCCTCAACCTGCCGATGGCGCCGCGCCTCGTCCACGGTCACCCGCGGGTCGAAGGTATCCGCGGCTCGGTCGCCATCTGCCGCGGCCCCCTCCTGTACGCCGTCGAGCAGGCCGACCAGACCGTGCTCGTCGACGACCTGGTCCTGATCGGCAGCACGCTGGACGACGTACCGGGCACTGACCGCATCACTGCCCGCGGCGCCACCTGGCAACCACAGAGCGAGTTGTACGCCGACGTACCGGCAGCGCTCGGCGACGCCGTCCAGGTGACGGCGCTGCCGTACTACCAATGGGCCAACCGCGACGTCGGCCCGATGAAGGTGTGGTTGCCGTATCAGCCCGCGGTCTCGTCGGTCGAGGCGCGGACGACGAGCTGACAAGGCACCTGCTCGAGGCCGGCGTGCGGCCGTCCCTCGATTGCGTCGAGCAACCGTTGGGCGGCCACCCGGCCGACGTCCGCGAGCCGCAGGTCCACCGACGTCAGCGGCGGACGGGCGCCCTCGGCAATCAGCTCCCAGTTGTCCGTGCCGGTGATCGCGACGTCCTCCGGGATGCGGCGGCCGAGCTCCCGCAGGGCATCAGCGCCGCCGCGGGCGAGGAGATCGCTGCCGTAGTGGATCGCGTCGATGTCCGGGTTCTCGCGGAACAGGATGTGCGTCGCCTGCCGGCCCCATGCCTCGGTCCAGCCGCCGTACATCGCCATGCCGGTCAGCTCGAGCCCGGCCGCGGCGAGCGCCGAGGTGAGGCCCGCGTGCCGGCGCCGTGCCGGATCGAAGCGCTCCGGTCCGGTGACGTGCGCGATCTTGGTCCGGCCGATCCGGAGTAGATGCTCCGCGACCAGTCGTCCGGACGCGGTGTCGTCGACGACGACCGAGCAGTCCTTGTCGTCGGCCGACGGCGTCAACGCATACACGACCGGTACGTCGCGCGCGCCCGCCAGCGGAGGCCGGCGGTTGAAGTTGCGGCCGGTGACGATGAACCCGTCGACCCTGCGGCCGAGCAGGACGTCGACGTAATGCCGCTCGCGGATCGGATCGCCGCGGCTGTCGCAGAGGAACACCGAGATCCGGCCGGCCCCGAGCGCGTCCTCCGCGCCGAGCATCACCGGGACGCTGAACCGCTCGAAGCTGTCGGTGGTGATCATCCCGACCGTGTAGCTGCGCCGCTCGAACACGCTGCGGGCCAGCGCGTTCGGCCGGAAGTCGATCTCCTCGGCGGCCTGCCGGATCCGCTCCCGGGTCGCCTCGCTGATCTGGCCGGTGCCGTTGAGTGCCTTCGACACCGTGCCCGGTGACACCCCCGCCCGGGCCGCGACATCCCTGACCGTTGCCCGCCGCTCCTGACTCAACCGACCTCCTCAGTGCCAGTGTTTCCGGAAACAACCATACCTGCCAGGGCCGCCGATTCGCTCCTGTTACAACGTTGACCCTTGACCGATTTCGGCTCCGCTCCTATTGTCAGGAAACATGTTGCCGCCGTGTTTCGGTGGCCGTGTTCACTGCCCGAGGAGGGCTCTCATGTCAGCAACTACCTTCGGACGGCGCCGCGCGCTGCAGCTCGGCGGGCTGGCCACACTCGCCGGGCTGGCCGGCTGCAGCGGGAAGTCGCTCGGCGACAGCGGCTCGGGCTCCGGCGGCGGGTCCAAGGATCTGCAGTTCATGTTCTGGGGCTCGACCGCGGAGCAGAAGGCGATCTCGAACATGCTCAAGGCGTTCGAGCAGGAGAACTCCGGTGTCACGGTCAAGCCGGTGTTCACCCCGGCCGACTACGACACCAAGCTGAACGCGCTGGTCGCGAGCAACCGCCAGCCCGACCTCTGCTACATGCAGAGCCCGATGGGCTATCGCCTTGCCGAGCAGGGAAAACTCGTCAACCTCTACCCGTACTTCGACAAGTACCCGGACCTGGCGAACCGGCTGCCCGGCACCTACTTCTGGTGGGACAAGGGCAAGACGTACGGCACCCAGAGCGCCAACGAGATCATGTCGCTGTGGTACAGCAAGGCGGCGCTGAAGGATGCCGGCGTCGAGACGCCGCCGGCCGAGGCGGACAAGGCGTGGAGCTGGGACACCTTCGTCCAGAACGCGTACAAGCTCACCCTCGACCAGAACGGCAAGCACCCCGACGAGGACGGCTTCGACCCGAAGCGGATCCGGCAGTACGGCGTCTCTGCCGGACTCGGGCCGACGGTGTACCAGCCGCTGCTCCTCAGCCGCGGCATCAACTTCGCCGACGACACCGGTCGCAAGTCCATGCTGGACAGTCCCGAGGCGATCGAGGTGTTCCAGAACCTCGCCGACCTGATGTACAAGCACCGCGTCGCGCCGACACCGGCCCAGCTCGGCAACAACGCGCCGAGTACGACGGTGCAGCTCAAGACCCGCCGCGTGGCGATGGTCATCGACGGGCAGTGGACCCTGCTGGATCTTGCCCAGGGCAAGCTCGAGTTCGGGATGGGCGTGCTGCCGAAGTACAGCAAGCCGATGACGATCACGCTCGGCGGCGCGACCGCGATCTTCTCATCGACCAAGCACGAGCAGGAAGCCGTCGAGCTGTACCTGTTCCACGACAACCCGACCAAGGTCGACCTGTTCAGCACCGGGCTGTGGATGCCGCTGGAGAAGCGGTACTACACCGACCCGAAGGACATCGACGTCTGGACGAAGAACGACGCGCATCCGGCGGAGTACAAGGCCGCCGGCGTCGACTACACGATGAACAACTCGGCGCCGTACTTCTACCAGAAGCTGCGCAACATCGAGGCGATCGACAAGGTGCTGACGCCCGCGATCCAGGTCATCCAGCAGGGCAAGACCCCGGCCACCGAGGTACTCAAGCCGCTGGCCGCGAAGCTGAACGGCGGTCTCCTGCAGGGTACGTACCCCACCAACGGCAGCTGATGAGAGCAGAACGACGCTGGGGATGGTTGCTCGCGGCACCTGCGATCCTGGGCTTCCTGATCTTCACCATCGGCCCGATGATCGCGTCGCTGTTCTTCAGCCTGACGGACTGGCAGATCGGCGCACCGGCACGATTCATTGGCCTCGGCAACTACCGGCAGCTGGGCCACGACCCGTTGTTCTGGAAGTCGTTGAACGTCACGACCTACTACACGCTCGGCGTAGTACCGCTCACGCTGCTCGTCGGGTTCGTCGTCGCGATGCTGGTCAACCAGGGCATCCGGGGCCGGGGCCTGTGGCGGACGATCTACTACCTGCCGACGCTGGTGCCGGCGGTCGCGAGCTCGGTGCTGTGGATCTGGATCTTCAACCCCGACTTCGGTCTGCTGAACAGCATGCTCCGCCAGGCGGGGATGCCGACGTCGAGCTGGATCTACGGCGAGCAGAGCGCCGTACCGTCGCTGATCCTGATGAGCACGTGGGGCTTCGGGAACGCGATGGTGATCTTCCTGGCCGGCCTGCAGGGCGTACCGCGGCAGTTGTACGAGGCCGTCGCGATCGACGGCGGCGGGACCTGGGCACGGTTCCGGCACGTGACGCTGCCGTTCATGACGCCGACGATCTTCTACAACCTGGTCACCGGCACCATCGGCACCTTCCAGGTGTTCAACCAGGCCTACATCATGACCCAGGGCGGGCCGAACAACGCGACCGAGTTCTACATCTACTACCTCTACACGAAGGCGTTCACCGACAGCGAGATCGGGTACGCGAGCGCACTGGCCTGGGTGCTGTTCGTGATCGTCCTGGTCATCACCGTGCTGCTGTTCCGCAACGCGCGCCGATGGGTGTACTACGAGATGGGAGCGGCCCGGTGATACGAGAAGGCTCGCTGGTTCGCCGTACCGCGGTCTGGGTGTTGCTGGCCGCGGGCGGACTGATCATGGTCACGCCGTTCGCCTGGCTGGTCCGCAGCGCGTTGATGGACGACAACCAGATCTTCGTGTCGCCGCCGCAATGGATCCCGAAACCGTTCGCGTGGGCGAACTTCAGCGGGGCCCTGGGATCGCAGCCGTTCGCGCGGTACTTCCTGAACACGATGATCATCGAGGTGCTCGTCGTCACCGGGACCGTGCTGACGTGCGCGCTGGCCGCGTTCAGCTTCTCCCGGCTGCGCTGGCGCGGGCGGAACCTGGTCTTCGGGCTGCTGCTGACGGGCGTGATGCTGCCGTACGCCGTGACGCTGATCCCGACGTTCGTGATGTGGGGATCGGTCGGCGCGCTCGACACCTTCATCCCCTTGACGGTGCCGGCCTGGTTCGCCGGGGCGGGCGGTGGGGTGTTCAACATCTTCCTGTTCCGGCAGTTCTTCCTGACGATCCCGTACGAGCTCGACGAGGCGGCGTACATCGACGGCGCCTCACCGTGGAAGGTGTTCTGGGCGGTCATCATGCCGCTGTCGAAACCGGTCGTCGTGGTCGTGGTGATCTTCACCTTCATCGGCGTCTGGAACGACTTCCTCGGCCCGCTGCTGTATCTGACCTCCGACAGCAAATACACCCTCGCCCTGGGCCTGGCCGGCTTCCAATCCACCTACACCGCCCAATGGGGTTTCCTGATGGCCGCGTCCCTAGTAGTAATCCTCCCCATAATCCTCATCTTCTTCATCCTCCAGCGCTACTTCGTCGAGGGCGTGACGCTAACCGGCGTAAAGGGCTAAACGGACACCGCTCCGCAGCGGTTGTTTGGTCGGCCGCCATCGGTGGGGGCATGGTGTTGTTCGGCTGGAGGTGGTTGGCGGGGAATGGGTATTGGTTGGCTTTCTAGCGGTGGTGGGCCAGGGCTTGGGTCGGTGAGACTGCTTTAGGAGTCAGGTCATCGATGCAAGGAGAGGGATATGACGACGTTTGTGCTGGTGCCGGGTGGTTGGAAGGGGGCGTGGGCGTATGAGGCGGTGGTTCCGTTGCTGGAGCGTGCTGGGCATGCGGTGCATGCGATGACGCTGACCGGTTTGCGCCCAGACGACGACATTGCGACGGTCGCTACGGCAAACCTCGATACGCATGCGGACGACGTACTGCGGCTTCTGGATCGCGAGCGCCTCACCGATGTGACGCTCGTCGGGCACAGCTACGGCGGGATGGTGATCACTGCCGCCGCGGATCGTGCCGGCGGCCGGATCTCGCGGATGGTGCATCTCGACGCGTACGTACCGCACGACGGCGAATCGTGCTGGTCGGCAACGAACGACTACTTCCGGCAGGTGTTCGCTGCCGGCGCCGCGACCACCGGGTACTCCGTCCAGCCGCCCGGCACCAAGGATCCCCGCCGGCGTCCGCATCCGCTGGCAGCATTCGTGCAGACGATCCGGCTCACAGGCGCCGTCGACCGAGTTCCTCGTCGGGAGTTCGTCTACTGCTCGGCGTGGGAAGACCAGACGCCGTTCGCTCCACTCCGCGCTCGACTCGAACCCGATCCCGAGTGGCAGGTCCACGACGTCGCAACCCGCCACGACGCAATGAACGAAGCCCCGGAGGCGGTCGCCGCAATACTCCTCGACGAAGGCATCACGAATGCACCGACGGACAGATCCCACGCCACTCGTTGACCGCGGCCGGGCGGGTATTTGAGCTGCGTCGGATCGCATCTGTGCGTAGCGTGCGGCCCGTGGAGCTACGGACGAAGTTGGACCGGTTGGTTGCTGCCGCGTCACTCCCGCCGGTGGCTGAGGCCGAGACGTTGCCCGGTCTTGGGCTGGACAATCAGTTGCTGCTGGCAAGGCTCGTCAACGATCAGCGGGTTCTGCTTCGGCAAGGACCAGCGTCGGTTTCGCCCGCTCCTCGTGCCCGGTTCCTGGAGTTGCATCAGGTCGGCGCGCCACGCCTGTGGGCTGCAGACGACACCGGCGCCATCTTGGTCGACTTCGTGGCCGGGGAGACGATGGTTGCCGCTGCCGAGCGGGGTGCGGTGACCGATGAGGTGTGGCGTCGCCTTGGGCAGACGTATGCGCGAGTCCACAGGGTGCAGTTCCCGGGCCCGCTGACTGGCCCGTTCGGCCCGCGGGGGTTGGTGCTTGCCTTCGAGGATCCGGTCGAGAAGCTCCTGGCGACAGTTGATTCCGGCGAGCCATGGGTCGGGCAGCATCGACCGAGCCTGACTCCGTACCTCGATCAGCTGAGGTCACGGATCGAGGCGCGCGCCGATGAGCTCCGTGCTGAGATCCCATGCCTCAGCCATGGCGATCCGAATTTCCACAACGTGGTGGTGGGCGACGCATCGGTGACGCTCATCGACTGGGACTTTCCCATGGTCCGGTACCCATTGGACGAGCTGGCCGGTGTCGAGGAGCACGCCTACCTCCACGGATTCTCCGAGTTGCCTGCCGCGTTCTTTGCCGGGTACGGCCGCGACGTGTCTCGACAGCTGCTCCGGCTCTGCCGCACCGTGGGCTGCCTGGGCACGTTGAGCAGTCCCGACTGGGCAGGGATGCTCGTGGATGATGTCATGCCTGCTGGACAGCTGGCGATGATCCGTCGTTTCTACCAGGGGTGGTCGGACTGGTTCGACCAGCGTCCCCGTCTCCTCGACCACACGTGACAGGCGGGAAAGGCGGTGCATCGATGGAGTTCGGGTCCTAGAGTGCGTGGCGTGGATCTTTCGCAGCTCGGTACGCCGATCAGGCCGATGGTCCGCGTCGACGGTGGATTCGCCAACCGGATGTACCGGCTCGACACCGATCAGGGGTCGTTCGCGGTGAAGGAGATGAACGTCGTCGACCGTCGCTGGGCCTACCGTGTCCAGGACGTGTTCAGGTTCGAGCGGGCGGCCTTCGAAGCCGGCATCCCGATGCCAGAGCCGATCTCGGCCAGCGACAAACTTCTCGTCCACCGATGGGTCGACGGAAGAAAGATGCCCGAGGCACCAGTGTCGCCGGCGTACGCGTTCGGGATCGGTGAGATCCTCGCGCGCATCCACGCGCTGGACGTCGAGTGGACCGACCTGTCGATCGAGGACCCGGCGGCACACGACTGGCCCGAGCTCGCCGAGCGGGCGGCGGCGACCGGGCAGCCGTGGGCCGACGAACTCGCCTCCCGGGTGGAGACGTTCCTCGCGATCGCCGACTTCGTCGACACCTGCGAACGGCCAGGGCCCGTTGTGCTGACCCACAAGGACATCCAGCCGTGGAACCTGCTCGCTCAAAACGGTCGGCCGGTGGTGCTCGACTGGGAACTCTCGGGGATGCTCGACCTGTCCGGTGAACTCGGCTCGACCGCACTGAGCCTCGCGAAGGGACCCGGCTTCGACGACATCGAGCCCGCCATCTTCCACTCGGTCCTCGACGGGTACGTCGCAGCGGGCGGAACGCTGCCGCCGTCAGGCCCAAGCTGGTTCGTCTTCATGATCAGCGGCTGGCTGGGCCACACAAGATGGAACATCCTCCGCTGCCTGGCCGGCATCGAGGCAAGCACCGGCCCGGACGTCGCTCTGTCCCACGAGTCCGCCCGCAACGGCATCCGCGGCCTACCCGACCTCTTCGGCCGGCTCCCAGACCTCGAGTCGCTCCTCGTGTGACTCGAGGCTTCTAGGAGTCCCGCAGGGTGATGTTCGCGTGGCTCTCCTGGAAGCTCTGCTCGGAGACCAGGGTGAGCCGGGCGGTGGAACGGAACTCCGGCAGTGTGGTGGAGCCGCAGGAGACCATCGTGGTCTTGAGCTTGGCGATGGTCACAGCGAGGCCTTCGTCGAGGTCGCCGGCGTAGGGCACGTAGCCGTCGACGCCTTCCTCGAAGATCAGCCCCTGGCCGCCCTGGCCGTAGCGCTGCCAGTTGCGGGCGCGGTTCGAGCCTTCGCCCCAGTACTCCTTCACGAAGCCGTCCCGAGTGGGGAGTTTCGCGCCGGCGGCCTGGTCGAAGCGCGCGAAGTAGCGTCCCATCATCACGAAGTCGGACCCCATCGCCAGCGCCAGGGCGACGTGGTAGTCGTGCACCAGCCCGCCGTCGGAGCAGATCGGCACGTAGTCGCCGGTGCGTTCGCGGAAGGCGTCCCGGGCCTCGGCAACATCCAGTACTGCGCTGGCCTGGCCACGACCGATGCCTTTCTGATCACGGGTGATGCAGATGGAACCGCCGCCCACGCCGACCTTGACGAAGTCGGCACCGGCCTCCGCGAGGTAGGTGAACGCCTCGCCGTCGACCACGTTGCCGCCGCCGACCGGGACCTCGGGATAGTGCTTCTTCACCCAGGTCAGGGCCTGTGCCTGCCAGTCGCTGTAGCCGTCGGAGGAGTCGAAGCAGAAGGCGTCCGCGCCCGCGTCCAGCAAGGCGGGGACGCGCTCTTGGTAGTCGTGGGTGTTGATGCCCGCGCCGACGCGCAGACGCTTGGCAGCGTCCACGACCTGGTTCGGGAAGCGCTTGTTGTCGGCGTAGTCGGATCGGAAGACCAGATGTTGCAGGTGGCCCTCGTCGTCCACGACCGGGAGACAGTCGAGCCGTTCGTCCCACAGCCGGGCGTTGGCCTCGGAGAGCGTGGTGTCGGGCCCGGCCTGGGGCAGGTCTGCGATGGGGATCATCCGGCCGCTGACCGGTCCGTCGAGGTCGTGTCGCTGCGGGTGGAAGTCCCGGGAGGTCACCAGGCCGAGCAGGCGGCCGGTGGCGGTCCCGTCGTGGGTGACCGCGGCGGTGCTGTGGCCGGTGCGACGCATGACGTCGACCAGCAGGCTCAGGGTGTCCTCGGGGCGGACGTTGGTGTCGCTGGTGACGAAGCCGGCCTTGAAGTTCTTCACTCGGCGGACAGCGGCGACCTGGTCCTGGATCGGCTGGTTGTGGTGCAGAAAGCTCAGGCCGCCGTTGCGCGCGAGTGCGATGGCGAGTTCTGGTGTGCTGACCGCCTGCATGATCGCGGAGGTGAACGGGGAGTGCAGCTCGATCGCCGAAGGTTCCCCCACCCGGTGCCGCACCAGGGAGGTGCGCAGGTCGACCGTCGCCGGCGAGCAGTCGGTCCGGGTCAGGTTCGGCAGGAGCAGAAACTCGTTGAACGTCCGCGAGACCTCGGCGATGATCTGTGCCATTCGTTCCTCCTGATCCGTCGACCGGGGTCCGGCTGCCTGCCGTGATCGAACGGGGTGGGGTCGTGACCTGGCACCCTATCGATTACCCCGCCGCTGCACGAATTGTTGGCTGTAGGCCGCAGTCGATTCGATGCGCATACGATGGAATCTCTGGCCTTCGGTGCTGTTCTTGTTGCGACGCAGCTGAAGCGATTCAGGGAGGCCTGTGAGGTAGACGGGCCGATCGAGCCGCGGTTCGACGGGGCTACGTACGGCGCTTGCGGCGTGCCATGACATCAGTGTCGAGCGCGTCCCACGCCGCCTGTGGGCCAACGCGTGGTCGGAACCGCCGGCGGCACCACCGACCGCGGCCGACTGCTACTCGCCTCTCCGCGAACTGAGCGGCGCGTGGAACTCGCCTCTCCGCGAACAGGGCGGCGACCCTGACCGGAATTCTCGACTGGTGGCGTCTCCCCTCGTCGACTTCACGTGCAGCCAGTGGGACAGCGCAAGTTGGGCCGCCGAACGCTCGTACGGCGACCTCCGTCGGCACCTCTGGACGGCGTACGCCGAGCATCGTTCGGTGCCGCTGCCGAGTTGGGAGCAGGTCCACCTCGCGCTGACCACGTTCGACATCGTTGCCCTGGCCCCCGAGACGAAGACCCACTACTACTGGCAGAAGAGCGCCGAGTGGCAAGCCGCTCGACGGGCTGCGGCGCTAGCCTCCTTGCATGCGCAGCTCGAGTAGGCAGGCATCTATTGAGCGTCGTGGAAGACGAGACCCAACGTGTGGCGTTGGCCGGTGTGGATGGGGGACACACCGTGGCGGACCGGCGAGGCTGACCAGCCTCGGGTGGATCTGACGGGGCGGTCTCGGGTGGTGAAGAGGAGGCCGTGGCCCTGGGGGATGAGGGTCGCGGTACCGCGGGACTGAGCGCGTGGGCGTTGTTCGACCAGGAGGAATTCGCCGCCGGTGTGGTCGACGCCGGGGTCGTTCAGGTTGATGACGACCTGTAGCGGAAAGACCTTGTCGCCGTACAGGTCGCGGTGCAGTGCATTCCAGTCGCCCGCGCCGTACCGCAGCAGGATCGGGGTCGGGCGGGTCTGGCCGGCTTGGTGGCAGATGTCGAGCCACTCGTCGAGCGTGTCCGGCCACTCCGCCTCGCGGCCGAGTTTCGCGTACCAATCACGGGCGATCGGCAACAGCCGCGGATACAGCGCCTGCCGCAGGGCCTCCACCTCCGCAGGGAACGGCCGATCGAAGTACCGGTACTGACCTTCGCCGAAGCGGTGCCGGGCCATGTCGATCGTGGCGCGGAAATGCTTCACCTCGTCGTACAGGGCCGCGATCCGGGCGGCCTCGGTCGGCGTCAGCAGTTGGGGCAGCAGTGCGCAGCCGAGGTCGTTCACCTCGGCTGTCACCGCGTCCCAGTCGGCTCCGGCTACTCGTCGCTCGTACTTGTTCATAGAGATGGAACGGCGTAGGCCGGGAACGTGTGAGGGCTACTCCGGGTAGTACGCCCCGCCGTCGCCCCACACCGACGGCAACTCGAGCAGGCTGCCGTAGTGATGCATCGCAATCCCCGCAAAAGCAGGAGCCCCGGCTTCGGCGGCGTACACCTTGTCCAGCTCGCCCTCCATGTACGCGCGCCCCTCCTCGTAGAACGTCACCGTCTCGGGGTCTCCGGTGCCGGACAGGTCCTTCGTCTCGACGCCGATGACGACCGAGCGCGGTTTGCCGATCGTCGCCGCGTACGCGACCTCGTGGTCGGCCCGCGCGACGATCCCGGTCGCGGTCTCGGTGTAGTCCATCAGCGAGACGTAGTCGGTGAGGTCCTGCACGTGGTCGCTCAGCGGAGCGGTCTTGCCGTGCCACGTGATCGCCGTACAGCAGTCCGAACTGTCGAGCCAGAACGGGATCGCGGGCCCGACCAGCAGTTGCTCGCCGGACGCATCGCGCAACCGCATGAAGCCCGCCAGCAGATCGAGCCAGCTGGTCGGAACCGTCGTACCCGGCTCCTTCCACTGCGGCAGCAGATAAGGCTCGATGTCGACATTCACTCCGTCGAACCGCGCATCGGCCGGTACGGCGAGGTTGTAGTCGAGCACCTTGGTGAACTCGGCCACCGCGCGATCCTGGTACTGCGGCAACGCCCCGAGGTACGGCGGAACCGTCCCGCCCGCGATCACCGCCTGCACGTGGTACCCGCGGCCGCGCGCCCAGCGGACGAACGCCGCGACCTGACTGCGCGAGTCCCGCAGCATGTCGCGACCGTTGTACGCCGCGACGCCGACGTACAGGGTCCGGATCGGGTCCGAGCCGAACGTCGTCGTATCGTCCATCACCGCGCCGAGCTTGTCCCGGGCCGCCCGGTCGAACACGGCCGGATACGAATTCTGCTCCCACAACCACATCGCCCGGTCCTGCTCGTACCGCTGCTGCGTCGGCTTCACCGCCCCGCCCACCGACACGTACGTCGTAGCTGACGTCCCGACCCGTCCGGCGACGTCCACCGCCCGCGCCTCGATCCCGGCGAACCCTTTGCCCGCGTTGAATTGCACCCGATAACGACCACCTGGACCGGGTACGGCGGGTCGCCACGCGCCACCGTTCACCCGCGCCTCGACGCGCCGGACCGTACGACGGGACTCGACCTGGATCGTGGCCTCGAGCCGCGGACCGTGAAGAGCCGCACCCATCACCGGCGAGGTGATCGCGACAGCCGGCTTCGCAGCACCAGGGTTGTGCACGGCGACCGAGATGAACGGCGACCACTGCGTGTACAGCGTCTGCAGGTTCTTGCCGGACGCCGCGAGCCCGATCGTCCCGTCCACATCGCTCAGGTCGACCTTCGCCGTCCATGTACCTGCAGCAGCATCCATCGTCACCGGCACAGTCCGCGCGGCGTCGACAACCAGTTGCATGTCGGACACCTGCGCGAAGTGACCGCGCACGGTCAAGAAGCGTGGGCTCAAGCCGGCGCCGTCGACCGGCGAGTCGATGCTGATCGCCGGAGCATCTGCTGCGGGCGCGTCAGCACTCTCCGCCGCACTCGCCTGCGCCGACGCCGTCGGCCCGACGGCAAGCAGGATCGCGAGGGCTGCGATCAGTCTTCTCACAGCTGTTCCAGCACGGTGATCGGTGCCAGCATCGTCGCGTCGTCGAGCGGTCGCTGCCCGGTCTCGAGCATCGTCAGGAAGACCTTCAGACCGGGGAGCACGTACTCCGCATCGAGCTGCACATCGCGACTGACGAGACCGGTCCGCCCGACGATCTCAGCATGGAACGGCACCCGGCCGTCGTCCGTCGGCTTGACCAGCTGCAGTGTCACCAGCACACCGTTGCTCCGATACCGCGCCACCACAGTCGACCCGACGCGCTCGACCTCGACCGGCCCCGGTTCGCCCGGAGCCAACCGCTGCGCGAGGTCGGCGACATGGATGCCGTAGAAGAAGATCCCGCTGTACTCGCTGTCCGGATCAGCCGGCCCGGTGACCGTCACGGCCTGGAGTTCGCCAACCTCGGCGGCCGCGAGTACGTCGGCGTCCGCGACCCACCGCACAGCGGAGTACGACGTGACCGGCGTGCTGCTCCGACGGGCAGCGTCGAGGATCGCCGAAGCATCCGCCGTGCTGGCTGCGAGCGGCTTGTCCACCCAGACCGGAATGCCCGCGTCCAGGAACGGTACGGCGTGCTCGCGGTGCAGTGCGCCGTCGCGATTGGTGGCGATCAACGCGTCGACGGAACCGATCAGTTCGGCCGAGGTGGGGACGACCTGGGTGATGCCGCCCTCGGCCGCGAGCTTGCGGGTCTTCTCGTCGTCGCCGACCAGCGCGACCACCTGTGCGTCCGAGATCCGGTCCACATTCAGAAGCCGAACGATGTGGTCGGCGTGGCTGTTTTCCGTTCCCACCAAGGCGATGCGCATCAGTTCTCCTTCAGCTCGACGGGGCGCCCCAAGCGGGCGGACTCATACACAGCGAGCACCGTGGCGAGAGACCGACGCCCCGCCTCCAGCGACACCGCCGGGGCGCGCCCTTCGCGGACGGCGCCGATGAAGTCGCGGTACTGCGCGAGATGGGCGAGCTCGACCGGACCCCAGTCGGCCGGTCCGTCCAGCACCGGCGCCTCGGGTCCTGTCGCCCCCGCGGAGGCGAAGTACGCGAGCTCGTCGTCGTCGAGCACCGCCGTACCTTGATCGCCGTGAATCGTCAGCCGCACCGGACGGCCCGGGTACGCCGCGGTGCTGGCGAGCAGGAGGCCGATCGCCCCGCTCTCGAACAGGATCGAGGCGCCGGCCAGGTCCTCGACCTCGATACCTTCGTGGGCGAGCGTCCCGGTCTGCGCGCTGACCTGGATCGGACGGCCGAGCATCCACACCAGCAGATCCAGCGCGTGGATGCCCTGGTTCATCAAGGCGCCGCCGCCGTCGATCGCGAGCGTGCCGCGCCAGTCGTCGCCGTCGTAGTACGACTGCGGCCGGAAGAACGCCGACTCGGAGATCCCGGAGGTGACGCGGCCGAGGGCGCCGGTGTCGATCGCCGCGCGGATCTGCGCGACCGGCGGCTGGAACCGGCGCTGGCTGATCACCGAGACCGTGAGTCCCGTCGAGCGCTGTGCGTCGATCAGGCGGTCCGCGGCGGCAAGCGTGATGTCCACAGGCTTCTCGACGATGACGTGCTTGCCGGCCTGCAACGCTTCGATGGCGACATCCGCGTGCAGCGCGCTCGGCAGGCAGATCGCGACGGCGTCGATCTCTTCCGCGGCGTACGCCTCAGCTGGTGTGGCGTACGCGTGCCCGCCGTACTGTTCGACGAGTTTGCCGGCGCGGTCGAGGTTCTGGTCGACGGCCGCGACCAGGTCGGCTTCGTCGCCGAGGGCTTCGATGAGGCGAGCGTGCACGGTGCCGATCGCGCCGGCACCGATCAGGGCGAAACGCATGAGACCTCTCTTCGATCAGGGGATCAGGGAGTCGTCCAGGGAAGCGGTACGCCGCCGGTCTCGGCGGACTGTTGGGCGAGCAGGGCGAGGCGCGTGGCCAGCAGGCCGCGGGACGTGGTGATGTCCGGTTCGTTGCCTGCAGCAAGCGCCTGCAGGGGCAGCTCGGCGGGGCGGTGGCCGGCCGGCAGCGGCACGTCGTGTGGTGCGAGCTCGGTCGTGGTGAGGACGAGACGGTTGCGCGCCCAGAGCAGTTCGGCGGTGCCTTCGCTGCCGACGAGCTTCATCCGGTAGTCGCCGTGCACCGGCGAGCCCGCTGGATTCATCCAGTCCACGCCGGCGGTGATGAGCGCACCGGGTCCGCTGAGCGTCGCCACGCCGTACGACGTGTCCACGATCGCGCCGCTGACGGTCCCGCTGGTGAGACCGGTGAACAGCAGCGCGGCGTCGATGTCATGGACCGCGAGGTCGTTCAACACACCGCCGTACTGCTTGCGGTCGAAGAACCAGTCCGGGCGGGTCGGGCGGTTGAGTTTGTGCGGGCCGGAGGACGTCACGCCGTGGATGGTGCCCAGCTGCCTGGAGATCTCCAGGGCTGCGAGCGTGACGGGGTAGTAGCGCTTTTCCAGCAGGACGGTCACGTGGCGGCCGGTGCGTTGCGCGGCTTCGGTGATCGCGTCGAGGTCTTCGAGGGTCGTGCACAGCGGCTTGTCGGCGATGACGTGGCAACCGGCGTTCAGAGTGTCGACGACAGCCTGACCGCGGTCGCCGTAGATCCCGGCGACCAGGACGACATCTGGCTCGACCTCACGCAGCATCTGCTGATGATCGGTGAACACCTTGGCGTCGTACGGCCCGGCCCAGCGCTCGGCGGTCTCGCGGTTCGGGTCGGCCACCGCGACCAGCTCGTAGTCGTCGACGGCGTCGACCTCCGCGGTCGCGTAGGACACGTGCGGATGGGCGGCGCCGGCGATGGCGATGCGAGTCATCTCGTGATTCCAGCATGCAACCGGTTGCACGTCAACGCGTTGGCCGCAGGCGCATGCACAACTCGCACTACGACGTCGTACGTCCGCTGGGCCCGCTGTGCGAGCGCGAGTTCTGCATGCGTGCAGATCCACTGGTCGTCGCGCGGATCACCAGGTGGGTCTCGATCGCGATGCGCTCCGCGCCCGGGTCGGGGGCGTCGAGCAGGTGGATGAGGAGCTTGGCGGCCGCCGTACCCGCGATGGCCGCACCGGCTGACACGCTGGTCAGGGCCGGCGTGGTGAGCGCCGCCAGGGTGTCGTCGCAGCCGACCAGGCTGAAGTCCGACGGCACCGAGATGCCGCGGAGCTCGAGCCCGGCCAGCACGCCCTGCGAGACCACGTCGTCGAAGGCGATCGCGGCTGTCGCCCCGGACCGCACCACCGCCGACACCGAGTCCCGCCCGGCCGCGTAGCTCGGCCGGCCGACCTCGATGATCTCCACCGTCAGCCCCGCCGCGTCGGACGTCTGCGTCAGGACCGCGCGCCGCTGCTGGTCGGACCACGAGTCGCGCGGTCCGGCGAGGTACGCGAGCCGCTGGTGGCCGAGCTTCTTCAGCAACATCACCGCTTCGGTCATCCCGCCCGACGAGTCGATCAGCACGCGGGGGATGCCGTCCAGATCCCGGTTCACCAGGACGACCGGGCGGGTGGCGGCCAGCTCGCGGATCAGCTCCTCGGACAGCCGGGGCGAGGCCAGCACGAACCCTTCGACCTGCGGCGCGAGCCGGGCGATCAGCTTGGCCTCCCGCTCCGCGGACTCGTCGGAGTCACCGAGGAACACCGCCAGGTCGGCGGTCTCGGCGGCCAGCTGCAGGCTCCGCACCAGCGGCGGGAAGAACGGGTTCGCGATATCGGGGACGACGACCGCGATGTTCCCGAACCGCCCGGTCGACAGCGCTCGCGCCGCCTGGTTGCCGACGTACCCGAGCCGGGCCGCGACCGCGCGGACGTGGTCGACGGTCTCCGGACTGAGCAGCTGCGGCCGGGTGAAGGCCCGTGAAACCGTCGACCGGGAGACCTCGGCGGCGGCGGCGACGTCGCCGATGGTGACCCCCGGCGCCCGCCGCATACGTGGCGACATGCGCCCACGATAGTGCAACCGGTTGCAGCCCCACAGTGTCCATGCATTGAGATTAAAAACAGTAAGTCTATTCAGTTAGTATCTTTTGATCACGGATCGTGATCCCCGAGAGAAGGACAAGATGACCGGGACTCGGACCGCCCCTACCCGCCTTCTCAGTCCAGCGCCATCGTCACAGCCCGTCCAGAAGCCGGCCCGCTCCACACCATCACGTCGCCGTACGGCCACGACGGCTTCCTCATCGAGCTGGATCAGGTGGGCACCTTGATCACTTCACAACTGCGAATCGGTAGTTCATTCCCTCGGACGTGAGAACCTTCAGCCGCGTCGGCGATACCCCGGGACTGTCGTAGAAGCGGACGCCCTCGCCGAGCAGGACCGGGACGATGTGCAGGACGATCTCGTCCACCAACCCTGCTTCCAGGCTCAGCCGCGGCACCGTGCCGCCCGTCACGACCAGGTCCTTCCCGCCCGCGGCCTCCAGCCCACCGGCGACCACGTCCCGGATGTCGCCGGAGACGTAGGTGAACTCGGGGATCCGGTTGGTCGCCGGATCCTTGTGCGTGTAGATCCAGATCGGCCCCGTGAACGCCCCGCCGTACGGGCGGTTCTCGCCGACCTTGTCGACGCGCTTCCCGCCGCACAGGAACGTGCCGCACGCCGCGATCACCTCGGCGCCGAGCCCGGACGGCCCGCCGTTGCCGAGGACCATCCAGTCGACGCTGTCATCGCGGTCGCCGATGAAGCCGTCGAGGGACATCGTCATGTGCCAGATCACTGTGCCGGTCATGTCCACCACCTTGCCCTCGGGCAACTCATTGGTCCAATGCCAATCCGGCCGCGAATACATAGATAGCATCGATACATGCTTGATCTCGCTCGCTTGCGGGTGCTGGCCGCGGTCGCCGCGCACGGTTCGGTCACCGCGGCGGCCGAGGCGCTGCACTACACCCAGCCCACCGTCAGCCATCACCTTGCCCGGCTGGAAGCCGCGACCGGCGCCAAACTGGTCCAGAAGGCCGGTCGCGGCATCCGGCTCACACCCGAGGGCCAGGTCCTCGCCCGCCGCGCTGCGGAGATCGTCGGCCGGGTCGACGCCGCCGACGCGGAACTCGCCGCGCTGGTCGGCCTGCAGACCGGCCGGGTCCGCGTCGGAGCGTTCAGTTCCGCGCTGAGCGTGCTCGTCCCGCCGGCCGCCGCCGAGCTTCGCCGCGAGCACCCGAACCTCGAGCTCGAGCTGACCGACGTCCACCCGCGGGTCGCCCTGCAACAGGTGCGCGACGGCGACATCGACCTCGCGATCGTGTTCCGGTACGACGACGAGCAGCCGGACGACGGCATCCGGTACACCCATCTCCGCGACGACCCCATCCACCTGCTGAGCCGCCGTACCGGCGAGACGCTCACCGACCACCGGGAGTCGGACTGGATCGCCGGCTGCGTGAACTGCCGGCGCGAGTTCGTCCAGCACTGCGCGGACGCCGGGTTCACCCCGCGCATCGTCTTCACCAGCGACGACATCATCGTCAAGCAGGCCTTCGTCGTCGCCGGTCTCGGTGTTACGACAATGCCCGGCCTGGCATTGCAATCACATCTCACCGACGGCGTCCGGACCACCGAACTGCCGATCGTCCGGCGGATCCACCTCGCGACGTACGGCGAACCGCCCGACCCGCCGGCCACGGCAGCCTTCATTGCAGCCCTGAAGCGAGTAACACTGGGGTAGGACGCTTGGTTGGACGACCGGGCGATGGGGCACTGGGATGAACATGGTGGACGTCGAGCTGCGGTATTCGCGCATCTGGCGGGCAGCCGTGGGACTGCTGGCCGCGATCGGAGTCGTCGCGTGCCTGGTGTTCGTGTCACCGGGGACGAACCTGGTCGCGTTCCTGGTCGCCGCGTTCACAGCGGGATCGGTCTGCCTGAGTATCGGGTTGGGCCGCGACCTGCCGTCCGGTGACCTGATGTACCTGGTCCCACGCTGGGCGGTGCTCGGCGGACTGTTCGTAGTCGCGGTCTGTGGGTACGCCGCCGCGGTCGGAGCGCGGACCGTGGCGCTCCTGATGCTGATCGTCGGCGTCTCGCCGCCGGTCATCAGCTGGCTGCGGTCCGGGGTGCCCGCCCGCGAGGTGCGGCGGCCGATCAAGTTGCCCAAGGCATCGGGCCGGCAGCTGAAGGCCGTCCCGGCCGAGGCTCGGCCGGCCGCGGACTGGCCGATGCCGAAGTACCTGACCGCGGTGGTGCGCAGCGTCGTCGAACTCAGCGATGACGAGCTGTGCCTGGCCTGGCGACGGAGCTTCAACCAGCTCCAGCGGGCCGCGGTCGCGGACCGCAGGCAGGCGATGGTCGACGTACGGCGGGCCTACCTCGACGAACTCGAGCGCCGCCACCCGGACTCGTTCGCCACCTGGATCGCCTCGAGTCCGCGGGCCGCCGGCAACCCGGCCCGCTTCTTCACGCACCGCGCTGACCACTGACCCCGATCACGAGGAGAGGTCCTGCCGTGAGCAGCCCGGACACCGAACGTACCCAACGGACGTTCTTCGGCCATCCGCCCGCCCTGGCCAACCTGTTCGGCGTCGAGATGTGGGAACGGTTCTCGTTCTACGGCATGCAGGGCATCCTGCTGATCTACCTGTACTACACGGCCGACCGCGGCGGCCTCGGCATCGACGAAGGTACGGCGACCAGCATCGTCGGCGCGTACGGCGGACTCGTCTACCTGTCCACGATCCTCGGGGCCTGGCTGGCGGACCGGGTGCTCGGTCCCGAACGCACCTTGTTCTATGCCGCGTCCGTGGTGATGATCGGTCATATCGCGCTGGCGTTGATCCCAGGCCTGGCCGGAGTCGCGGTCGGGCTGGTGCTGATCGCCGTCGGCAGTGGCGGCGTGAAGGCGAACGCCACCTCCCTGGTCGGGACGCTGTACAGCGAGGACGACGACCGCCGGGACGGTGGTTTCTCGCTGTTCTACCTCGGCATCAATCTCGGCGCGTTCGCCGGGCCGCTGCTGACCGGCCTGCTGCAGAAGAACGTCGGCTTCCACTACGGCTTCGGGCTGGCGGCGGCGGGGATGTTCCTCGGCCTGGTGCAGTACGGCGCCGGCCGTCGCCGCCTGAGCGACGACGCCCGCCGGGTGCCCAACCCGCTGACCCCCGACGCGATCCGCCGGGTCGTCGGCGCCGCGGTCGCGCTGGTGGTCGTCGTCGTGATCCTGATCTCCGGCATCCTGCCCGCGTCGCGGTACGCGCTCGCGGTCGCGGTGATCAGCGCGCTGGCGGCGATCGCCTACTTCGTGGTCATTCTCGGCAGTGGCCGGTTGACCGGCGTCGAACGGAGCCGGGTGCTCGCGTTCATCCCGTTGTTCATCGCGAGTGCGGCGTTCTGGTCGCTGTATCAGCAGCAGTTCACCGTCGTGACCGTGTACTCCGACCAGCGCCTGGACCGGAACATCTTCGGCTGGGAGATGCCGGTGTCGTTCGTCCAGTCGATCAACCCGGTGATGATCATCATCCTGTCCGGTGTGTTCGCGGCGTTCTGGACCAAGCTCGGTCCGCGGCAGCCGTCGACGCCGATCAAGTTCAGCGCCGGGCTGGCGGTGATGGGGATCGCGTTCCTGCTCTTCCTGCCCATGGCCGGCGGCGGTCCGAACAGTGCGCCGCTGCTCGGACTCGCCGGGATCCTGCTGGTGTTCACGATCGCCGAGTTGCTGGTCTCACCGGTCGGTCTCTCCTTGTCGACAAAACTCGCACCCGCGGCGTTCCGTACCCAGATGGTCGCCCTGTTCTTCCTCTCCGTGGCGCTCGGTACGGCGATGTCCGGCGTACTCGCGAAGCTCTACAGCGCCGACCACGAGACGGCGTACTTCGGTGTCATCGGCGGGGTCGCACTGGTACTGGGTGGCTTGCTCGCGCTGGCGGTCCGTCCGATCCGGCGGCTCATGGCCGGCGTGCACTGAACGCGGTGCGGAGATCCGCTCCGATCAGCTCGACCGCATGCCGCCCGGCCGACAGCGCGGCGGGGAAGTTGAGGAACGCGTGCATGGTGTCGGCGTACTCGACGAGTTGTGCCGGTACGCCGTCCTGCGTGAGGCGGCCGGCGTAGGCGAGGGCGTCGTCGCGTAGCTCGTCCCGTCCGGCGGCCAGGATGAGGGTCGGCGGGAGGCCGGCGAGCGAGTCGGCCTGCAGCGGTACGGCGGCTGCGGGGATATCGCTTCGCTTGGCGAAGTACCACTCGTGCCAGTCAGCGTCCGGGTGCAGGTCGAGGGTCGGGTAGCAGAGGATCTGGCGGTCTGGGAGCGGGGTGCCTTCGTCCCGGGCCAGTAGGCACGCGCCGGCCGCGAGCGCGGCTCCCGCACTTTGACCGCCGATGGCGATCCGCCCGTCGCCGTTGAGCTCGGTGGTGTGTTCGCGGATCCACTGCAGGGTCTCGTAGGTGTCGTGAAGCGCTGCTGGGCAAGGGTTTTCGGGCGCGAGACGATAGTTGAGTGAGACAACGGTGACGTTGCCGTTGGCAGCGATCCCGGAGGTCGCGTACTCGATGTCGCGCAGGTGGCCGCCGACGAAACCGCCGCCGTGCAGCCAGAGCACGATCGGCCGCGGTTGGGTCGAGTGCCGGTAGACGCGCGCTTCCAGGGTCCGTCCTTCGAGCTCGATCGTCAGGTCGTCCAACGAAACTCGCGGATCGGGTTCACCGGCGAGCGCGGGGTCCGGTAGGTCCTCACGATCGAGCAGCAACGCCTGGTACGGATCGACGTCCGGGACCGGCAGGTCGGCGAGCACCTTCAGCAGGGCGTCGGTTTCGGACCCGTACTCCGGGCTGTCGATCAGCTCGGGCCTCATGCGGCGACCGGCTGCAGATGACGGGCCGCGTGGGCGAACAGGAACCCGTCCGGCGTGGTGGACACGTACTCGGCCAGCGCCCCGATCCCGCCGTCGAACCCGGCGCAGGTCAACGGATCGCTCCACGTTTCCGCGTCGTACTGCTCGATCTCCGCAGTCAAGGCGGCGCCGACGCTGTGGAACCGGTGCAGCACGAGCTCGGACGGGATCCGCCGTCCCGCCTCGACCCCGCCCAGGTTGAGCGCTCTCCCGATGTCAGCGGTCTCCCACCGCGGATCGAGGCTCCAGTGCAGCCGGCCCGCCCGGGCATCCCGCAGTACGGCGAGGTTGATCTCGTCCCACATCAGCACGTGTGCGATCAGGTCGTGCAACGAGTCGCAGAAGTCTCCGAGCGGGCCGGCGGTCACGTCGTACGGCGCTCGCAGTTCGTCCTCGCTCTTTCCTTCGACCCGGCTCAGCAGAAGCTCTTGATCCCGTCGGATCAGGCCGGCCGCCTGCGCCGGAGTGGTAGTCGGTGTACGCATACCGACAACCAACCAGTCCGGCCGCCCGGTCCTCGGTGGATTGCGCGAAGTCCTCAATCCGTCGCGCGGTACGTCGCCATCTTCGCCCGGGCGCCGCAGGTGTTCATCGAGCACCACCGGCGTTGGCCGGCGCGGCTCGCATCGACGAAGAGCAGGGAACAGTCGTCGGAGGCGCAGGTCCGGATCCGCTCGGCCAACGGACCGGTGAGCAGCTCGACGGCGTCGCGCGCCAACGTGCTCAGCAGAGCCGGGACGTCCGTCAGAACCGGGGCCACGCGACGGTCCTGGGTCAGGCTTGGGCCGGCCAGTGGGAGGCTGCTCCACCGATTGACCGCCTCGACGTCGGCCGTCGACGTCGTACCGGTGAAGAGCCGGTAGAGGGCCTCCCGAAGCCCGATCGCCTGACTGCGCGCGCGGCCCGAGACCGGCACCTCGTCGTGGGTGAGGCCCGCCTCCCGGAACCAGCGAGCGAGATCGGCCGGCTCCGGGATGCGCTCGAACGGCGCCTGCTGCCGCTTGCCGACGGTCGCGGTGAAATCGACCGACGGACGGCCGCCGACCCAGGTGAAGCGCGTGTCCATGGCCGTAGCCTATCATCGTTGTTACCAGATAAACCGGTAACGGAGGAGCGGCTTGTGAGGATCGGGATCGTCGGCGCGGGCGGCGTGGGTGGGTACTTCGGTGCGCGGCTGGCTGCCGCAGGGCAGGACGTCGGGTTCGTCGCGCGCGGCAAGCACCTCGAGGCGCTGAGGTCCGACGGGTTGGTGGTGCAGAGCCCCGCGGGTGATCTCCGGCTGCCGGTGCAGGCGACCGATGCGCCGGCCGAGCTCGGTGTGGTCGACTACGTACTGGTCTGCGTGAAGACCTGGCAGTTGGCCGAGGCGATCACCGCGATCCGGCCGCTCGTCGGTCCGGAAACTGCAATCGTCACGGTGCAGAACGGCGTGGAGGCGCCGGATCAGGTGGCCGAGTCCTACGGGCGCGACGCCGTGCTGCCTGGTGCGGCAGAGGTGATCGCGTATGTCGACGGTCCGGGGATCATCCGGCACCTCGGCAGCGGCAAGCTGACGTTCGGCGAGTGGGACAACGGGCAGTCTTCGCGCTCCGACCGGCTTCGGGATGCGTTCGTCGCTGCCGGGCTGCAAGCAGTTGTGCCGGAGGACATCTGGACTGGTTTGTGGGCGAAGTTCCTGTCGGTCGTCCCCAGCGGCGGCCTCGGCACCGCGACCGGCGCCGGGTACGGCGTACTCCGCACGCATCCCGCCACCCGAGAGCTCCTCACCGCGGCCACGACCGAGATCCGCGACGTCGCCGTTGCCCGCGGCATCCACCTCGCCGCGGACGTCGTACCCCGGACCCTCGCCTGGATCGACGGGCTTCCGGCCGACGGCACGACCTCTCTCCAGCGCGACCTGATCGCCGGCCGCCCCTCCGAGCTGGACGCCTGGACCGGCGCCGTCGTCCGTCTGGGCAACGAGGCTGCCATCCCGACCCCGGTCAACACGTTCCTCTACAGCCTCGCCGCCGCCCGAGCAATTGCCGCTGGCAACTAACGCTCCAGCCCGAGGTCGTCGAGGACTTCGATGACCGGGCGGTTGGGTGGGGCCGCGGTGACGAGGCCGCGGATGCAGCCGGTCATCACCATCCGGAAGTACGCCTCGGAGTCGATCTGCGGCAACTCCTGGTGGGCCGCGAGGAGGAGCTCGTCGGTGGCGAGCAGGGCGTACACCTTCTCGAGCTCGCGGCGGTGCGCACCCTCGAAGTACGGGCGGTGCCGTTCCTCGGCGGCCGTGAGGTTGATCGCGAGCGACGCGACGGTGCCCGACATCAGTACGGCGCCGGCGGGGCTGTAGCCGCGCCGTCCGAGCGCTTCGATCGCCTCCCGCTGCAGCCGGAGACCGGACTCACCGCGCGGGAACAGGCTTTGCATGTACGCCGCGAGTCCGGGGTGATCGAGGACGAACGTGTGCACCTGCTGCGCGAACGACAACAGGTGCGCCTCGACCCCGTCCTCCGGATCGTCGGCGATGTGCAACTCCCGCAGTACTGCCTCGCCGACCAGCGCCTCCAGGCCGAGCTTGCCGTCGACGTGGCGGTACAGCGCGGTCGGCGAGACGCCGAGCGCGGTCGCGACGCCGTTCACCGTGAGGTTCGTCAGGCCGAGCCGCACCCCCTCGCGCTCGATGTCCGCGAGGGTGATCTGCGCCTGCCGGCCGCCGGTCTTGCGGCGGGGCGGATTCGCTGTCACAAGTCTCCTCTGCCGGGGCTGACCCCAAAGTTATGTTACTAACTTAGATCGACACCGTCACCGACGGTGAGTAGATCCGTCCCTAACCTCCCCAGGAGATCATGGTGAGCGCACCACGCCCCAGCCGGCGCACGATTCTGAAGGCCGCCGGCGGGCTGACCGTCGCGGCCGGCCTCGGCGCCGGCACGATTCTGGCCACCTCGCTGGCGGCCAACGCAGCCGGCGACGGCTTCGGCCTGCACATCACCGAGCGGAACGAAGCCGATCCGCGGATGTGGTACTACCGCTTCCAGACCGATCAGGTCGGCTGGGCCCCGGCCGTCAACGTGCTGCTGCCGAGCGACTATCACACCAGCGGCCGCACCTATCCCGTGCTGTACCTGCTGCACGGCGGCAACCAGGACTTCATCGCGTTCGACAACCTCGGAGTCCGCGACTGGACGGCGGGCAAGCCGATCATCGTGGTGATGCCGGACGGCGGCAAGGCCGGCTGGTACTCGAACCCGGTCAGCACCAACGTCGGCCCGCGCAACTGGGAGAGCTTCCACCTCAACCAGCTGGTGCCGTGGGTCGACGCGAACTTCCGCACGTACGCCGAGTTCGCCGGCCGCGCCGTCTCGGGCTTCTCGATGGGCGGCTTCGGCGCGCTCAAGTACACGGCGAAGTACTACGGCCACTTCGCCTCGGTCAGCTCGCACTCCGGGCCGGCGAGCGTACGCCGGGACGACGGTCTGGTCGTGCACTGGGCCAACGTGTCCTCCGCCGCAGTGGACCTGGCCGGCGGCACCATCTACGGCGCGCCGGCGTGGGACGAGGCCCGCGTCACCGCCGACAACCCGATGGAGAACCTCGAGCGCTACCGCGGCAAGCGCATCTTCCTGGTCGCCGGTACCAGCCCCAGCCCCGACCCCTTCGACTACGCCAACGAAACCCAGGTCCTGGCCGGCCACCGCGAGTTCCGCGCCGCCCTCGACGGCGCCAACATCCCCTACACCGCCCACGAAGACGAAGGCGGCCACATGGTCCGCCCCAACCGCATGATCGAAGACCTGGAAGGAATCCTCACCCACCTGAAGAAGGCCTGACCCTCTCCGGACCCAGCGACCTGGCCGGGTCAGTCCTCGGCCAGGCGTTGGAGGAGCTGGGTGAGGGTCCGTTGCTCGTCGGGGGTCAGGCGCGCCAGTTGGCCGGCCATGACGTCGCGGCGCTTCTCCCGAAGAGTGTTGAGGATCTGGCGGCCCTCCGGGGTGAGGTCCACCAGGGTGGCGCGGCGGTCGTGAGGGTCCGGTTGCCGTGCCAGTAGTCCGGCTGCCTCCAGGTCGTCCACGACGGAGGTGGCCGAGCGGGGGACGATTCCCAGCCGCGAGGCGAGCTCGCTGAGTCGGAGTGGCTGGTCGGCGTTGTCCAGAGTGCGCAGTACCCGGAACTGCCCGTGCGTGACGCTCTTGCCGAAGCTCTCACGCGAGGCGCGCCGCTGCCGCCGGACGATCCCGTCCAGCAGGGCTGCGATCTGTTCCGCGGCGTCATCCGGCGCATGCATGGGCAGAGCCTAGTAGCCGACGGTCCGTAGGACCGTCGCGCACGCGTGGGAACAAACTGGGATCTTGTGAGGTTGTCTCATAGTGAGTTAACCTCAGTATAACTGTTTCCTGCCGAAAGGGTCTGTATGTCACAGATTTCTGGACTTCCCGGCGGGGGAGCCGGGGGCGGGCGTGCGATGCGCTCGCTGATGAAGGACTCCTCCGTTCGTCACCACAAGCTTTCCGCCGGCACGCTCCGGCGGATTCTCGGGTTCGCCCGTCCGTACCGCGGCTACCTGGGCTTCTTCCTGGTGCTCGTCGCGTTCGACGCCGGGACCGGCGCGGTCACCCCGCTGCTGTTCCGCGCGATCATCGACAAGGGCATCGTCCCGGGCCACGCCCAGGTCGTCGTCTGGCTCGCCTTCGTCGTCGGCCTGCTGGCGGTCGTGAACAGCGCGATCACCCTCGCCGAGCGCTGGTTCTCCGCGCGGATCGGTGAAGGTCTCGTCTACGACCTCCGTACCGCCGTCTTCGACCATGTGCAGCAACTGCCCGTCGCCTTCTTCAGCCGGACGCAGACCGGCGCCCTGATCCAGCGGCTCAACGGGGATGTCCTCGGCGCCCAGCAGGCGTTCACCTCGACGCTCTCGAACGTCGTCAGCAACCTGCTCAGCGTCGCCCTCGTCCTCGTCGCCATGTTCGTGATGTCGTGGCAGATCACCCTGCTCGCCCTGGTCGTGCTCCCGCTGTTCGTCATCCCCGCCCGGCTCCTGGCCGGGAAGTTGCGCGAGGCAACAGCTGAGACCTACAAGCTGAACGCCACGATGGCGCAGACCATGACCGAGCGCTTCAACGTCGCCGGCGCGGTCCTGGCCAAGGTCTTCGGCCGTACGCAGGACTCGTCCCGCGACTTCGCCGGCAAGGCCGCCCGGGTTCGCGACATCGGGGTCACCACCGCGATGTACGGCAGCATCTTCCGGGTCTCGCTCACGCTCGTCGCGGCGCTCGCCGTCGCTCTCGTGTACGGCGTCGGCGGCGTCTTCGCGGTCGAAGGGGCCCTCGGCATCGGTACGGTCGTTGCCCTGACGGCGTACCTGACCCGCCTGTACGGCCCGCTGACCGCGCTGTCCAACATCCAGGTCGACGTGATGACCACGCTGGTCAGTTTCGAGCGGGTGCTCGAGGTCCTCGACCTCGCGCCGATGGTTGCCGACCGCAAGGATGCGCGCGAACTGCCGCCCACCGTCGAGCCGTCGATCGAGTTCGACCACGTGTCGTTCCACTACCCGTCGGCCGAGGAGGTGTCGCTCGCCTCGCTCGAGTCGGTCGCGACGCTGTCGGCCGAGACCGGTGACGAGGTGCTCAAGGACGTCACCTTCACCGTCGAGCCCGGTCAGCTGGTCGCCGTCGTCGGCCCGTCCGGCGCCGGCAAGTCGACGCTGTCCTCGCTGGTCTCCCGGATGTACGACGCCACCGGCGGAGCCGTGCTTGTCGGCGGCCACGACGTACGCGAAGTCACGCAGAGCTCGCTCCGCGCGGCGATCGGCGTCGTCACGCAGGACTCGCACATGTACCACGACACGATCCGCTCCAACCTGCTGCTGGCCCGCCCGGACGCGACCGACGAAGAGCTGCACAAGGCGCTCGAAGGAGCTCAGATCGCGGCGCTCGTCGCCAGCCTGCCCGACGGCCTCGAGACCGTGGTCGGTGACCGCGGCTACCGGTTGTCCGGTGGTGAACGCCAGCGCCTCGCGATCGCCCGGCTGCTGCTCAAGTCCCCGTCGATCGTCATCCTCGACGAGGCGACCGCCCACCTCGACTCCGAGTCGGAGGCCGCGGTCCAGGCCGCGCTCGCCAACGCGCTGGTCGGCCGTACGTCGCTCGTCATCGCGCACCGGTTGTCGACGATCCGCAACGCCGACGTCATCCTCGTCCTGGACGAGGGCCGGATCCGCGAACGCGGCACCCACGACGAGCTCCTGGCCCAGGGCGGCCTGTACGCCGACCTGTACGCCACCCAGTTCACCAAAGCGGCCTGACCGTCAGCTGGACCCCCGGTCGCGTCCAGGTGCGCGCTCGGGGGAGGATCGCCGCATGAGAGATCGGATGACTGCGGCCACCGAGCTGACGTACGACGCTCCCGCGGCGAACTGGCTGGAGGCGTTGCCGCTCGGCAACGGCCGGATCGGCGCGATGGCGTTCGGCGGGCCGGGGCGGGACCGGATCGCACTGAACGACGAGACCCTGTGGTCGGGCAGCCCCGAGACCACCCGCCGCCTGGCCACGCCGCTGGGTGAGGTCGGCGCCGCCGCGGTGGATCGGGTCCGGGCCGCGCTCGCTGAGGGCGACCTACGGGCCGCCGAGGAGCTCGCCCACGGGTTCCACAGCGGCCATTCGCAGGCATACCTGCCGCTCGGCGATTTGCTCCTCGACTTCCACGTCGACGGCGAGGTGACGAAGTACCGCCGCCGTCTCGACCTGGACACCGCCGTCGCGCGATCCGAGTACGAGGTCGCCGGCATGGAGGTCTGGCAAGAGGTCTACGTGAGCGCTCCGGCGCAGGCATTGATCCTACGTCTGGGCGCCTCGCGGCCACTCGACGTGACAGTCAGCCTCTCCTCGCAGTTGCGTGCAACCACGCAGGCGGTCGGCGACAACGGCCTCGCGCTGCTTGCCAGTTGCCCGTCGTCCGTTCCGCCGCCGCACGGCCGGGCCGGCTCGATGATCGAGTACTCCGACGGCGACGACCGCGGGATGAACGCGGCGGTCGTTCTCCGCGCCCGCACCGACGGATCGGTCACGCCCACGGACGAAGCGCTGACGATCGGCAAGTCCACCGAGCTGCTGATCGTGCTCTCGACCGCCACCGGCTACGAAGGCCCGCATACTCCGCCGACTCGCACGGGCGAGGAGTGCCGAGAGGCAGCCGACGCCGCCGTCCGGGCAGCACTCGCCGCTGCCGCGGTGCTGCGGGAGCAGCATGTCGGTGATTATCAGGAGCTCTTTCGGCGGTCGATCCTCACGCTCCCGTCGACGGCGGACCTGACCACCGACCGGCGGTTGGCGGAAGCGTCCGACGACCCCGGGCTCGCGGCGCTGATCTACAACTTCGGCCGCTACCTGATGATCTCCAGCTCCCGCCCCGGGGGCCTGCCCACCAACCTGCAAGGCATCTGGAACGAGCACCTCCAGCCGCCGTGGAGCAGCAACTACACGGTCAACATCAACACCGAGATGAACTACTGGCCGGCCGAGACCACGTCGCTGTCCGAGTGCCACGAGCCACTCCTGCGGTACGTCGGCGACCTCGCCCGCGCCGGCCGTCGTACTGCCGAGGACCTGTACGGCGCCAAGGGCTGGGCCGCGCACCACAACGCCGACGCGTGGTGCTGGACCGCTCCGGTCGACGGCAACCCGAAGTGGTCGAACTGGCCGATGGCCGGCGTCTGGATGTGCCGCCACCTGTGGGACCACTTCGCGTTCACCGGCGACCGCGAGTACCTCCGCGAGGTCTGGCCGGTACTGCGTGGCGCCGCCGAATTCTGCTTCGACTGGCTGATCGAACTCCCGGACGGCGCGCTCGGCACCGCACCGTCCACCTCACCGGAGAACGAGTACGTCGCCGCGGACGGCAAGCCCGCCTCGGTCACGACCTCCGCGACGATGGAGCTCTCGCTGATCGCCGACCTGTTCGACCGCTGCGCGCAGACGGCCTCCGAACTCGACCTCACCGACCCGTTCGTCGAGGAGCTCGTTGCCGCCCGCAAGCGGATCCCCGATCCGGCAATTGGTGGCCAAGGGCAACCACAAGAGTGGCTCGAGGACCTGCCCGAGGCCGAACCGCAGCACCGGCACACCTCCCACCTGATCGGCCTCCACCCCGGCGACCAGATCACCCCGGACGGTACGCCGGAACTCGCCGCGGCCGCCGCCCGCACGCTGGAGCTGCGCGGCAACAAGAGCACCGGCTGGTCGCTCGCCTGGCGGATCGCGCTCTGGGCGCGACTGCGGGACGGCGCGGCCGCACACCGCCTGGTCCGTGAGCTGCTCACGCCTGCCGGCGACTCGGGCACCGACTATGTCGGCGACGGTTCCGGCCTGTACCCGAACTTGTTCTGCGCGCACCCGCCGTTCCAGATCGACGGGAACTTCGGCGCCACCGCCGGGATCGCCGAGATGCTGCTGCAGAGCCATACCGGTGAGCTCGAGATCTTCCCGGCGCTCCCGGCCGCGTGGCCGGAAGGAGCGCTCACCGGGCTGCGCGCTCGCGGCGGGGTCGGGGTCGACCTGGAATGGTCCCCGTCCGCCGCGAACGCCGTACTGACGGCCGATCGGGACACGACTGTCGTGGTTCGGCATGGCGACCATCGTCTGGAGGTGTCGCTCAGCGCCGGGATCTCAGCTCATGTCCTGAACGTGCAGGACGGTGCCGGTCTCCAGGTCTCGGTCGAGGAGTGACCAGATGATGCGGGCAACGTTCTCGGGTTTCGCGAGCCGGCCGAGCGCTTCCATCTCGCGGAAGCGGGTCGACTCCGGCACTTCGACGGGACTGCACGCGCGGAGTTCGGCCTGCATGGCGGTGTCGATCGCGCCGGGTGACACGGAGATCACCCGGCAGCCGGGACTTCGGCGCCGCTGTTCCAGCCCGACCGTGCGTACCCATTGGTCGATCCCTGCCTTGCCGGCGCAGTAGCTCGCCTCGCCTTCGTGCGGCCGCATCGCCGCGCCGGACGAGATCATGATCAGGTGCTGCTCACACGCGCGGCCGGACACCGCTCGCAGGAACGAATGCCCGAGCACCTGAGCGGCAGCTGAGTTCAGCAGGACGTTGCGGGTGTACTGCGCGGTGTCGACGCGATCGGCCGAACCGAGCGGTGTCAGCGTGCCGGCGGCATGGATGAACACCACCATGTGCGGGTCGTCGTCCTCGATCCGCTGCCGGAAGTCCTGCTCCACCACCGGCCACGACGCGGGGTCGGCGAGATCGACCGCGACGTGCTGCGTACCAGGTACACCGCCGCGCCGCGAGAGATCGACCAGCTCCGCGCCCTCGAACGGCACCGTCGCGACCAGTGCGGCACCGAGTCCTGCCGAGGCCCCTGAGATCCAGATCAGGATCCGCCGCAGCGGAGTCATCTTGTTGTCCCCGAGCGCAGGCCAAAATCCCGCATCACGCAGTACCCCCTGCAGTGCTGCCCCGGTGCCAACCATCCCCTTGGCCCAGCAGCCTACGTCCCGAACCCCAAGAAATGCAGCCCTCTCGGCGATTGCCCAGAAACTGAGTGTTGGCCGAGCTCCCTAATCGAAGAGGCGCCCGTACTTCGTTGGGCGGGCCGACGAATGCGCGGCTTGGAGTAGGCCCCAGAGCAAGGCGGAGTTCGCTGTGACGACCGGGCGGCCCAGATCCTCTTCCAGGGCGGCGATTACGCCTACCGCACGGAAACCGTTGCCCCCGATGAACACGCCGTCCGCGTCCCCGGGTGTGTGCGCGACGATCCACGCGAACAGCTCGGACGGGCTGATACTGCGTTGGTTGCTGGGCAGTTCGCACGCTGCGTGCACCACGACGTCGAGGCCTTGTGCAACGAAGTACTCAGCGCCTAACTGGTCTAGCTCGTTGTCGAACCATGGTGGACTGAACAACGCGATGCGTTCGATGCCCAACGCACCGAAACCGGCCACGGCCGCTGCGCACGGTGCGACCACTGGCAGGCCGGCGCGTTCAGTCAAGCGATCGACTACCTTGCGTTCCCCGTCCGGACCGCCGACGTACGACGAACTGGTGAAGCCGATGCCGATGGCACTGATCGGCGCCGCGGCCAGCAACACTGTGGCGTCGTCGATCACGGGCGGCTCGACGAAGGCCTGTACGGGTGCCAGCGGAATCGTCGGATCCATCAACCCACCGGCCGCCATCGCGCCGAACGGAACGCGGTTCGCGTGCACGCAGACACCGTCCGGCGCCATCGCCTGTAGCTCGGACTCGGGTCCGACATCGCTGTGCGGTACCAGGACCCCGAGCCGAGTGCGCACATCCCATCCGTCTGGCTGCCACATGAGCCCGCTCCTTCCCCACAAAAGAGTGTGCGCTCGAATCGGGAGCGTCGGTAGCCTCGGCCGGTGGACAGTGATTGGGAATGGCAATGGGATGCGAGTTTGTATGCCGGGAGTGCTCGGCACTACGCGGTGGGGCGGATGGCTTACCCGGTGGCGTTGGGGGAGGCGATCCGGGACGAGTTGGGGCTGGACGGTCGCGGGCGGTTGCTGGATGTGGGGTGTGGCCCCGGCCCGCTGACGTTGCTGTTGGCACCGTACTTCGCGGCGGCGGTCGGCGTCGACGCGGACGGTGAGATGGTCGAGGTGGCGGCCGCGCGGGCCGATCAGTACAACGTCGGCAATGTGACCTGGGAGCAGATGCGGGCCGAGGAACTGCCGGGGGAGCTCGGGAAGTTCCAGGTGGTGACGTTCGCGCAGTCCTTCCACTGGATGGACCAGGAGCTGGTCGCCGACCGGGTGCGCGGGATGCTCGAACCCGAAGGTGCGTGGGTACACGTGGGCGCGACGACGCATCGCGGGATCGACGGAGCCGAGGACCTACCGCATCCGCGGCCGCCCTGGGACGCGATCGACGAGCTGGTGACGCGGTATCTCGGTCCGGTACGGCGTGCCGGGCGGAGCGTGCTGCCGACCGGGACGCGGCCGGGCGAGGAAGTGGTCATGCGTGCTGCCGGGTATCGCGGGCCGACGCGGGTAGTCGTCGGCGGCAACGAAGTCGAGGAGCGTACCGTGGACGATCTGGTCGCGTCGGTGTTCTCGCTGTCGAGCTCGACACCGCATCTGCTCGGAGCGGAGCTGCCGGCCTTCGAGACCGACCTGCGCGCGCTGCTGACGAAGGCAGCGGACCACGGCCTGTTCTCCGAGCAGCGCCGGGAGATCGAAGCCGTCATCTGGCGGTAGCGCACGCTGGGCGGCCGCGGCGAGTTCCGCGGCCGCTCGGGCGTGCGTCAAGAAGCGGTGTGGCAGATCAGGACTGGTTGTCCGGGATGTCGTCGTTCTCGCCGTCCAGGTTGTCCAGCTGGTCCTTGGCCATGTCGGTGCCCTGGTCGATCTTGTCGCCGTACTTGCCGCCGGTCTTCTCGTCGACGAAGTCGCCGGCCTTGTCGAGGCCTTCGCCGACCTGGTCGCCGTGCTCGTTGACGAGATCGGCGGCCTTGTCCTTCATGTTGTCGAAGATGCCCATCGTGTTTCCCCGTTCCGTCGATGGTTGCCTGGTACTACCACCGCTCGTATTACCCGATCGCCGGGATCCCACACAAGGGCTGGTCAGCCGGCAAACGGATTCCGGTCCGCTTGCAGGGCCGGCAGTACGGTGCTCGCGAACACGCCGTACAGGTGCCGCTGGAACATCGGCCCGAAGCTGATCCGGGCTACGCCTCGCGCTGTGTAGCCGGCGACGGAGTGCGCGCCCTGCCCGTAGGCGACGTTCACCGGGCCCCTGATCTCCTTCACCAGCGTGCCGATCAGGTCGAGGTCGCCGACGCCGATCGGGTACACGCAGTCGGCGCCGGCCGCGAGGTAGCGCGCCGCGCGGTCGAGCGCTGTCGTCAACTGTTCCTCCGCCGAACCGGCCTTGCGCAGGAACGCGTCGATCCGGGCGTTGACGACCAAGGCGTCTCCGGCCGCGGCCCGAACCGCGGCCAGGAAATCCGCCTGCTCGGCCGGGTCGATCATCTCGCCGGTGGCCGGGTCGGAGTCCTCGAGGTTCAGGCCGACGGCACCGGTGGCGAGGAAACGTTCGGCCAGTTCGGCCGGGGCCAGCCGGTACCCGCGTTCGAAGTCGACCGTGACCGGCACGGACACCGAGGCCGCGATCCGGGTCGCGGCGGTGAGTACATCGTCGACCGGGACGTGCTCGCCGTCGTCGTACCCGAGGATTGCGGCGGTCGCGTTGCTGCTGGTGGCGACCGCGCCGAATCCGGCCGCCTCGACGACGCGGGCCGAGGCCGCGTCCCAGGCGTTCGGTACGACGAGCGGCGTACCGGGCACGTGCAGTTCCCGCAAAGTAGTTGCTAAGGACATCGAAATCAGCTCCCGTGGATCAGGGGCAGCCCGAAGGCTGGGAACAAGGCAGGTTGGTGGAAAGCGAGCACGGCCGAGATGCCCGCGGTCGTCAGGGTCAGCACCTTGATCGAGTGCGCGTGGTACCGGTCGTCCGTACCCCGGATATAGAGCGCGTACGCCGGTTGACCGTTCGCTGAGGTCTCGACGAGGACCCGTCGATCCGGACCGGGCCGCAGTTTGGAGTCGAGCAGCCGCAGTACGTCGCGACGCCCGCTGAACCAGGTGGGAATCGGCGGCATCTCCCACCGCGCGTCCTCGGTGAACAGCCCTTCCAGCGCGACCAGATCCTTGCTCTCCATGGCTTTCTGGAACTGGTCGAGCAGGGCGCGCCGTGGCGACTCCTCCGGTTCGCGCAACTCGTCCTCGCGCGGTCGCAGCCGGGCGAGCTCGGCCCGCGCCCGCTGCAGCGAGCTGTTCACGGCGGCCGTCGTGGTGTCGAGCAAGGACGCAACGTCGGCCGCCGGCCAGGTGAGGACCTCCCGCAGGATGAGTACGGCGCGTTGCCGCGGCGGAAGATGTTGCATCGCGGCAACCATCGCCAGCCGCAGGCTTTCCCGGTCGCCGACGACCGTGGCCGGGTCGGCCCCGAGCAACTGATCCGGGAACGGCTCCAGCCACGGCACCTCGAGGGCCTGGGCGTGCAGCTCGTCCGGATCGTTGCCAGGGGCACCCAAAGCCGACGGGACCACCCGGCGGCTGCTGTGCTGCAGGAGGTTCAGGCACACGTTCGTGGCGATCCGGTACAACCAGGTGCGGACCGTCGAACGGTGCTCGAAGTTCGCATGCCCCCGCCAGGCGCGCAGGTATGTCTCCTGGACCGCGTCCTCGGCATCATGCAACGAGCCGAGCATCCGGTAGCAGTGCGCCACCAGCCCGCCCCGATGCTGTGCGAACTCCTCCTCGAGGTCCATCAGACTCCTTCCACCACCAACTCGTCGACCGAGTCCCCGGTGCCGGTCCGACGCCGTGCGGCGATCGCGAAGCCCGAGAGGGCCCCGAGCAACGACAGTACGCCGCAACCGGCGAGCGCCCGCGCGAATCCGTCACCGGTGTAGCCGCCGGCCGCGGTGAACACCGACCCGAGGACGGCGACCCCGGCCGCGCCGCCGAGCTGACGGTTCATGCTGTAGATACCGGACGCGATCCCGACTGCTTCGCGGGGTAGGGCTGCCATCGCCGCGCTCTGTGCCGCGGGCATTGCGAGCGAGATCCCGCACCCGCAGATCACGAGCGGCGGGATCAGTTCGTAGTAGTGATCCGCGCCTCGGCTCATCCAGAACATGCCGGCCGTCTGCAGCGCCATACCGATGACGACCAGCGGGCGCTCGCCGATGCGATCGACCAACTGGCCCGCGATCGGCCCGACCACGAACAGCGTCGCGGTCCACGGCAGCAGTTGCAGCCCGGCCTTGAACGGCGCCGAACCGAGGACGGCCTGCATGTACTGCGAGAGGAAGAAGACCGCGCTGAACAGAGCCGCGCTGAGGAAGAAGCCGGCCGAGTTCGAGGCCGTGAATGTCCGGTTCCGGAAGAACTCCAACGGCACCATCGCGTGATCCGAACGCCGTTCCCACAAGCCGAAGGCCACCAGCATCACCACGCCGACGGCGAAGGCCGTGAGTACTTCGGCGCTCGCCCAGCCCGCCGACTCGCCACGCACAGTGCCCCAGACCAGACCCAGTACGGCGAGACTGATCAGCACCGCGCCGACCAGATCCAGCCGCCGGGCCGGACCGGTGCTCTCCGGGATCTTCGCCAGTACCAACGCGATCGCGACCACGCCGATCGGCACGTTGATCCAGAAGATCCACTGCCAGGACAGCCCTTCGGTCACCGCGCCACCGATCAGCGGACCACCGAGTACGGCGATACCGGTCACGCCGCTGAACACGCCGATGGCCTGACCGCGTCGCTCCGGCGGGAACGCCGCCCCGAGCAGACCCATCGCCAACGGCATCACCATTGCCGCACCGATGCCCTGCACGGCCCGGGCCGCGATCAGGAACGGCAAGGAGGTGGCCAGTGCGCACGCCACCGACGCGGCGGTGAACAGTGCCAGTCCGGCCGCATAGGTACGGCGCCGGCCCAGGCGGTCGCCGATCGCGGCGGCCGTCATCAGAAGCATCGCGAAACTCAGCGCATAGGCGTTGACCGTCCACTCCAGCTCCTCGGCGGAGGCGCCGAGGTCGCTACGGATCGTGGTCAGGGCCGCAGCCACCACGAGAACGTCCAACGCGACCATGACCGACCCCAAGGAGGTCAGCCCTAGAACCCATCGTTGTTGACCTGTCATTCGTGCAGAAGATTGCGTCACACCTGTACAGACCAGCGGCGAGGGGCGAACTCATCGCTGCGATGAGTACGAGTTTTCAGCGCTCGGGCCGGGCCTCGACCTGGATCAGGGTCTGCTGACCGACGGCGACCAGGGTCCGGCGGCGGCGTACCCACCGGCGCTGTCCGCGATCGAGCTGGTCGCGCCCGCATGGAAGTATCCGTGCTGCTGCGTGACCTCAGGCCGGCTCGGCAGCTCGATATGCACCTCACCCGCCCCGACATACGAGATCCGGGCCCCGAGATGCTCCATCAACCCTTGCCAACCAAAACTCTCCTGCATCCGAGCCCGCACGTCGGCAGCCGCCTCCACCATCCCCGGAGCGTACTAGCCGACCGGGGACAAGCCGGCGGCCCTCGCGCTTCGTGTTCTCAGGTCAGGGGGACGAGTGCTGCGGCGGGGAGGGTGGGGGTGGGGGAGCCGCCGGTGGGTTCGATGGTTAGGCCGAAGGTGGCCATTCCGGTGGTGTTGCCGTTGATGACCTGGGTGATGTCGGTGGTGGTCAGGCCGAGCGAGATGGCCTTGTTCGACGGGTCCATCATCCAGAGTTGCCAGGTGTGGTTTGCGGGCAGCTTCGGCAGGTCTCGCAGTACGACGACCGACTTGTCGGCCTTCGTGGACAGGACGACCGTGGCCTGGCCGCCGCCTTCGACGGTGCCGTGGACGGTGCGTGCGTCGGGCTGGGCCAGTACGGCGGCCATCTGCTGGTTGGCGTGCTCCGCAGCCGTCCGGTCCCGGTACTGGTCGACCGCGACACCGCCGGCGGCCGCCACGGCAAGAGCAGCCGCAGCCAGGGTGAGCACCGACCGTCGCGTGAAGCGCCGCACCTTCGAACCAGGCTCGACGACGACGGGGACCTGCGGGGGCAGCTGCCGTACGTCGTTGATGGCTGCCATCACGTTCGCCTTCAGCCCGGGTGGCGGTGCCGTCGAGACCTGCGTCGCGAGCTTGACCGCGGCCGAACGGAGCTCGGCGACCTCCGTGCTGCAGAACGTGCAGTCGGCGAGGTGTGCCTCGAAGCGGGCTCGTTCGTCTTCCGGCAGGGCGTCGAGGACGTACGGGCCGGTGAGAGTGTGCACGTCGGGTTCCGTCATGGCTAGTGCCCCTTCGTGGTTCCGAGGCAGTCGCGGAGCCGGATCAGGCCGTCGCGCATTCTCGCCTTGATGGTCGGAAGCTTGGCGCCGAGCTGCTGAGCGACCTCGGGGTAGGTGTACCCGTTGTAGTAGGCGAGCTCGATGGACTCTCGTTGCAGCTCGGTCAGCGTGCCGAGGCACCGCCGTACCTGCTCGGCTTCGAGGCGGGTACTGACGGTGTCGGCGACCTGGTCGAAGTCGACTTCGGCGGACCGGGCCCCGGCGAGGTCGGTCCGGTCCGCCGCTGCCTGCTCGGAGCGGACCCGATCGACCGCCCGGCGGTGCGCGATGGTGAGGATCCACGAGTGCGCCGAGCCGCGATCGGCGTCGTACCGCGTGGCCGTCCGCCAGACGTCGATCATCACTTCCTGCGTCACTTCCTCCGACTGGGCGGGGTTGCGCAGGATCCGGCGGACCAGGCCGAACACCCAGGGAGCGACCCGGTCGTAGAGGGTGCTGAACGCGGCGGTGTCACCGGTGGCGGTCAGCGCCAGCAGATCGCCGTCGGTCACCCCGCCGGATCGCGGGTGCGATCCGGCGGGCCAGGGAAGCGAGGTGGGTTCGGTCACGGTCAGCTTGCCGGGGGCATCAGCACGGAGTCGATGAGGTACACCGTAGCGTTCGCGGTCTTCACTCCGCCGCAGATGACGTTCGCGCCGTTGACCTTCAGGCTGTCGCCCGAGCCGGTGACCGTGACGTCCTGCTTCTCCACGGTCGGGTGCATGCCGACGACCGCGGTCGGGTCGAGCTGCCCCGAGACCACGTGGTACGTGAGGATCTTGGTGAGCAGCGCGTCGTTGGTCTTGAGCGTGTTCACGGTGGCGGCCGGGATCTTCGCGAAGGCGGTGTCGACCGGGGCGAAGACGGTGAACTCGCCGCCGTTGAGCGTGGAGACCAGGTCGACCTTCGGGTTGAGCTTGCCGGACACGGCCGCGACCAGGGTCTTCAGCAGCGGGTTGCCCGAGGCCGCGGTGGCCAGCGGGGCCGCGGCCATGCCGTCGATCGAGCCGGCGCCGTCCGGGTTGGCCTTCGCGTAGCCGGCGCACCCCGGGCCCACGAGGCCACTGGCAGCGTTGTCCATCGACGCGGACGCCGAGGGCGTGCTGCTGGTGGCCGTCGAGGACGAGCCGGAGCTGGACGAGCTGTTGCTGTCGTCGGAACCACCGCAGGCGGATGCGGTCAAGGCAAGGGTCAGCGCGGTGAGAGCAAGACCGGCGCGGGTGAGGTGCTGGGACATGACGTCATCTCTTTCCTGAGGAGGTTGCTGACATCGGGTACTTCGGAGCCGCGCACCGGCCGGATGGGTTCGAGATTTGTGAAAGTGAACTGGGGTGCACCCGCAGGCGGCGTACAGTCGCGAGCCGTTCTGGACTGTCACTGGAGAGGGTGGAGAGAGTGCTTCGAAAGCTGATCACCGCAGCCGTGGCGGCGAGCACCGTCGGCGGGTTCGCGCTGCTGGGGCCGGCTGCTCCGGCGGGAGCGGCACCACAGGCAGGGGTCGGGCAGGATGCTGCCGCGAGCCGGGTGCCGACGTTCGACGGGCTGACCGAGTTGATGATCCAGCGGATCGTGATCGGTGACGACGTGGCGGCGTCGAAGTACTTCAGCGGGAAGCCGGTCGACGACCCGGTCCGCGAGCAGCAGATCCTGGACTCGGTCCGGCAGTCGGCCGTTCAGCTGGGGATCGACCCGGACTCCACCGCGGAGTTCTTCCAGGCGCAGATCGACGCGAGCAAGGTGGTCCAGCGCGGCCTGCTGGCGTACTGGGCCGCTCACCCGGACAAGGCCCCCACCAGCGGTCCCGACCTGAACGTCATCCGCGAGAAGCTCGACGCGCTGACCACCCAACTGCTGGCCGAGCTGGTCCGCGTCGACGACCTCCGTCAGACGGGTCTGCGGTGCAACATCTCGCTCGTCGTCGCCACCGCGACGGCCGAGATCCGCCACCACCTGGACCCGCTCCACCGCCAGGCCGTCCGCACGGCCGCGACCACGATCTGCTGAGTCACCCCATCCGGGCGAGCGCAGCCTCGGTGAGCTCGTACTGGAGGGGCTCGCCGGCTGCGTAGCGCTCGATCTCGCTCGCGGTGATGTCGCCCATCTCGAGGTAGCACTCGACCGTCGCGGCGGCCTGATGCGGGGTCAGGAGAACGTTCGGCAGGCCGCGGTACGGGCTGTCCGGCGGGAGCGGCTCCTCGTCGAAGACATCCAGCGCTGCGTCGATCCGGCCGGACCGGAGCTCCGCGAGGAGCGCGGCGGGATCGATCAGCCAGGAGCGGGCGGTGTTGACCAGGGACGAGCCGTCAGGCATGAGCGCGAGCTCGCGGGCGCCGATCAGGTGACGCGTCTCGGGCAGGGTCGGCGCGTGCAGGGCGACGACCCGGCTCGTGCGGAGCAGTTCGTCCAGGTCAACCCGCTGTACGCCGAGCTGGGCGGCGCGATCGTCGGTCAGATACGGGTCGTACACGACCACTTCCGCGCCGAGCGCCACCACCATCCGGATGTACTCGACGCCGGTCCGGGACGCCCCGACCACCCCGATCCGCGACGACGGGAGACCGTGCTGCGGAGGTACGTCGTCCCGCCATGCCCCGGCGTGCATCTGATGGTCGAAGCGCTGGATCCGGTGCAGGAGACTCAACGTGAACGCGAGCGACACTTCGGCCACCGGATGCGCCATCGCCTGCCCCGCCTGGGTGATCCGCAGTCCACGCCGGAACGCCTCGTCGGTGACGAAATGCTTCACCGACGAGGCGCTGTGCGCGACCAGCCGCAACCGGTCCGCACGGTCCAGCACGTCCGCGGTCAATGGCGTCGCACCCCAGGACGTGATCAGTACGTCGGTCCCGGGCAACGCCGCCGTCAACGCTGCGGCGTCGCGGGGATCATCGAGTACGACGATCTCCCCGAGCGCCTCCAATCGCGCCACACTCGCCGGTGCGAACACCATCTCGCGGAACGACGGCGTCGCCGCCAGCACTACCCGTAGCTTTTCGGCCATGACCGAATTCTAGTTCACCGAGACGTCGTCCAGCAGGAAGGTCGTCGACGCACCTTCGTTCTCGGTGCTGGTCCAGTCCAGCGTGACGGTCCGGCCCCGGTACGGCGTGAGGTCGACGGACTGCATCGCGTACGACGGCGTACTCCGGCTGAACGTCTTCGCCACATGACCGTCAACGGTCAGCTGGAGCGCGTCATCTCCACCGGCGACCCGCAACGCGAACCGCAGCGTCGGATGCCCGAACGACGGGACGCTGACCCGCTGGCTCAGTGAATCGGTGTGCGTCGTACCAGTCCCACCGAGCCAGGCGTACCCCAGCCCGCTGCGGCTGTACTGGCCGTCTGCACGGATCACGTCCGGGGTCTGGGTCCAGCCGCCGGTCCCGGACTCGAAGTCACCGTTGGCCACGGCGTTCTTCCGGGTGCTCACCACCCAGCTGATCACGGTGTTGCCGCGTGCCCCGGTGGAATCCGTGCCTGTCACCGTGGCCGAGTAGGTCCCGGGAACGGTCGGCCGACCGTAGATGATCCCGCTCACCTGATCGATCCGGAGTCCGGTAGGCAGACCGATCGCGGAGAACCGCACCAGGCGACGACCCGAGTCCGTTGCGCCCGCCCGCAGTACGACGACATCGCCGGCCGCGCTGAACTGCTGTGTCGGTGCGGAGAGCGTGATCCGGTTGGCCCTGGTCGGCGAGGTCAGGGCCTTGGTGCCGATCGGCGTACCGAGGCCGGTGGGGCCGTCCCAGCCGGGCTGCGCCGTGCACAGCGGGGCCGGGGTGCACTCGCCGTTGTTGCCTTCGACAACATCGTTGAGGTTGCCGGTGGCCCCGTAGGGGTAGCCGGCCGGACGGGAGGCCGGACCGGGGTCACCGGCAAGTGCGTAGGCGGCCGCGATGACCGGGGCGGACGCGCTGGTGCCGCCGTACACGGCCCAGCCGGAGCCTCCGGTGGTCTGGTAGACGGCCACGCCGTTCATCGGGTCGGCCACCGCGGAGACGTCCGCGACCGCGCGCTTCGGGCAGGTCGCGGCCGGGATCACCGACTGCCAGCTCGGCTTGGCGGACACGCTCGAGCAGCCCGATCCGGTGCCCTGGCCGGGGCCGTTGTTCCAGACCGTCTCGGTCCAGCCGCGGGACGAGTCGTCCTTCGTCAGCGTCGTACCGCCGATCGCCGTCGTGGCCGCCGAGCTGGCGGGATACGAGACGCCGGCGTCGTAGTCGTAGTCACCGGTGGACGCCGCGTACACGACGCCGTGCGGATCGAAGTACTTCTTGTCCAGCGCGGCCAGGTCGGCGGACTCCGGTCCGCCCCAGCTGAGCGAGACGAACTTCGCGCCCAACCGGTCCGTGGTCTTCACCGCCTCGAGCAGGTCGTCGCTCGGGGAGTTGGCCTCGACGAGCGTGATCGCGCAGCTCGGGCAGACCGCCGACACCATGTCGAGGTCGAGCGAGATCTCGCCGGACCACGAACCCGACGGTGCGGGCAGCGGGCTCGACAGCCCGTCCTGGTTGAGCTTCTGGAAGCAGCCGTTCGCGGTCGTGCACGGCGGCAGTCCGAACTGCTTGCGGTACACCGCGAGGTCGGCCTCGGCCGTCGGGTCGTCGTACGCGTCGACGATGTAGACCCGTTGCCCTCGGCCCGCGGTTGCTGAGGGCAACTTGTACGCGGCCTGCAGGTCGGACGGACCGTACCCGTCCGGCGCACCGCCGGCAGCACGCGTCCGGAAGCCCAGGTCGGCCCGCCGTTGCGCGAGGCAGGTGTATTCGCCCGGCTTGACCTTCTGGTCGCAGCTCGCGACCACCTTCGGCGACTCTTGGACGTCCGCGGTCGCGACCGTGGTGGTGCCACCGACGAGGACGAGGGCCAGGGGGATCGCCAACCGCCGCAGGGAGATCAGGCGCAGTGAGATCACAGGAGTACTCCGATACTTCGTGTGTGGATCGGCGTCAGGCCGGGACGACAGAGGTCTGCTGCCAGCTCGCGCCGGCGTCGTGGGTCACCCAGAGCTGCGTGTCCTGGGTGTACGCCGCATCGCCCTCGACGACCCACGCCGTCGTACCGGACTGCTGGACCAGGTCGTGGATGCGCTCACCCTTCTCCAGCCAGTCCTGGTCGATGCGCCACGACTTCGACAGCGTCGGCCGGTAGTAGACAAGGCTCGCGGTGATCGTGGTGAGCATGACCGCGCCGTCCGGTCCGACCGAGAGCTGGCCGGCCAGACCGAGCGCGCCGGGAATCGCGTCGTACCGGAAGGTCTTGCCGCCGTCGCCGGAGACCAGGAGGGTCTTGTCGGCGTGGCCCTGGCCGAATCTCGCCATGCAGAGCACGTCGACGCGGCCCGGGCCGTTGGTTGCGAGGTCGCTGATGGCGGCGTCCTCGGCGTCGGCGCAGGTGACCGTGCTGGTCGGCCGGACCGTGCCGTTGGTGATCGTCGACAGCTTGCCCGGGCCGACGAACGGCGCGGCCAGGAAGTAGACCGTCGACCCGGTGGCGTCCATCGAGACCTGGGCGTCCGCGGCGACCGGGAGGTCGAGCTGCTTCCAGCCGGTGGACTTGCCGGCCGGTGCGCGCCAGACCTTCAGCGGGCGGTCGTTGCAGATGCCGGAGCCGATCTCGCAGCCGGAAGTGATGACGTAGGTGGTGCCGTCGGGGGCGGCGAGCAGGTTGAGGATCTTGGCGTCACCGCCGGGCACCGGGACCTGCGTCCAGGTCGCGCCGCCGTCCTTGGTGACCTCGAGATACGGGTCGTAGGCCCAGCCGAACTTCGAGTTGGCGAACTGCAGGCTGGTCAGGCCCGGCTCGCCGCTCTTCGCCAGCCCGTTGTGCGTGCGGCCGGCGGTGATCCAAGTCTTGCCGCCGTTGTGGGTGGCGCGCACCTCGGCCGGACAGATCGCAGTACCGCAGGCGACGGCACCGAGCACGTAGCCGTCGGTCTGGGTCGGCCAGACGATCGACTGCGGAGCGAAAGCCGGCTCGGTGGGTTCGGCGGTCGCGACGCCGGCTCCGGAGCCGACCAGAAGCGCGGTGACGACGGCGCCCACCAGCGCGATCGTCTTGCGGCCAGCATGCAGACGCACAGTTCACTCCTCGGACAGTCGATGGTTCCTGGGACACGCTAAGCCCTGACCCGGCGATTCCGGCGCCGATTCCGGCCAAACGCCGATCCCGGCCAACTACCCTCGAGAGGTGGCTGATTGGGAAGCGGTCGGGTTGTCGGGAATCGATGCCCAGGTCTATCGGCAGCTCCTGCGGGATCCGGGGATGCCTTCCGGGCAGCTCGGTGAGCTGCTCGAGTTACCGGACAGTGTGGTTGCGGAGGCCGTTGATCGGCTCGTCGCGGCCGGGCTGGTGCGGAGTGGTTCGGAGGCCGCGCCGGCTCCGGTCGACCCGCGATCCGGGCTGGGCATGCTCGTCCGCGAACGGCGGGCCGCGCTGGACGGCGTCGCGGCGATGACCGATCAGCTCGCCCGGGAGTTCAGCGCCGGTCAGTTGCAGGCCGAGCCGAGCCGGCTGATCGAGATCGCGGTCGGCCGGGACGCGATCGAGGCGCGGATCGACGACATGCTGCGCGGTGCCACCCAACAGGCGGTCGGCACCGACACTCCGCCGTACGTCGCCGACGGGAGCGATCAGGTGTCCGGCGCGGAGCTGGCACTGCTCGATCGCGGGGTGCGGTTCCGGTCGATCTACGCGGCCGAGGTGCTCGACCATCCGGGCTGGGTCGACCGGTTGAGATCGATGGCCGAGCGGGGCGAACAGTCCCGGGTACTGCCGCAGGTGCCGGTCAAGCTCCTGATCGTCGACGGCACCACCGCGATCCTGCCGTTGGCCGGCGGGCCGTCGACACCGGGGCAGGCGCGGGCCGTGGTCGTTTCCGACTCCGCGTTGACGAGTGCGCTGCAGGTTCTGTTCGACCAGTTGTGGAGTCAGGCCACGCCGTTGCGGCTGTCCGAGAACGCGGATCCCAACACGACGCTCGTCAACCTGCTGGCCAGCGGGATGAAGGACGAGGCGATCGCCCGCCAACTGGGCGTGAGCGGCCGGACGCTGCGTCGGCGTATCGCCCAGGTGCAGGAAGAGCTGGGCGCCACCAGCCGCTTCCAGGCCGGCCTCCAAGCCGCCCGCCGCGGCTGGCGCTAGGCCAGGTCCCTAAGCCACTGCGGCGCGGCGGGTGGCGCGGGTGACCAGCAGATGGAGGGTGACCGTGATCGCGAGGATGACACCGGCGACACCGAGCAGACCGTCCGGCGACGAGCCGGCCGTGAGCGCGACACCGCCCAGACCGCTACCGAGCGCGGAGCCGAGCGAGATCGCGCTGCCGTTCAGCGCGATCACGATCGTTGCGGAGTCCGGCGCCATCGTCGCGAGCCGCGCCTGCTGCGGAACTGCGCCACCACCGTTGCCGACGCCCGCCGAGAAGAACCAGACCAGGCCCCAGACCGCAGCCACGACGGCCGGGGCGAACATCAGCGCGACCATGCCGAGGATCGAGTTCAGCAGCAGTCCGGCCAGGACCACGGTCAGGACGCGGATGGCGCTGAAGCGGTCGACGAGCCGGCCGGTGACGGCATTGCCCGCCATGCTCGAGACGCCGTACCCGAACATGATCAGGATGATCGCCCAGTGCGCGTGGAAGTGCGGGCCGAGGATCAGGGTGGCGTAGGTGAAGCAGGTGTAGCTGCTGCACAGGATGCCGGTCGTGACCAGCAGCCCGGCGAGGAGCCGGGGTTGCTTGAGCGGGCGCAGGCGGTCGACGAGCGTCCCGCCGGGCAGATGCAGGCGCGGGAGCCGGAGCAGGATGCCGACGAGTGCGATGGTGCCGACCACGGCGACCAGGATCATCGGGAACCGCCAGCTGGACTGCCCGATCACCAGGCCGACCGGTACGCCGAGGGCGGTCGCGGTCATCCAGCCGCCCAGCACGAACGACAGCGCCTTACCGTGGTGCTCGGGCGGCGTCAGCGCGATCACGTACCCGGTGACGGCCGCGTTCAGCAGGCAGCCGCCGAGCGCCGCGACCACTCGGCCGCCGAGTGCCATCGGGTAGTTCGTCGCGAGCCCGACGACCAGGTTGCCGAGCACGAACACAGCCAGCGCGAGCGCGATCGTCGTACGGCGTTCCCATCGTGACGTCAGGGTGCCGAGCACGGGACCGGCCAGCGCGGCGGTGAAGGCGAACACCGACATCAGCTGGCCGGCGGCCGCCGCGCTGACCTTCAGGTCGCCGGCGATCTGGGGAAGCAGGCCGGCCAGCACGTAGCCGTCGATCCCCATCGAGAACGTCGCGACCGCCAGCCAGATGAACGGACGGTAGGAGAAACCCTGTCCGTCCACCGCGCCGGCGGCCCGCGTCTGCGTCATGTGAATATCTCACCCCGGGCGGCACACTCGCGGCAAGAGGAATCTGATCAAATCTGCCAAAAAGTCCCCGGCTGTGATCACCGATGGTCAGGACGGCCAGCGGTACTCGCGGCATTCCGGCGGGGTCGGCGTCTTCGGGACCATGTCCTCCTTGCCGTTCGGCAGGGTGATCTGGACCATCGCGCAGGTCGCCGGCGCGGCGGTCGGGTCGATGCCACGTTCGGTGACGATCAGTGCGCCCGCGGCGTCGTACCCGCGGACCACGAAGTCGTTCAGTCCGTTGTCGCTGGAGTCGTACGGTCCCCAGTTGGTGCGGCCAACGGTCGGCGCGAACCAGAAGCCGTCCTGCAGGAACGCCTCGACCGGCGCCTGCCCCTTCGGCTGCACGGTGATCCGGGTGACCGACTTGGTGTAGACGCCGGCGTTGCGAGCGATGCGCATGATCGGGGCTCCGATCAGCCGCGCTCCGGTGCCGAACCGGATGCTCGGCTCGCTGATCACCCCGCCGGCGGTGCGGCTGCACAGCCAGTACGCCGGGTCGCTTTTGGGCGGAAGTCCCTTCGGGCCCGTCGGGTAGACCTGCAGGCCGGACCCGACCAGCCAGGTGTTCACCACCTTCGAATCCTTCACGCCGGTGAATTCGAAGGCCCTGATCACCTTGTAGTCCGTGAACGGATGTGGCAGCGACTTGCTGGTGATCCGGTTGGCCTCGGCCAGGCACTGGGTCCGCAAGGTCGCGGTCTCCTCGGCGGACAGCGTCCTGATCTTCGTCGTCCCGGACACCGGCGGCGCGCTGTCGGTCTTCATCGCGCGTACGGCGACCACCAGGCCGGCGACCACCACGAGGACGGACGCGGCCGCGAGCGCCGGGGCGAGGATCCGCCGCGGTGCGCGTACGGGCTCGGTCTCGATCGCCGACAGCAGGTCGGCGCGCAGCTTCTCGTGGGCGCCGGGCGGCAACGGCCGGTCGGTACGGCGGGTGAGCAGTTCGTTCATGACAGGTTCTCCAAGGAATCGGACCGGGCCTCATCCGGTACGGCGGCGCTGAGATCGCGAAGGCGCTTGCGGGCCCGGGACATCCGGGACTTCACCGTGCCGAGCGGTACGTCGAGCGCGACGGCGGCGGACTGTGCGTCCAGCCCGCTCCAGAAGCACAGTTCGACGATCTCCTGCTCGTGCCGCGGCAGCTTCCGCAGCAACGCCCGCAGCCGGCTCGCCTCCCGCTCGTCATCGATCTGAGCTGCCACCCGATCGGCATGATCCGGCTCGTCCGTGGCCGGCGTCTGCCGGGTGAGGTTGAGCCACCGGAACCGTTGCCGCCGGCGTTCGTTGCGGATCACGAAGTCCGCCGTACGGAACAGCCAGGGCAGTGCCGAGTCGTGCACCAGCACCACGTCGGCCCGCCGTCGCCAGGCGTGCAGGAACACCAGCGAGGTCAGGTCCTCGGCGTCACTCCACGACCCGATCCGCCGGAACACGAAGTTGTACACCGCCTTGGCGTGCCGGTCGAACAGGTCGCCGAACGCCTCCGGCTCCCCGTCCATGGCCCGCCGCCACAACTCCCCGTCGCCCACCGCCACCTCCAGATCGTCCCCCCAGTGCGGGGCCTTCGCCGGGTATATGTCCCGACCCCTGCTCCGGGGTCCCACCCCCTGAGACCGACCGTGAAATGTCCAGTGGATCAGTAATCTTTCAGCTGTGACGACTGCGGACCGTCTTCGTCGGCGCGATCCGGAACCGCCCGCTCGCGGAGTACACCCCCAGCCCTCCTCCGCCTCGGTCTCCACCCAACTTTGAGAAGCCACCGCCCAGTTCCAGCACGGAATTGTGGTCGGTGGCTTCTCAAAGTTGGGTAGCGCACCGGCGAGACGAGTGATGGATTAGGACCTGAACGTTCCTTGGCGAGGCACTAGGACTGCCGCCGAACGTGTTTCCGGTCTTCGGCCTGACCGTCGGCCACCCGGACCGGCTCGACGACGCGGCGGTCAAGCCGCGCCTCCCGCAGGAGGCCGTCCTGCATCGCGAGCGGTACGAGATCGAGCCGCAGGACGCACACGTGCACGCCTACGAGGAGGCGCTGAACGCCCTCTCCGCGAACGCCGGCCTGCCCTCCAGCTGGGTCGCCCGGGTCGCCGCTCGCTTCGGAACTGTTGCGGGTCTCAAAGGCCGTGAGCACCTCCGCGAAGCCCTTCAGATCAGGGGTTTCGAACTCCGCTGAAGGCCATCCTCGTGGTCCCGCTCGGTGTCAGTGATCGGGCCGAGAACACCAGCCGAGTGACCTGCTCGCCCCAGATCGCGGTCAGGCGCGGATCGGTGAGGGGGAGTGGCTCGACGGAGAGCGACAGCTTGCCGGCGTCGTACGAGATCGACAGGTCGTCGACCAGTACGGAGCCGTCCTCACCTGCGATCGAGCCGTTGACGATCAGGTGCCAGACCAGCGAGCGCGGTGTGTCCTGCAGCTCCCAGGTATCGGTGATTTCGATCGAGCGGCTCATCACCAGCTCGCGATTCCAGGAACGGATCCCCGCCTCGGCCGGATAGGCGCCGGCAAGGTCGAGCCGGCTGCTGACCTCGGTCTCGCTGACGTCGGCCGACATACCCCTCGCGTGGAACTCGCGGCCGGCCGGCTGCGACAGCCCGTTGATCTGCGGCAGGTTGTGATAGTCGCTCTGCATCGTGAAGATCTGGTAGCGATCGGCCGAGAACGTCTGCCGGGTGTAGGTGCCGACACCGAGATCGACAACCCGCGGTACGCCGTCGACCGCGACGACGAACGAGCCGACGTCGTTGTGGTTGTGCGACTCAGCGTTGTGACCGCCCTTGAGCGCGACGAGTAGACGATCCGATCGCGCGACCAGCACCTCGGTATCGGGCAGCCAGGTGGTCGAGGCCCGCGTGCTCGACTCTTCGGACCGCAGGCCCGGCTCCAGCAGCGTGCCGACCACGCGACCCATGGACGGGATCCACGGTACGAGCGGGTCGTCGCGGCGCTTGATCGCACGGGCGTGGTGACGGGCGGACGGCTCGTCGGTGTGGACGCCGAGCCGGTACAGCGGATACGCGACCGACGGATCGCCCAGTTGCGCCGGACAGTCCGCGAAGTTGACGTACCACCGGTCGTCGATGTGCATCGCCGGCAGGTACGCCGCGATCGGCCGCAGCTTGGGATGACCGAAACCGTCCAGCTTCCCGCCGGAGGCGTCGTACAGCAGGCCCAGCGTGTCCGCGACGGCGCCGCCGGCCCGGGTCCAGTACGACGCGCCTTCGTCGCAGCCGCCGTCGTCGGGGTAGGAGTCGAGGAAGACGTCGAGCCCGTCGATCACGAGGGAGACGACCTTGGCGCGTCGAGCGGGATCGCGTTCGAGGAGCACTGCGCAGGCGGTCAGGTTGGAGTGGATCCACGGGTTCCAGTTGTTGGTGAACCGGGTCAGCCACGGCCAGTCGCGGATCTCGAGGAACGGCGTCAGCACGCGGCGGTCGACCTCGGTCGCGATCCGGAGCCGGGTGGCGGTATCCAGCTCGAGAAGCGCGTCCACCCAGGCGAGCAGGCCGCCGGTCTCGGCGCAGAACAGGTCGAGATCGCGGTCGCCCGGGCGCGGCAGGGCCTCGCCGCGGGCGGTGGCCGAGCTGGCGTGCGCCGGAATCGTCCAGGTCGCCTCGTCACACACCAGCCAGATGCCGTCCACGACATCGGCGATCCAGCGCTTCTCGCCGGTCAGCAGGGCGGCCAGCGCACTGGTCACGATCCGGCGCCGCCGCGCGAAGTACGGCGTCTCGTAGCGGTCGCGATCGCCCTCGCGGTGGAACCGGGCGTAGTCGCTCGCCAGCAGCACCGGCCAGGTGGTGGCGAGTTGTGCCTCGGCGTCCGCGAGGAGCGCCGCACGGTCGCTCGCCGGAACGCTCGGCCAGGCCTCGACGGCCGGCAGGTCGAGCGTGCTCAGCGATCGGGTGAGGAGGTCTTCGGGCAGCAGGTCGCGCAGTGTCTGAGCCATCGGCCCGATTGTTTCATACGACCGTTTCGCCTGCTCTGCAAAGGGTTTGCCGGGCGATGGCCGGGGCACCGGATCGGACGCACGGGGATCAGTTGCGCCGGGGGAATGCCCGGCCCACAGAGGAGAGGGAAGCATGGCATTCATCCTGTGGATCATCGCGGTGATCCTCGTCGTGTCCGGAATCGTCTCGTTGTTCCGTGGCCAGGTCATGTGGGGCGCGGCCCTGATCATCATCGGCCTGCTGGTCGGTCCCGGCGGCGTCAGCATCTTCACCTGATCCGGTTCCCGATCGGCACCTGACGCCTGCTCCAGCGCTCGCCCTCCACGCTCCGAGCCGCCGATGCCCGTAACCTACGGACAAGGCAGTTCTCACCCCGCCCTTGGTGATTTGGAGCGTCCATGGACATGGGGCAGGCGCCGCAGGGTTGGGTGCCGGTCGAGCATCGGTTGTTGGGGTTGGACCGGCGGACGTTCGCGGCCGGGTTCGGTGCGCTCGCCGTCGCGTTGTTGCTGATCTACGGGCTGCAGGCGCTGAACGCCGCGATCCCGTGGCACAACGAGATCCGGGCCGGGCAGGTGCTGGACCTCGGCGGCGGGGCGACGGCCGTTCCGCCGGTGGGATGGCAGCTCGAGCGGGGCACGCTGACCGGGGGCGCGGGTGCAGCCGCGACAAGTCTGCAGGTGCTGCTGGCGTCCGGTGGCGCCACGATCGAGCTCGAGGGGACGTCGTACGACGGGAGCGCGGCGGCGTTCCTCGAGCAGGTGCAGCGGTCGGAAGGTGACTCCGGAAGCGTCAGCGGGTCGCGTGGCTCGCTGACCACGGATGCCGGGCTGGTCGGCGTCGTCGAGAGCAGCACCGGGCCCAGCGGGGACGCGATCGACGTCGCGTTCAAGATGGCCGTGGGTACGACGGAGACGGTCAACTCGGCGCCTGCGCTGCTGGTCCGGGTCCGGACCGCCGCGGGACAGTTCGAGCGGTACCAGGACGAGGTCGCCGCCATGCTCCGCAGCATCACACCGGGGGCCGCGCGATGACCGCCGTACCGCAGGAGAAGGCCGCGCAGCGCGAGGCGATCGAGCAGTCCGGCTGGGGCCAGCCGTACCGGTTCCTGCAGCCGCACAACGTCGCCTTCTGGGTCTATCTGCTCGGTGTCGGTGGCGGTGCGCTGACAATGCTGCGGTACTTCGGAGCAGGCGCCTCGTTCTACACGCCGGCGCTCGCGGGCGGCGTCCTGCTGTTCGGCCTGTACCTCGTGCCGTGGCTGCTGCTCCTGCGCCACCACAACCGGTTCACCGCGCAACCCGCGGGGCTGCTCGCGACCGGATTCGTCTGGGGTGGTGTGGCGGCGACGTTCTGGATCGCCCTTCCGGCGAACGGCGCGCTGCTGGCGATCTGGGCCAAGGTGGGCGGGACGTCGTTCGCCGCCAACTGGGGCGCGGGGCTGACGGCGCCGATCAACGAGGAGTGGGGCAAGGCGCTCGGCCTGGTGCTCCTGATCGGGCTGGCCCCGCGGCTCGTGCGCAGCGCGTACGACGGCTTCATCATCGGCGCGTTCATCGGCCTGGGGTTCCAGGTGTTCGAGGACGTGCTGTACGTCTACAACGGCGCGACGCAGCTGTACGGCGTCGACCAGCTCGGCTCCTCGCTGCGGGTGTTCGTGACCCGCGGCGCGGCCGGGATCGTCTCGCATGCCTTGTTCAGCGCGATCTTCTGCGCCGGCCTGATGTGGGTCCTCGGCCGCAGCGGCGAGCGCAAGGTCCTGCGCGGCGTACTGACCATGCTGATGGCGATGGTCTTCCACTTCGCCTGGGACGACATGGCCGGCATCGCCGGAGGCAGCTGGCTGATCGGGGTGCTGCCGTTCGCGATCGCCGCCGTCGAGCTGATCGCCCTCTTCTACGTGCTCCGGCACGCCGCCCGGCAAGAGCGCGCCTGGATGCGGGAGCTGCTGGGGCCCGAGGTCGAGTCCGGCGTCGTCGACCCAGCCCTGCTCGACGCGGTCAGCGGGCTGCGCAAGGACCGGAAGAAGTACCGCAAACACCTGCACAGCCGATCGAAGGCACGCCATCGGATCGAGGCGGCGGGCGATCTTGCCCAGGAGATCGCTCGCGCGGGCGGCGCCGAGTCAGCTGGTGTGGCGCACGCCCGCGCCGAGCTCGTTCGGGTCCAGCAGGGCGGCCTCAGCTGAAGACGATCGGGGTGTCCTTCGTGCCGATCAGGGTGAGCAGTTGGGTGCCTTCGGCTTCGATGGCCTGCTGTTCGTCGGAGCTGAGCGGACGGTAGGGGTTGATCTTCAGACTCGGGTCGGGGCCACGATGGTGGCGCCAGTCGGCCTCGTAGTCGCCGTCGATCAGCAGCGTGCCCATCGCGGCGCCGTTGCCCGGCGGCAGCGGGACCGACCGCCCGGACGGGTTCACCCGCCGCCGATCCGCGTGTGACAGCAGGAGATTGTCGAACTCCGGCAGGAACCGCACGGGCGCCGGCGTCTCCGGATCGGGCAACGGCCCATCCGGTACGTCGAACAGTTCCTTGCCGTCCTCATCGGCGTACAGGCGCAACTGAGGCCGGAGCCGGTCGACGACCTCACGCAGCCTGGTCAATCCCGACCACATCTGTACGTCGGCCACACTCGCGGGACCGAATGCGGCGAGGTACCGCAGGACGAGCGCATCCGGAGTTGGAGCCGGGGCAGGTGACTCGCCGAGCCAGCTCTCGATCGTCTGCAGTGCGGCCGGACCGGTCTCGCCCCAGACCCCGCGCGGGGTGACCTGGACGGTCCCGGTCAGGTAGCTGACGGCGTACGCCATCCCGGTCGCGTCCCACTCGGGCCAGTGCTCGCCGAGCTCCTGCTTCAGCTGGCTCCGGCTGTACGGTTTGCGCTCCATCAACTCGGTGCCGTAGGCAACAACCGCATCGACGTCGACCCCGGCCAGCTGCTTGCCGAACGCGCCCCGCAGACCACGGTCCGCGACCGGATGCAGGAGCCGCCACAGCTGCAGGCAGTCCGCGGCCGTGACGAGATGGATCGTCGCCCGCTGCAACGACGTACGGACGACCTGCCGCGACCTCATCAACGCGGACAGCTCTTCAGGATCGAAACCCTCGAGCCTCGACCACAGCGCGACGTACGACGCCAGTGGCGCCTGTGCCTGGAGTCCGACCAGCCGCTCGATCAGCTCGATGGCGGATCCGCTCCCGCGCTGCAGCAACTGCTGCCGGGCCAGCAGCGCACGGTTCAGGGCGCGGCGGCCGAGGCTCGAGGTAGTCACGGACGTAGCGTACGGAAGAACGCGCGGACGTCGTCGATCAACAGCTCACTGCACTCCATCGCGGGGAAGTGACCGCCCTCGGCGAAGTCGGTCCAGTGCGCGATCCGGTGCTCCGGGTCACTGATCCGGCGTACGACGGGACTGCTGTTGAAGACCGCCCAACCGGCCGGGACGGTCGACGGCGCACCCCAACCGAGGTTCGAGTGCGCGGCCTCGTAGAGGAATCGGGCCGCGGACGCGCCCGCCCGGTAGAACCAGTAGATGCTCACCAAGGTCAGCAACTGATCGCGGTCCACCGACTCCTGCGGCGACTTGGCCGGATCGGTCCAGGCCTGGAACTTCTCCGCGATCCAGGCCAGCTGCGCCACCGGCGAGTCGGTCAGACCCGGCGCGATCGAGTCCGGCGTGTTGCTCTGCAGATCGAGGTAGCCACGACCGGCCTTCCAGGTTGCCTTCGCTGCCTCGACGACGGCCAGGTCGTCGGCGTCGAGGTCGTCCGGCAGCGGTACGAACTCGCCTGCCATCCCGAGCGTCCCGCGATCGCTGTTCACATGCGTACCGATGACCCGGTCGGGATAGTTGGCACCCAGGTACCCGGTCACGCCGGCCCCGATGTCACCGCCCTGGGCCGCGAAACGCTCGTACCCGAGCCTCGTCATCAGCTCGGCGAAGGCGGCCGTGGTCCGGCCCAGCTCCCAGCCCGCACCGGACAACGGTGTGGAGAAACCGAACCCCGGCAACGACGGCACCACCACGTGGAACGCGTCCGAGGCCTGACCGCCGTGGGACACCGGATCCGACAGCGGCCCCAGCAACCGGAGGAACTCGACCGCCGATCCGGGATAACCGTGGGTGAGGATCAGCGGCATCGCGTCCGGTTCGGGGGAGCGGACGTGGAAGAAGTGGATCAGCTGCCCGTCGATCTCGGTCGTGTACTGCGGGTAGCCGTTCAGCTCGCTCTCCGCCTTCCGCCAGTCGTACGACGTACGCCAGTACTCGGCCAGCTCGTCCAGGTAGCCGGGCGGAATCCCGCGACTCCAGTCGTCGGTGTCTCCCGGCACCGGCTGCGGCCGGCGGGTGCGGCCGAGGCGGTCGCGTAGGTCGGTGAGGTCCGCCTCGGCGACCTCGATCTGGTACGGACGGATCTCCTGTGCATCGGTCATAAGTCGAGGGTAGAAGTCATTGCGGAAGGCTTTCTTCCGCAATGATCGGGCATTCTGGAGCAATGCTGAACACGTCCGCACGGCTGCTCCGGCTGCTGTCCCTGCTCCAGGCCCGAACCCTGTGGACCGGTCCTGAGCTGGCCGAGCGGCTCGAGGTGACCACCCGGACGATCCGCACCGACGTCGACCGGCTGCGGCAGCTCGGCTACCCGGTCGAGGCCGCGCCGGGACTGACCGGCGGCTACCGGCTGGGAGCCGGCGCCGCGCTGCCGCCGCTCCTGCTGGACGACGACGAGGCGGTCGCGGTCGCCATCGGCCTCCGGACGGCCGCGAACGGCGGTGTGGAGGGAATCGGCGAGACCTCGATCCGTGCGCTGGCCAAGCTCGGGCAGGTACTGCCACCGCGCCTGCGTCACCGGGTGAGCACGATGGAGGCAGCGACTGTCGCCGTACCGGGTGCCGGACCGAGCGTCGATGCCGACGTGATGATCGCGATCGCGACGGCGATCCGGTCCGAGCAGCGGCTGCGGTTCGACTACGCGAGTCATGACGGCCGCTCCAGCCGCCGTGACGTCGAGCCGCACCGGCTGGTCAACTGGGGCCGGCGCTGGTACCTCATCGCGTGGGATCCGGACCGCGACGACTGGCGGACGTTCCGGGCCGACCGGATCACACCGAAGGTCCCGGGCGGCCCGCGGTTCACCCCGCGGGACCTGCCGGAGACCGATGTCGCCGCCTACCTCCAGCGCGGCGTCGGCACCGCCACCTGGCGCTACTTCGCCCGGGTCGTCCTGCACGCGCCGGCCGACGTCATTCGCGCCAGGCTTCCGGTCCCGGTCGAGACCGAGGATCTGGGTCCGGACCGTTGCCAGATCCGGCTCGGGTCGGACACCCCGGAGATGCTCAGCCTCTACCTCGGGCTCCTGGGCGTCGACTTCGAAGTCATCGACGCCCCGGAGCTCTCCGAGGCCCTCATCGCCCTGGCCGACCGCCTGCGCCGCGCTGCTGGACCGGCCGTGGATTGACGATCAGCCCACAGACGGGCCAAGGCCGAGCGATTGCGGTGTGCTGGAGTCGGGCGACGGCTGGTGCAGCCCTTCGTCCAGCGGGCCGAACTCGGTCATCAGGGCCGCGCTGCCACCCCAGGGAGTCTGCTCCTCGGCGATCAAGGTGTTCGTCGTCAGGAGCAGACCGGCGACCGACGCACCGTTCTGCAGGGCGGAGCGAGCGACCCGGAGCGGGTCGATGATGCCCATCTGCAGCATGTTGCCGTACTTGCCCTCGAGCGCGTCGAACCCGTCGTCGACACCCATCGCCGAGGTCCGTTCGAGCACCTCGGCACCGGAGTATCCGGCGTTCGTCGCGATCAGGTACGCCGGTTCGCGCAGCGCCCGCCGGACGATCTCGACCCCGATCGCGTAGTCGTTCTTCACGTCGAGGTCGTCCAGCGCGGAGGCGGCATGCAGGAGGGCCATGCCGCCACCCGCGACGATCCCTTCGGCCATCGCGGCCCGGGTCGCCGACAACGCGTCCTCGACGCGGTGCTGGAGCTCCTTCAGTTCGGCCGGGGTCGGAGCGCCGACCCGGATGACCGCGACCTTGCCGGACAGTGCGCCGATCCGCTCGGTCAGCACGTCCTCGTCGACGCCGAAGGTGGCCCGCTCCAGCTCGGCGCGCAGCTGCGCGATCCGGAACGTGACGTCCTTCTCGTGGCCGGGGCCGGCGACGATCGCCGTCCGGTCGGCCGTGACCCGCACCTGCTCCGCGCGGCCCAGCTGGGCCACCGTCATCGTCTCGAGGGTGAACCCCGAGTGCCGGCTGTACACCGCGCCACCCGTGATCGCCGCGATGTCCTCGAGCTTGTGCAACCGCCGATCACCGAACCCGGGCGCCTTCACCGCAACGCACTGGAACAACCCGTTCACGTGGTTGTGCACCAGCATGCTCAGCGCTGTGCCCTCGAGGCTCTCCGCGATGATCACCAGCGGCCTGGGCTCGCGCATGATCTTGTCCAGCAGCGGCATGATCTCCTGGACCTTGGTGATCTTCTCGCTGCACAACAGGATGTACGGGTCGTCCAGCACGGCCTGCAGACTGCCCGGATCGGTCACCATGTACGGCGACAGATAGCCGTTGTCGAACTCGAATCCCTCCAGGAAGTCGACGCCCATTCCGTTCGTCGCCGACTCCTCGACGGTCACGATCCCGCCGTCGCCGATCGTGTACAGCGCCTTGGCGATCACCGCCCCGACCACGTCGTCGTCGTTGGCCGAGATGGCCGCGACCCGGGCGTAGTCGTGCTCGGTGGCGACCGGGTGCGCCACCGCGCGCAGCCGCTCGACCAGCTTGCCGACGGCCAGGTCGATGCCCCGTTTCACCAGTACGGGGTTGCCGCCCTTGGCGATCGCCTCCATGCCCTCGCGGATGACCGCCTGCGCGATCACGGTCGCGGTGGTGGTGCCGTCGCCGACGATGTCGTTGGTCTTGATCGCGGCTTCCTTGACCAGCTGAGCACCCATGTTCTCGAACTGGTTCTTGAGATGGATCTCCCGGGCGATCGTCACGCCGTCGTTGGTGACGACAGGCGATCCGGTGATCTTCTCCAGGATGACGTTGCGGCCTTTCGGGCCCAGCGTCGACTTCACGGCGTCGGCCAGCTGATCAACGCCGGACAGCAGAAGATCGCGAGCACTTTCACCGAATCGCAGTTCCTTGGCCATCAGTTCCCTCCGGAAATGGTCGTGTTACGGAACGAGGATCGCGCGGCCGCGGACCCGGCCGGCGTCGAGATCGGCGACCGCGTCGGCGGCCGCGTCCAGCGGATAGGTCCGGGTGTGCAGCGTGACCTTGCCGGCCTGCGCCAGCGCCATCAGCTCGGCCAGCTCGTTGAACGTGCCGACGATGTTGCCGACGATGTTCCGCTCGGTCGAGATGATGTCGAGCGTGGGGATCTCGACCTGGCCGCCGTACCCGATGACGAAGTACGAACCGCCCGCTGCCGTCATCGCGAAGCCGTCCTGCTCGGCGCCCTGTTCGGCGACGAAGTCCAGGACGACGCGTGCGCCCGCACCGTCGGTGAGCTCCAGGACCTTCTCGACCTGCTTGCCATCGGCAACCACAGTCTGGTCCGCGCCGAGCTGCTCGGCCAGCTTCAGCGCCTCGGGGTTGCGGTCGACCACGATGATCCGGGCCGCCGTCAACGCAGCCAGGCATTGCACCCCGATGTGCCCGAGACCACCGGCGCCGATCACCACGGCGGTCGTACCGGGAGGCAACAGTGGCAGGGCCTTCCGGACCGCGTGATACGCCGTGATGCCGGCGTCGGCGAGTGCGGCCACATCCTGTGGCCGCGTGCTCGGGTCGAGTTTCACGCAGGCGCGCGCGGAGGTGAGCAGGTACTCCGCCATCCCGCCGTCGCTGTCCAGCCCCGGGAAGGAGCTGTTCGCGCAATGCATGTCGTCGCCCGCACGACAGGCGTGACACAGACCGCAGGTCGGCGTCGGATGCAGGATGACGGTGTCGCCGACCTGCACGTTGGTGACGGCCGAGCCGACCTCGTGCACCCAGCCGGCGTTCTCGTGGCCGATCGTGTACGGCAGCGACGGATGCATCGCCGCGTCCCACTGACCCTCGATGATGTGTAGATCGGTACGGCACACGCCGGCGCCGCCGATCTTGACGATGACGTCCAGCGGGCCTTTGACGACCGGTTCCGGTACGTCCTCGACCACTGGCTGCTGGTGGTACCCGTGCAGTCGAACGGCCTTCATCCCTGCTCCTCCTCGCCCGCACCGGAGTCGGTGTACCGGTGCCTCAGCATTCCCCTGCAGATACCGGTGTTGGCCTCGATGCCGGTCCGGGTCAGCCGGGCCAGCCCGAGGTGCTTCGCGGCGGCGGGCGCGGCGATCGCTTCACCGGTCCCGACGTCGACGAGCAGCGGCGCGTCCGGTCCGATCGGCAGGCCGATCTCGGCCCGGCGCCGCAGCAACCGGTCCAGCTCGGCGGACGGCGGCACATCGCCGATCGTCAGCCCTGCGACCTCGACAGGATCGGTGCCAGAAGCAACAAAGGGCCGGCAGACCTGATCGGTCCCGGCCAGCACCGCCTTGGCGACGAAGGTACGGCGCAACTCGTCGAGCTCCGCCGCCGCCTCGCCGTCGAACGAGGCGACGAACCCCGCCCGGGCCGCCACCCCCGCATTGATCTGCCCGGCGGCGAAATGATCCTCCAGCGCGACGTCGACCGACCGGACCGCGGGCAGCGCCGACACCACGTCGTACGCGTCGGCGACCATCAGGAAGGCGAAGTTCGGCGCGCAGAAGTACGTCGGCAGCCGCAACCGCACGACCACGTCGCCGGCGGCCGACACGACGCAGGTGGACACGAAGCCCAGCGTCGTGATCGGCTCGTCCAGCTCCGGGTCCCGGACCGCACCCAGTGCGTCCAGGACCCGGTCCCGCTCGGCCATGACTGCCGTCATTACGACGCGACCAGTTTCGAGTCGTCCTGTGCGGCGGGTGTCGCCTCCTTGAGTTGCAGTTCGTCGGGCACCTTGATGTCGTACAGCTTGGCCGCGTTCAGCCCGAGGATCTTCTTCTTCCCCTCCACCCCGAGCCGCGGGTAGTCCGCGAACTCCGGCTGGTCGGGGAACTCCCAGTCCACGAAACCCTCGATCTGCCACTTCGGCTCCCAGATGCCGTAGTCGCTGCCGAACGTCATCTTGTCCTCGCCGACCCAGAACAGCAGCTCGCCCATCACCTTGGCGAAGAACTGCGGGCGCGCGTGCATCAGACCGCCGATGACGACCGACAGACCGGCGTACACGTTGGGTTCCTGGGTCGCCATGAAGCAGAAGTCCTCGATCCGCGGCAGGCCGACGTGCTCCACGATGAAGTTGAGCTCGGGGAAGTCGGTCGCGGCGTGGTCGACATCGGAGACGTCGAACGCGTCCTTGTCCAGCGGCCAGATCGTGGGGCCCTTGTGGACGTGGATGTTCTTGATCCCGAGCTCCTGCGCCTTCGCCAGGTACGTGTACGCCGCCGGGTCGGTGAGCTTGTACCCGCGCGACCCCGCGTTCCACTCGGCGGTGTAGAGCTTGACGCCCTTCGAGCCGTACCGCTCGACGTTCGCGGCCAGCTCCACCAGACCGGCGTCACCGTCCCGCGGGTCGAACCGGGTGTTCAGGACGAACATCCCCGGGTGCTTCTCGCCGAGGTTGGCGTTCTGCTCGGTCGTGTTGAAACCCTCCGTGTACCACTCCTTCAGGTACGTCGGCTGGAACACCGCGACGTCCACGTAGCCGTCCTCGAAGACGTCCTTCATCAGGTCGTCCTCGGTGTAGCTCATGAACTTCTCGATGGTCCAGTGGGTCTCCTTCGGGCCGAGGCTCTGGTACGCGTGGAAGCACTCGATCCAGCCCTTCGCGTACTGCTCCGCGCCCTTCACCCAGTTGTCCGGGCCGGCCTTCCACATGTGCATGTGGCTGTCGACCACGAAGTACTTCTCACCGTTCTTCTCGTACACGAAAAGGCCCCCTTGTCAGCTGGATGCGGTCAGGTCGAAGCCGATGTACTCGGCGGCGTCCTCGGGGTTGGCGAACATGATCGTCCGGTCGTCCAGGTGGACCATGCGGCCGTAGTGGGTCGACATGTTCTCCTCGAACTCGGCCTGGTCGAAGTACCCGGGCTCCTCGCCGAGCGCCTCGGAGATGTCGTCGTAGACGAAGTCCATCCGGCCGATCGCGTCGACCCGGATCATCGACGGCAGGTGCGTCACGGTGACGTTGTCCACACCGGTCATCACCTCAGCGACGACCGCGCCGACCTGGTTGTTCATCAGGGTGACGCCGCACTTGTTGGATGCGGTGTTGTCCTGCTTGAACGGGCTCTCCGCGGTGGTGAACGTGGTGGTCACAGTGACAGCTCCTTCGGTTCCTCGAGGCCCAGCGAGGTGACGATGCCGCTGAACCGGCTCTTGACCCGGTCGAGGCCGTCCTCGAACCGTGGCGGTTTCGCGTCCGGCTGCGACCACAGCGGCTGCAGCGTGCGGGCCGCGGACAGCGACAGCGCGGTCCACTTCGACGCCCAGTCCTGCAGGATCGACTTGTTGTGGTCCGCGAACTCGCGGTCGTTGGTGAGCAGCTCGAACATCGCCGTGCTGTAGCGCAGGTCGCGCTCGGCGAAGTCGTACTCCGCGGCGCCGATCACCGTCGGCGTGACGAAGTCGCCGTTGCGCGGGGCAGCCTGTTGCACCAGCTGGCTGCGGAAAAGCTCGCCGACGAGCGGTTCGAAGACGATGTTCGCGGCGAAGATCGCCTCGCACCAGTCGTCGATCGCGGTCAGCTGCTCGGCCACGTCGCGTACGCCCTGCCAGGCCGGGTCGTTGTTCCAGGTGTCCAGGTGCGCACTGCCGTCGAAGCCCTCGATCTCCTCGGACAACGTGAGGTTGTAGAGCGCGAGATCCTGGGCGGACCGGATCCGGTGCATGCTGTTCACCGAGATCGCGTTGTTGTGCATGTTGGTCGGCGCGCGCCGGTTCGCGTTCGCGTACAGGTAGAGGCCGAGGCCGTGGTCGACGTGCATCCAGGCGCCGATGTGGCGCTCGACGAAGCGGACCCAGTTCGCGTTCCACTGCTCGAACGCCTTGGACTGCTTGGCGGCCTCGACGTTCTGGGTGACCTGGCGGACGACGTTGGAGTTGTAGCGGTAGAGCGTGAGCTCCCACTCCTCGTTCGGGTCGCGGAACTCGTGCCAGCCCGTCGCCGGCCATTCCTTCACGAACAGGCCGCCGGTGCCCGGTCCGCGCTGCGGGCTGGGCTTGTCCTGGCCCCACGCCTTCAGCACGGTCCAGTCCATCGGGTAGCCGCCGCGGCCGTCGGAGAATCCGTACAGCCAGCCCTGGCTGAGGTAGTGCCGCGGATCCGGCTGTACGTCGACCGTCACGTCCTCGTAGTGGCTCTGCTTGCGCTTCTGCGGCGTGTAGTAGTTGTACCGTCGCGAGTTCGAGTCCGGGAACTCCCGCGCGCCCGCTTCGGCATCGGTGAAGACCGGCTTGGGCACACTGCGTTCAGTCTTTGGTGAGTCCTGTGTGGTGGTCATCGGCTTCCTGCCTCCAGCACTTCCGAGTCACCGGCGTCGCCGGTCGTGGTGAACTTGTCGTAGTAGATGTGCTTGGTCGTGATACCGAGCCGTTCGAGCAGCGGGATCGCCGCCTCGACCATCGGCGGCGGACCGCACACGTAGGCATCGGCCCCGGTCAGGTCCGCCTCGAGCCGGCGGACCACATCCGTGATCAGGCCGCTCTCGCCGTCCCATTCCTCTTCGGACAGCGCCGGCACGTACCGGAACCGCGGCAGCCGCTGCTCGAGCTCGTGCAACTCCTCCTCGAAACACAGGTCCAGCTGCGTCCGGGACCCGTAGTAGAACGTCGCCGGCCGGTCGATGCCGCGTTCGGCCATCGTCCGCAACAGGGCCAGGATCGGCGCCATCCCGGCCCCGCCGCCGAGGAAGACCAGCCGGGCGTCCGGGTTGTCCCGGAGGGTGAACACCCCGAACGGTCCGGTCAGGTCCAACCGGTCTCCGACCCGGAGGCGCTGGTCCAGGAACTCCGAGAACATCCCGCCCGGGTACACCTTGATCACGAACTCGAGCTGCCCGCTCTCCCGGCTGGACGTGTTCGCCATCGAGAACGAGCGGCTCGCCTCGGTGCCCGGCACCGCGATGTCGACGTACTGGCCGGGGAAGAACTTCAGCTCGCCCGGTTCGGACAGCTTCAGCACCAGGTGCCGGAGGTCGTGCGTCACCGGGGTGATCGCGACGACCTCCGCCGTCCGTTCCTGGATCGGCAGCCCCGACCGGATCATCTCCTCGTCGTAGTTGAGCAGCTCGATCGTGAGGTCCTCGAAGGGGTGCGCCCGGCACAGCAGCGTGTAGCCCTCGTCCAGTTCGTACTCCGGCAGCGCGAAGGTGCTGTAGCGGTCCAGGTCGATGTCCTCACCCTCGAGGACGAACGACTTGCAGGACGCGCACTGCCCCTCCTTGCAGCCGTGCATGAGCATCACGCCCTGCTCGGCCGCTGCGCGCAGGATCGTCTGGTCCTCGTCGACCTCGATCTCGATGCCGACGGGTTCGAACCTCACGACGTGCTTGGCACCCATCGGATCAGGCGTCAGCAGGAGCGGGTCGTCCGGCCGGGCCGCCCTTGACGTAGCGCGCCGCGAACGCGGACCGCTCGTCGTCGGACATCTCGTTCAGCAACACGTTCGGGCTCGCCAGCGGCGGGCACTTGCGCAGGTGATCGAGGGTCCACATCTTGTCCGGGTTCAGGTCCAGGTGCGGCTGCGCGACCATCGTCTTGCCGTCGTCGCGGACGAAGCCCATGTCGGACACCACGTCGGCCCAGTTCCAGCCGTGGTACAACGTCTCCCACTCGCGGTGACCGATCAGCTTGCCCATGTTCGGCGTCTGCCGGCCCTGGTACGTCGGGCGGAACGCGGTCTCGTCGGTCCACTTGCACATCTCGTGGCAGTACGTGCGCCATTGGCCGTCGACCTTGGCCATCACCATGTCCTCACGGACCAGGCACGGCACCATGCAGGTCCAGCAGCGGTGCGGGTACTCGTAGTCGACGTCCTCGAAGACGATCGGCTTGTGCCCGTTCGGCGTGGACAGGCGGTTGTAGTTCTCCCACCACGCGCCGTACTTGTCGTACCAGCCCGGGTACTTGTACTCGAACCACTCGAAGTCCTTGTCCGTCATCGGGTCGATCCGCCAGTAGTTGGCGAGCCAGCCGGTGGCGAAGAACTGGGCGACCTCGTGCACGTAGCCCTTGTTCCAGATCTGGTTCCAGGACTCCTCGATCAGGTCGTGCGGGATCTCGAGGCCGTACTTCTCCAGCGGCACCAGGTAGCTGCGGTAGTAGTCGTCGTAGATCCAGCGGCGCCACATCTCCGCGTAGGACTCGCGGTCCTTGCGGCGGTCCTTCGTGCCGTACTCGATGAAGGTGCCGATCGCGGCGTCGACGACGCGGTGGTTGTTCCACCAGGCGTACCGCAGGTCGCGGGCGAGCAGCTGGTGGTTGTCCTCGTCGGCGAGCGCCATCAGCAGCGTCGCGTACCCGTTGCTGATGTGCCGGGACTCGTCGGACTGGACCGAGTGGAACACCGTCGGCAGCAGGTAGTCGCCGTTCGCGGCGGCCTCGGCCGGCATCGCGACGAACAGCGTGTTGGTGAAGGCGGTCTCGGCCACGATCGTCAGGTAGATGCTGGCCGCGGTGATCGCGTCACCGGTGATGAACCCCTCGGCGAACTGCCGGCCGATGGTGCCGCAGTAGTCGCTCTGGAAGTTCCGCAGGCTCGAGTTGAAGCCCGCCGGGTCGATGTAGTTGTTCATGTACAAGCGCTTGAGGTTCTGCTGGATCGTCGAGTGCCTGACCTCGTCGATCATCTGGATGGCCTGCCCGTTGTGCAGCTCGGGGTTCGGCACGGTCCGGAACAGCAGCGGCATCGCCCGCGCGGCCGAGATCTCCGGCAGCGGGATGATGCTGAGGAACAGCTTCTGCCATTCCAGCCAGCGCTCCTGGACCTGACGGAACATGTTGCCGCGGATCGCGCCGTCGGAGGCGCCGTACACCCGGTGGTCCTTCTCTTCCTGCATCGGGAAGTACGACCGCAGCACCTGCTTCAACGGGTCTTTCTTCTGTGCCTTACGGAACGTGTAGTCCGTCCCGTACTGGGAGACCGGCTCGTGGTACGCCGGTTCCCATGACAACTCCTGGATCTTCTGGTGGGCCTTCGCCACGCTTTGGCGACTCATGGCTTTCCTCCCGCTCATGTGGCCGGCTGTGTGTTTGCAGTACATCGCCGCCACGAGCGGGGTGAGGTCTCAAATTGAGAAGCGTTCAGGACTCGCCGAAGAAGGCCTCGCGCAGCTCGGCGAGCTGCTCCTCCTTCTGCTCCGCGAGCCGGTGGTCACCCTGCGGATCGGGCCGAATACCCAAGCAGCGCAGCAGTTCCGCGGCCGGCTCGCCGGGATGGCCGGTGGCCCCGAGGACCGGATGCAACCCGGCCTCGGCGAGATGTTCGAAGACCAGGTGCACGACGGTCCACGGGTTGTAGGACTCCTGCTGGGGCGAGACATCGTTGTCCATCCGAACCTCCAGTCGTCTGTTGGAATCACATGCCCGTGAGGCCCGGCCGGTTGTCTCATTCTGAGACGCCACTTGTGTCCGGCTGGACTACTCTCGGAGAAGACGGAGCGTGACCTGGTGGGAGGCCCCGTGGACGAACTCGCACCCTCGATGGAGGACAACCGGCGAGCCGCTACGGCCCGCTTGGACTTCCTCACCCTCGATCCGGTCAGGTCGCAGGACGTGCGGCCGCCGATCCTTGCCTCCTGGGTAAGGTCGCGGCGCTGGAACCTGCCGGCGGACCGGATCACCTTGCCGTACGTCGCGGACCCGGATCTGGACATCCCGTTGACCCGCAGTGCGGCGCCGGTGCTGCAGCAGCTGCACCAGAATCTGGACGGCCAGCCGATCAGCGTGATCCTTACCGACCGGACCGGGATGGTCCTGGAGCGCCTCACCGCCGACACCAACCTGGCCAGGTACCTGGACAAGGTCTTCCTGGCGCCGGGGTTCAGCTACGCCGAGGAGTTCGCCGGCACGAACGGCATCGGGACCGCGCTCGAGGGTGGCGGCCCGATGCACGTGTTCGGTCACGAGCACTACGCCGAGGACCTCGAGGATCTCGCGTGCGCCGGCGTACCGATCAAGCATCCGGTGAACGGCAAGACGGTCGGCGCCATCGACCTCACCTGCTGGCGCAAGGACGCCGGTTCGCTGCTGATGGCGCTCGCCAAGACGACCGCGGAGAACATCCGGGCCGCGCTGCTCAAGGACAGCTCCGCCCGGGAAGTCTCGCTGCTGCAGGCGTATCTGCAGAGTTCACGCCGGCTCGGCGACATGGTGATCGCGGTCGACGAGGATCTGCTGCTGATGAACGCGAAGGCCGGTCAGACGCTCGACGCGTCGGACCAGCGCGCCGTGCTCGGCTATGCCGGCGAGATGCTGGCCCGCGGTTCGACCGAGGCGATCGTGGCCGAGCTGCCGACCGGCGCCTGGGTCCGGATCATGTGCCGCCCGGTCACGTCCAACGGACGCAGCGGCGGCGGGATCATCCAGGTCAGCCCACACACGTCGGGCGTCGGCGTTCGTACGCCGGTTTCCGGGCACCGCCCGCCGCCGCGTCCTGTTCTTCCCGGGCTCGTCGGTCGCAGTGCGCCGTGGCTCGGCAGCAGTCGTGAGGTGGACAACGCCTGCCGCGCCGGCCAGTGGGTGGTGCTGACCGGCGAGCGCGGCACCGGCAAGGTCACGCTGGCACGCGCCGCACACCATCAGAACAATCCGGCCGGCCTGTTCCACGTCGTCGACGCGGCCCGGATGGGTGACGGTTTCGCGGCTGAGCTGGAGTCCGAGCTTGCCGACGATTCGGTGCAGGCGCTGGTGATCCGGCACGTCGAGCGCCTTGATCCGAGCGGCGTCGACGCGGCGATCGCGGCCCTGTACGACGTCATCGAACGCCGACCGTCCGAGCCGCCGTGGATCGTCCTCACCCTCACCTCCGACGACACCGAGACGCCTGACCTCGGCGACCTCTTGTCGCTGTTCCCGCTGACCGTCGAAGTGCCACCGCTGCGGCACCACATCGAGGATGTCCGCGAACTGGTGCCGTACTTCCTCAACCAGTTGAGCCACGGCGAGCTGACCTGCGGTCCGGACACGATGCAGCAACTGATGCGGTCGCCCTGGCCGGGCAACACCGCCGAGCTGTGCCAGATGCTCAAACAGGTCGTCGTACGGCGTCGTCGTACCGGGGTGATCACACCTGCCGACCTGCCGGCCCGCGCGCAGGTCATCAGCCGCCGGAGCCTCAGCCAGCTGGAGGCCCTCGAGCGTGACGCCATCATCCGCAGCCTGATCGCGAACGAGGGACACAAGGGCCACGCGGCCAAGTCGCTCGGCATGTCCCGCGCCACGATCTACCGCAAGATCCACGACTACGGGATCCAGCCCCCGTAACCTACGGAACGCTGCGGCTGACGACCCACCGGTGCGGGGAAATCGGCCTCGTGCGGGTGAAGCCGTGGTTCTCGAACGCGGACATCGGGCCGGTGTGCAGGAACGACCCGGACACCTTGCGGTCGTCGGTCTCCTCCGGGTAGCCCTCGACGACTCCGCCGCCGTACTGCGCGATCTGGGCCAGCGCCCCGCCGAGCGCAGCGTCGGCGACCCCGCGACCGCGGAATCCCTTACCTGTGAAGAAGCACGTGACGCGCCAGTCAGGCAGCGTCGTCAGTCCCTTCTCGTAGAGCCGACGACTCTTCACCTCCGGCAACTCCGCAGGCGACCCGAACTGACACCACCCCAGACACTGCTCGCCGTCGAACACCAGCGCCGCGTGGGTGTCCCCACTCCGAACCCGCGCTTCCTTCTCGGCCTTGTTCTGCGCCGGAGTCCGCCCCTTGAGCTTCACATGAAACCCCACGCACCAGCACCCACCCCACACCCCGTTGTTCGCCTCCACCAACTCGGCAAACGCCGCCCAACTGTCCCCATCCAAAGCCCGCACCACGAGCCCACCACCCACACCAACCACCTCCGAACCTCACCGTAGCCACCCCCACCGACTACTTCTGGCAACCGGTCGCTAGCGGAATCTGGAGTGTTTCTTGGCGGTGCGGTGGAGTTGCCAGGTGGGGAGGAGGAGCAGTTCGTCGAGGTTCGAGAGGTCGTCGGCGTGGCTGTGGAGGTAGCGGCGGATTCCGTTGGAGTTGACTCGGACGCGGGGGCCGCGGGTGCCGTCGGAGCGGCGGACGAAGGCGCGGCCGGCGCCCTGGTCGAGCCAGCGGACGAAGTCGGCCAGGGACGACTCCTCCGGATCGAGGCTGCCAGGATCCCAGCGCACGGCGACGATGTGTTCCAGGTCGGGCTCTCCGTCCAGCCCGATCGCGGTCACGTACAGCGTGGTGTAGCTCGCCAAGCTGGCCATCGAACGGTTCCTTCAGCATGCAGGGGCGGAGGACGCAGGGAGGTCCTCCGCTTCGGAGGCTAGTCGCTGACGAACGCCGTGTGAAGTGAGTCTCAAAACGTGCGAGAGCGCGTCGCGTTTACTAGGTTAGGCTTACCTAACCTATGGAGTGCGAATCGTGACGGACCCTCGGGTCGCTGTGGTCGGTGCCGGACCGGCCGGCATCTACGCGGCCGACATCCTGGCCCAGGAGCATCCTCGGGTGCTCGTCGATCTGATCGAGCGGCTGCCCGCGCCGTTCGGGCTGGTGCGGTACGGCGTGGCGCCGGACCATCCGCGGATCAAGGAGATCATCAAGGCGCTGCACCGGGTCGTCCACCGCGACCGCATCCGGTTCGTCGGAAACGTTGCCTATGGCACTGATCTGAAGCTCGACGACCTGCGCCGGCACTACGACGCGGTCGTCTTCGCCACCGGCGCGACGGCCGACCGCTCCCTCGACATCCCCGGGATCGACCTCCCGGGCAGCTACGGCGCGGCGGACTTCGTCAGCTGGTACGCCGGGCATCCCGACGTAGCGCGTGACTGGCCGTTGACGGCGCGTGAGGTCGCCGTCGTCGGCGCCGGGAACGTCGCGCTCGACATCGCCCGGATGCTGGCCAAGCCGGCCGACGAGCAGCTGAGCACCGAGATCGCGGACAACGTGTACCAGGGCCTGAAGCTCAACCAGGCGACCGACGTGCACGTCTTCGCCCGGCGTGGGCCGGCGCAGATCAAGTTCACGCCGATGGAGCTGCGGGAGCTGTCGCACTCGCCGTCGGTCGACGTGATCGTGCATCCCGAGGGGTTCGAGATCGACGACGCGAGCCAGACCGCGATCAACTCCAGCAAGAGCACCCGCCTGGTCGTCGACACGCTCCTGAAGCATCTCGACGCCGAGCCGACGGGCGCGCCGCATCGGATCCACATCCACCTCTGCCAAGCGCCGGTCGAGGTCCTGGGCACGGACCGGGTCGAAGGTCTCCGCACCGAGCGGATGCAACTGCAGGGCGACGGCACCGTGAAGGGCACGGGGGAGTACGTCGACACTCCGGTGCAAGCGGTGTACCGCGCGGTCGGGTACCTGTCGTCGCACCTGCCGGAGATCCCGTTCGATCATCACGCCGGCCTGATCGCCAATGACCGCGGCCGCATCCTCGACCTGGACGGCGTACCGCTGCCGGGGTTGTACGTGACGGGCTGGATCAAGCGCGGCCCGGTCGGCCTGATCGGTCACACGAAGTCGGACGCCGCGGAGACGATCGCCAGTCTGTTGCAGGACCTCGACCTGCTCCCGTCGCCCGAGCTCGGCGACCCCGATGCGATTCTCGAACATCTGGCCGGGAGCACTGTCGTCGATGCGGCCGGCTGGTCGCGGCTCGACGCCCACGAGATCGCCCTGGGGCAGGCCCAGGGGCGCGAACGCGTGAAGGTTGTGCCGCGCGCGGACATGCTCGACGCGGCACAACCTCCCGTCAGCGGCGGCTAGCGGTGAGGGCGCTGACGAAGGACGCGGCGGCCTCGTAGGTCAGTGGTGGCTCCGGGTTCCAGGGCAGCACGTTGCCGGCGCGTACGCCGGGAACCTCGGACCATCCCGCGATCGTGGCCAGGCGATCGGCGCCGAGCGAGTTCGGGCGCTGGTCGTACAGCACGATGTCAGCGGGATGCCTCGTGGCGAGCTCGTCCCACTTGACCACTTCCCAGCCACCTGCCGTGGTGGTCGGCGTGAACTGGACACCCGCGTCGGCGAGCAGGCGAAGGCTCGGCCAGTAGGCCGGGTTCGCGACGTACGCGTCGGTGTCGGTGCCGCCGGAGAGAGCGACCACCTGCGTCTCGTCGGTGTGATCTCAGCGTGGGCGGGCCGTCGACGCGCGTTCTATCAGGTGGACGAGGAGGGTGACGGCTTCGGCGGGATGCTCCTGTTGCTCGATCGTCGCGAGCAGACGGCGTACGGCGATGGCTGCTTTCTGGGGGCGGATCAGCCACACGCCGCCGAGTGCGGATCCGCCTGCCTGGACGCCGGTGATCAGGTTCCCGTCGGCTGATGCGGTGGCCGGCTTCACCGAGGCCAGCATCTAGGGCCGCTGCGTTCAGCTGACCGCTTTCAGGTCGAGGCCGATGCCGGCCGGGTTGATCAGCGTCAGGCGGTTGTGGTCGATGGTGTAGGAGGCCGTGGTTCTGAGGGTGTTCAGGATCGCGGTCTCCACCTCGGCGGTCTCGCCTGTGCAGATGCGGCCGGTGGGGGCGACGTCGCTGAAGATCAGTTCTGTGTTGGTGCGGGTGAAGGTGCCGGAGAGTTCGTTGCAACCGGTCCAGCCGGTCAGGCGGTCGCCGTCGAAGGAGATCCACGCTTGCTCGGCCCGGTAGCGGTGATGGCGCGCGTCGGCGTTGGTGATGGTGGTGAGGACGTTCCACCGGATCCCGTCGAGCGGGAAGTCGGGTTCGGCGAGCTTCCTGTCGAGCAGCCTGATCGTAGTGCCGGCTGAGGTCAGGGTGAGCTCGTCGCCGTCCACGTGCCAGGTGGGTCTGCTCATCAGGAACTCTTTCAACCATTCGTCCTGCGCCTCGCGCGCCGGTTCGCACCCTTTCGCGGTGCTGCCGAATCCGTCGATCCAGAGTCGGTCGTCGGCCAGCAACTCGCCTGCCACGACGACAGCACCGAGTCGGTTGCAACCGGTATAGATGCGGAGGACGTCGTACACCCGCGGCCCCTCGTCGTTCTGGTTGGGGACGCGCGCGAACTCCAGCCGGAGGCGCGTGCCGGGCACCAACTGCCTGCCAGTCACTTCGGTGGACAGGTAGGTGTTGCCGATCGGCGTCCGAGTCTGTCCGTCCACCCGACCGATCGTGGATTGAAATTCGCGCAAGCGGTCGAGGAGTACGTCGGGTCCACCGGCGACCTGGTCCTGGATTCCTGGTCGATGCAGCGCGAGCCGGCCATCCGAGTCGACGCGGATCATCGTGCTGGCTCCGTGTACGGCGGTCGGCGTCCGCAGATGGTCCGCGTCGATGATGAAGGTGTCGGCCGGGAACTGCGCGCGGGCTTCAGAGGCAGAGGAGGCGGGCGCTTCGCCGGTCCGGTTGGCGCTACTTCCGTACAGGAAGGGGAAAGTCAGCCACAGCGATGCCAGCGGACCCCAGACACCGTCGAAGAACACCACCCAACCGTCCTGGATGGCTGGTGCCAGCCACTCGGGCATCGCCGGGTCCGACCGGATCGGCGCCAGTACGGTGATTCGCTCCGCGAGAGCGAAGTCGACCGTCGCGAGGGTGTCGGTCCCGAGGTCGAGGAACCGGAACAGCTGATCGTGAGCGGCGGCCGTATGGACCGAGATTCCGACCGGCTGGTCGGCAGGGCGGCCCTTCAGGAGGTTCACCGCGCGGGCGTCACGGGCCACCACGCCGTACGTCATCGGACTGGGGTTGGTGACGACGACGGCCCCACCGCCGCGCAGTATCTCGATCGCGCGGAGCTGCGCGCGATCGAACTCGGGCAGATCCGCCTCGCTCATTCTCCCAGTATCGCCGGAGCGGTCGGCGGCGTCGGGTAGTTGTCGACGGTCATGGAGTTGTAGACGCGGGCGCTCTTGGTGGTGAGGCGGAGGAGCGCGCGGCTGGGGCCGGCGGGGAGGGCGGAGATCAGCCGGGCGCCCTGAGCCAGTCCGGCCATGCCGAGGCGCGACGTGGGGATCAGCGTCTTCGCGGCGCTCAGGGCTACGGCGCGACTGCCGCGGATGTGTTCGGCCATCGCGCGCTCGTACGCCGGGAAGGCGCGTTCGTGGTCGCCGCCGGCACGGGCCAGCTCCCCGGCGAGGACGTACGCGCCGACAACGGCCAGCGTGGTGCTGCCGCCGACGGCCGGCCCGGGACAGTAACCCGCGTCGCCGACGAGCGTCACCCGTCCGCGCGACCAGGTGTCCATGCGCAGTTGGGTGATCGAGTCGAAGTAGAACGCCGGCGTACGGTCGAGCTCGCCCAGCCAGCCGTCGACCTCGGGATGCATGCCGTCGAACGCGGCCCGCAGCAGTTCCTTCTGCCGAGGTACGTCGCGGTGGTGGTAATCGAGCTCATCGCTCCGGAACAGGAACAACGCCCGCGCATCCTCGATGTGCCGCGCGCCGTACATGCCCGCAGTACGGCCGACAGCGGTGTGGATCAGCAGCTCGCCGTCGAGGCCGGCGGTGTTGGGCAGCGTCAGTACGCCGAGGTACGCCCCGATGAAGGAGCTGAACCGCGACTCGTCGCCGAAGACGATGCGCCGAACGTTGGAGTGCAGCCCGTCGGCGCCGACGACGAGATCGAAGCGGCGCGGTACGGCGTTCTCGAACTCCACCTCACCCTCGGGCGAGATCGCGGTGATCGAGTCGTCGAAGAGGTACTCGACGCCGTCGCGGGCCGCGTCGTAGTAGATCTCGCTCAGGTCGTCGCGCAGGATCTCGACGTGGCGGTCGGAGGCGCCGCCGAAGACCTTCGTCAGATCCACCCGGACGGGACGTCGTACGCCGTCCCGGTAGAGGATCATCCGGTCGGTGCCGGTGGCTCGCTCCTCGACGCGGGGGAGCACGCCCATCTGCTCCGAGATGTCCATCGCGGGCCGGAACAGGTCCACCGCGTGACCGCCGGTCTTCCGCAATGCCGGCGCGCGCTCGACGACGGTGACGGAGAACCCGTGCCGGTTGAGCCAGTACGCGAGCACCGGACCGGCGACGCTGGCGCCGGAGATGAGAATTCGCATGAGATGCCTCCTTGGTCTCCCCTTGATCGGAGCCACCTGCCAACTTTCGACGCGTCGGCCCATCAGAATGTCAGGGAGAACCGATGGCGAGCCCGGCATCGCGGGCTGAACGGAGGCATGGTGGTCGAGCTTGCGGGGCGGGTCGTGCTTGGTCTGGCCGGGCTCTCGATGACACCGCGGGATCGATCCGCCGACCTCGCGACGATCCGGGCCGGAATTGCCGCCGGTACGACGATGCTCGACACCGCGCGGGCGTACGCGCAGGTCGACGCGCCGCTGTACGGCGAAGAGCTGGCCGCCGAAGCCGTCGACGGGACCGGCGTGATCGTCGGCACGAAGGGCGGTCACTCCCGAATCGGCCCCGACACCTGGGATGCGGATATCAGCGCCGGACGGATCCGGTCCGACGTGGAGTCGAGCCTGCGCGTGTTCGGAGGCGAGCGACTCGATCTGTACTACCTGCACCGGGTCGACCTCGCCGACCAACCCGTGGAGGACGGCGTCGCCGCGCTGGCATCCCTTCGCGACGAGGGGAAGGTGGCGCGGATCGGGCTGTCGAACGTCACGGTGGCCGAGCTCGAGCGCGCGACGGCGATCACTCGTGTCGACGCCGTACAGAATCGGCACACCGCGATGGGGCGCGAGGCGGCCGATGTCGTCGCCTGGTGCGAAGCAAACCAGGTCCCGTTCTTCGCGTATTCACCACTGCGCTCGTCGGTCCCGGCCCCACGCCTGTCCGCCCTGGCAGCTGACCGCGAAGTATCCCTGCAACGCCTGCAACTCCGAGCCCTACTGGCCTCATCACCCATCCTGTCCGTGGTCTCAGGCGCCACCCGCCCCGAAACGGTCATCGACTCCACAGCCGCCGAGTCCGAACCCTGGGACGACAAACTCCAGACCGCGTACGACGCTGACGCGGCGGCCGGCAAGTGATCTTCTGGATCGGTGGTCCAGCAGGAGCCGGCAAGACCACGGTGAGCCGTCTACTCGCGCAAAGACACGGATTCGTCTGGTACAGCGTCGATGCGCATGCCCACGACCACGAGAAGCGTGCAGCTGCGGCGGGCCTTCATGTCCTCGGTACCGGCCCAGGAGACTTCGATCGCCGGCCGATGATCCTGGAGGATGTCCAGTCTCTGGATGCATCGGTTGTCGTCGAGGGCGCGTTCGTCACGCCCCAGATGGCCGGCGTCGCCGAGAACGCAGTGTGGCTGATGCCTTCCCGCGAAGCGCAGCTCGCAAGACTCGAGGCCAGGGATCCAGGTGGTGACCATCAAGGCCTCGTCTGGGGATGGGGGCTGGTGCACAGCCAACTCGAGGGAACCGGTGCGAACGTCATCGTGGTGGACGATCAAACAGTCGAGGAGACTCTCCTGGCGGTCGAGCAGAGGTTTGGTCCGTGGCTGATGAAGTGAAGGCAGCGCATGCGGGGGAGCCTCGGTTGCCGGCTGCTGTGGGGGTGGTGGTGGCTATTGGGCTGTACGCCGTTCTGCCCAGCGCGCTGCAGATCGGGCCGCGGTTCGTGATTCCGGGGCTGGAGTTGTTGTTGTTCGTCCCGTTGGTGCTGGCCAACCCGCGTCGGATGAGCAAGGAGAACCGGCTCCTGCGGCGGTTGTCGATCGGGCTCGTACTCCTCATCGCGTTGTCCAACACGACCGCTCTCGTGCTGCTGATCCGGTCGCTGGTGGTGGGGGAGGCGACCGCGGGAGCCCAGTTGCTGGCGGCGGCGGGACAGGTGTGGCTCACGAACGTGCTCGTGTTCGCGCTCGCGTACTGGGAACTCGACCGGGGCGGACCCGTCACCCGGTTCCGGGTCGACCGACCGGGACTGCCCGACGCCGACTTCCGCTTCCCGCAGGACGAGGACCACGACGCGATCAGCGAAGTCGCGAAACGGTCATCGGCGAAGTCCGGCTGGGCTCCGGGCTTCATCGACTACCTGTACGTGTCCGTCACCAACTCGTCAGCCTTCAGCCCCACCGACACGATGCCGCTGTCCGTTCGCGCCAAGCTGCTGATGGCCGTCGAATCGGTCTCGGCGCTGATGCTCTCGATCCTGGTCGTCTCCTTCGCGATCGGCCTGCTCGGTCATTGATTCAGCCGGAGGTCAGGCCGCGCTTCGCCAGGGTCTGGCTGAGGCTGCCGCTGGTCTGGGCCTCGACGAGTTCGAGCGCCAGGGCTCTGAGCTTCAGGTTGCCGTCCTGTGAGCCCCGTTTGAGGACTGTGAAGGCGGTGTCCGCGGTGAGACCGTAGCGGTGCATGAGGATGCCTTGCGCCTGTCCGATGACGGTCCTGGTTCCGAGTGCGGTGCGGAGATGGGCCAGGAGTTTGGTGCTGTCGTCGTACAGCTTCACGTTGTCGAACGCGACCCCGGCGTGCAGCGCGAACAGCAGCGCGATGTCGTACGACGTACCGCCGAAGGCACTCGGTTTGGCGGAGAACAGGCTGAACGTCGCGACATCGTCACCCGCCGGAAGCGGAAGGAAGACACAGCTGCGGTAGCCGGCGTTGATTCCGGCCGCGGCGAACTGCGGCCAGCGGTAGTCCACGGCCAGATCGGCGATCCGGCGCGGCTCGGCGTACGTCAGCGTGTCGTACACCGGACCGCTCTTGGTCGTCAGCTCGGCGTCGAGCGCCGACCGCGCCGGTTCCGAGCCCGGGTCCGCGGTCTTGTGATGTCGTGCGACGATCTCGGGCTGTCCGTCCGCGAGCACCGTCAGTGCTGCCTCGTCACAGTCCGGCACGGTCTGCACCATCCGGCGGACGAACCGCGACAAGGTCGTGCTGACGTCGTCGTCGTCGACCAGCCGACCGATCTCGGCCAGCTCCTGCGCCAGCTCCAGAATCCCCTCCACCTGCCACCACCCCCTCGTTCGTTCTTCACATCCTCGTACGCCGCGACCCCGAGCACGAGCACCGGGCCCGGGTCGGGCCGATGTCGCACCTGTCCGGCCGGTGTTCGACCGGGCTGCCCGCGGGTACCTGGGGGTGGATGATCCAGGAGGAGCACGCGATGTCCGCTCGCTCCGGTGGAGGGGATGGACAGATGAGCTTTCAACCCGGTGACGACGTCGCGGCCGCGACCGACCTCGGCGGTTTCTGGCAGGGCAAGATCCCGGCCGGCACACCTGGCGTGATCGACGACGTCGAGGAAACGGACACGGTGTTCACCGTCACGTTCACCATCGTCCAGGAGGACCTGCTCACCCCACACCGAACAACCGTGACCGGGGTGAGCATCACCGAACTCGAGAAGCACTGAGGCGCGCATGGAGTGAGGTGCTGGGGGCACTGGGGCTGCACACCACGAAAGGGGAGCGAGATGGCTATGGACGACAAACTGCGGAACGCGGCCGAAGAGGCGAAGGGCAAGGTCAAGGAGAAGACCGGCGAGGCGACCGACGACCGCGACCTGGAGGCCGAAGGCAAGACGGACCAGACGAAGGCGAACCTCAAACAGGCCGCCGAGAAGGTCAAGGACGCCTTCAAGGACTAGCGGCGTTCACCCGGCCGACTCAGGTGTAGACGAGTTGGGCTGTTGCCTCGCAGGTGGTGGACGCGACGATGCGGATCCAGTGGGCGCTGAAGCCGGTGGGGAAGACGAAGGCCTCGTAGCCGTCGGCGCCGACGGTGATGGTGCGGTAGCGCCGGAAGCTGCCGGTGCCCAGGAAGTCGACCTCGACGTCGAACTGTACGTCGGTGCCGGCGTCGTGGGTGAGGTGCAGACACTTGTGTTCGAAGCCGGTCATCAGGTACGGATCGGACGGAACGCCTGCCTCCACAGGGGTTTCCCACCACGGACCGCCCCAGCCTTGCGGTTTGCCCCACTGCCACAGATCGTCGGTCTTGCCGAACCACAGGTTCGCTTGTGGCTGGCCGGCGACGGGGTTGCTGTCGCCGATCGGCGTCGTCTGGTCCCCGGCCAGGACCAGGAGTCCGTTCCAGGAGCAGAAGTCGCCGACGACTCGCAGGTGGGAGGCGATCGGCCGGATGCCCCAGACGGCGTTCGCGTACGTGAGCGACGGCAACTCGTAGAACATCCCGCTCGCGTCCATCAGCAGGCGCTCGGATTCCACCTCACGGATCCGCGGCCACTCCGTCGTGAAGGCGTGGTCCTGGGTGTGGGTCGACTTGGGCAGGCGGTACACCTTCCATCCCGTCTCCGGCAGGTAGACGTGGAAGAGCGCCGACGCGCGGTCCTGACCGACGGCGTACAGGCCAGGGCCCATTCCGTTGGCGCTGCTGAGGGTGTTGAACTGGGTCTTGGCGAGGACGTTCCAGGTCGTGCCGTCCCACTCGGCCAGGCGGCCGTCGCTGTGGCCGGCCAGGAAGTCCTTGTCGTAGTAGGAGTTGTTGACCACGACGACCCGGCCGTGGCGGGTGTACATGTCCTTGAAGTGCGGGTAGTCGTGGACGTCCAGCTCGTCGAGCAGGTTGTAGAGCTGGGTGACCTCGAGAGTGTGTACGTCGACCTCGAAGAACTCACCTTCCATCCCGAGCACGTAGACCTTGCCGGCCTCGTCGGTGAGGTGCCGGGCGGTCGCGGTGAGTCGGACGTCGACCAGCGCGTCGATCGTCTTGACGTTGCCGTCGACATCGATCACGTGCGGTCCGATGAAGAGCTGGTTGCTCTCCTTGTGGACCAGGCGATTGGCGTAGGTGCCGACGACGCTCGCGGGATGCTTCGTGATCTCCAGGTCGTCGTCGATCGAGAACAGGCCGGTGCCGCCACCAGTACGGCGGGTGTGTGCGACGTACGTGATCATCCACAGCCGATCGGCCCACGGCATCAGCGCCCCGATGCCGGTCTCGCTGCGAGGAATGTGGTCCGCCTTGACCGCGAGCCGCGGCACCACACCGCTGATGGAACTGTTGCTCATATCGCTCCTCCTGAAGAGGTCTGGACTGCTGAGCTCAGAATGGTGCATTCATAGCACCAAGCTGGTGCTACCTTAGCATCACGATATGGCCGCGCAAGGGCCCGGAATCGACCGGTCCGATGGACGGTGGGGGGCTGTTACGGCCGGTGGATCGCGTCGTCCGCGTTCTCGATCCGGCGGGCGGCCTCGGCCACGCGCTCGTGGATGCGGGCGACGTCGCGGTCCTTGAAACGCCCGGCGACGCCGATGGCGGCGTTGTCGCCCTTGAGTGCGACGCCGAGGGTCCGGAGGCCGCTCGATTCCAGCGTCTGCGTCAGGGCATAGCCCTGCTCGCGGACCTGTGCCAGTTGCGCCAACAGCCCGTCGTCACCGTCCAGCCCAACGGTCCGTGGTGACGACATACCGCGAAGACGATGCCCGTCGGTGTAGAGCTCGCGGACCTGCTCGTCAGGCCACTCCGCGAGGAGCACCTGACCGAGACCTGACGATGCCGCGGGGTACAACGGCTCGCGGCCCAGACCCTCGCCGGCACTCTCGCCTGGACTGTGGTGGTAGAGGTAGCAGACCTGGTCGTCCCACAGGACTCCCATGGCGACCTGCAGCTCGAGGTCGAACAGCGACTCGAGCGGCTCGAGGGCGCGACGAATCAGGCCCGATCCGCGCATACTCTGCGCCGCCAGCACGTGGATCGCGGGCCCAGGAAGGTACTTGCGTTGTTCGTTCTGCTGGGCGAGTCCGACGAAGGCCAGGGTCTTCAGCAGGCGGTTGACCCGGGTCGGCTCCAGCCCGAGCATCCGCCCCAACTCGCGCGATCCGACCGGCTGCGCATGCGCCGCCAGCGCCTGCAGACAAGCCAGCCCGTCGATCAACGACTGATTCGGCTGAGCCGGCTTCATGTTGCTAACTTAGCACTACGTACCGTCCTCCCAGGCCAGCGAGCTGATCCGCCAGCCGGCCGGAGTACGGACGAACTGCGTGGTCTTGTGGCCGGAGCCCTCGAACCGCTCGCCGTTCTGGATGCCCGCCTTGCGGTACTGGCTGAACCGGTGCGCGATCGACCCGTAGATCTCGGTCCGCTCGGCGACCTCCCACTCGGAGAACTCGGTCAGCGTCCCGTCGGTGAGGATCTTCTGCCGGGGCGCGACAAAGGAGTCGAGGTCGTAGACAACCGAAGTGGTCCCGGCCTGACTGATGATCGTCGCTCGCGGAATGCACACCTCGTGGATGCGCTCGGTCCGGGGCGGGCCGTCGGTGTTGGTGAAAGCGCCGAAGAACAAGCGCATCAGCTCATCGAGCTCAGCCTTGACGGCACCGGACTCGGGACGGTTCTGATCGGCGGACATCCAGCTCCATTCGCCTGACGGGATGGGGGAAATGTATCGCGACAGGCGCTTGTTTGAATGCGGCCGGGCTGCGTATGTGTCCGGCGGGCGTGGGGTACATGTGTTGGGTAGGCAGTCAGTGGCTTGCGGTGACTGTGGGTGCCGAGGAGGTAGGCGATGTATACCCAGCACAAGATGGTGATCGAGGCTGACAACGGAGCGGAAGTGCTGTTCGTGTGCCCGCACGACAGTTGCGGTCGCCGGTTGGTGCTCAAGCGATCGGGTGGGCTGGTCGTGCTCGACCGGGGTGACTTCTTCGCCTTGCACTTCGGCGGGCAAGGGCTTGAGGTCTCGGGCGACATCGCCGGCTGACCTGCGGTTTTCTGCTTAGCGAAGGCTGAGCACCGGCGCTCAGCGGCAGTATGGGCGCCGGCTCAGCGCTGTCCCGCACCCTCGATACGAGGCGGATCCCAATCCTGGGCCGCCCGTACTAGGGGGAGTAAGTCATGCAGCAGTTCGATCCGAACGTGCCTCCGTACATCGAAGGCGAAATCACCACCCTGCAGGTCATCGACCCGGCCCTCAACTTCCCGCCGCTCGACCGGGGCAACCATGTCCTGGACCCGCTGCAAGCGTTCACGGTCAAGGTCGAGTGGACGATCAAGGGGGCGTTTGCGCCGATCTGGCTGGCGGCGCTTGGCGGCAACTGGAACGTCCAGTTGCACGCCGAGTCCCTCGGCGCCGGTCCGGAGCTGCTTCTGGTGGAGGACAACACCGTGGTGGCGAGCGGTGGGGTCCTGAACTACGCCGTAGACCTCACCGTTCCGCCGGGCACCCTGCCGGAAGGCAACCCGGGCGGCCCGGACAGCGGGATCTACAAGCTCGTGGTCTCGGTGTTCCTGAACAGCAACCTCGTCTTCGGGAGCCACGGCTACGACATGATCGGGTTCTACGAGGGCCCGATCATTCAGGTCGAAGACGCGCGGTGACCGGAGGACCGGACCCCTCCGGAGGCGAAGACAGATGAGTGCACCGCTCGCGAGTTTCCGTGAACTGAAGGGCATCGGCCCGGCTACCGAGGCCCGTCTGCACGAGTCGGGTATCTACACCTGGGAGACACTGGCCGCCGCGGCCGCCGCGCTCGCGGCGGTCCACGGGGAGGGCGAGACGCTGCGGGACGTGGCGCATGTCGTGGCAGCACGGGGGGCCGAGGAGGAAGACCGTGCCGATGGCCCCGGCCTGCCGGGCAGCGAGCGCGTCGAGGCGTTCGTCGTACGGATGGCGCTGACGGGTGAGGGCGATCCGCAGCGTTGCGGGGTGACGCACGTCCGCACGATGGCCGAACAGACCTGGGCCGGATGGACTCCGGCTCAGCTGGCCGGATTCATCGAGGAGAAGGGCGGCGTCCGGACACGGAAGGCGCCCAAGCGGGCGGAGCCGCGGCGGGTCCCGACGCCGCGCCGCCGACGGGAGGCGGCGCTCGGGGAGCCGCTGTCCCCGGATCAGGTCGTCGTTCTCGACGTCGGCAAGGTGCTCGGCGGAACGAGCCGCGACATCGACCTGGTGGTCACGAACACCGGCGCCGCCGGTGGTGACTTCGGGTACCGCGCCACGCTGGCCGCTCGCCGGTACGGGAACGGAGAGGGCTGGACCGACAGGGGAAGCCGGACCGGGATCGGCTCCCCGGCGCACGACGTGGCGCTGAAGTTCCCCGCGGTCGAACTGACCGCAGGGATCCACAGCCTGCAGTTGCGCCTCGAGGTGAATCTGCCCGCGCCGGCCAGCGGGCCTCCGGCGCTGGCGCTCGCCTAGTACGACGACGGGGCGCCGCGAGCAGCTGCTGCTCGCGGCGCCCCGTCATCGGGCCGAGCTGGTCCGGATCGTGTCGTACAGCCTGATGGTGTCGGGTGCGGGGCTGGCGTCGATCGTCGTATCGAGGATCTGCGCGCAGAACTCGTACTGCCGGAGCGCCTGGTAGGTCCGTCCCTGCTCGGCGTAGCAGCGCATCAACAGGCGATGGGCATCCTCGCGACACGGATCGATGTCGAGCATCCGGTGTGCGGTCGCGATGCAGTCGTCGGTGCGGTGGTCGGTGAGTTCGATCCGGCTGAGTCGATCGAGAGCGTCCACGAGCTTGATGCGCAGACTCTCGCGCGGCAGCAGGGTCCATTGCTCGAAGGGCGCGTCCGCGGCGAAGTCGCCGCGGTAGGTCGCGATCGCGTGCCGGTACGCCTTTCGTGCTTCCTCTTGAACGTGGGTCCGCTCGGCCGCGGCAGCAGCGGACAGGCCTCGTTCGAAGGTCTCCACATCGACTTCGACGACGAGCGTCGGGTTGATCCGGTAGGCACCGTCGGCGTACTCCACCACGTTCAGCGCGGTGACATCGAGGAAGGCGCGGCGCAGGCTGCTGACCGCGACCTGCAGTCTGTTCCGCGCGGCCGCGGCCGGCGCGTCAGGCCAGAACTCCTCGAGCAGCTCGTCGCGTGCGCAGGCGTGCTGCTTGCGGTAGAGCAGGTACCGCAGCACGCTCGTACCGCGTTGCCCGTTCCAGGACGTGACCGGCGCGCCATTGACCTGTACTTCCAGAGAGCCGAGGAGCTGCGCCTGAAGTCTGCCTTGGCGCGGCACCGCCTTCGCGGCGGGGCGATGAACCTCGCGCGGTGCCGCTCGCCCGCTGCCGAACCAGTGCCGTTTGACGGCGCGAGGCCGGGGCAGCTCCCTGCGAAGGGACGATTCCCAGATCGGCCGCAACCATCCCCATTCCTGCTCCATCGGCACCAGCCACGGCCGAAGCTGGTCGGCGGTGACCGGTCCCGTTCCCATCTGCGGATGCCAGTACCCGACCGTCGCCGCGACTTTCAGCGCGCTGCGCTGATCCGGCGTCAAACGGTCGAGGAGCGCGGTGGTGAGACAGCCGAGCAAGGACGGCACGCCGTACGACGAGGTGATGGCCTGATCCACAGCGTCCGGTGACCACAGCCGCGCAGCGGCCAGAACATCCTCGAGTACGGCGGCGTGCCGGCCGGCGCACCTCATCAACAAGGCCCGGTTCGAGGCGGACGAATAGCCATCGAGAGCCGCGGTGTCGGCGAGGTCGGAGGCAGCCAGGACGCAATCCGGGCCGCGGGCCATCGGTGGATGCAACCGGCTCTCGGCAACCACCACCAGGCGGACTCCGCGTTCGGTGATGGCCGGCCGGATCGTCTTCACCAGCCGGGTGATACCAGGAGTCACCCGGCTTCCGAGCTCGAGCACGATCACGGCACCTTCTGGCGCGCGGTCGATCTCTTCGCTCAGCCGGGGCGCAGGCAGCGGCTCGGTCCAGGGCACCGGCTCGGTGGGCGACCACCGATGCCTGCAGGCTGCCGCGAGCGAATGCGCCAGCTCTGCCGGGCGAATGTCGTTCGCGCGCAGCCACACGCAGTCGTTCCATTGCCGCCAGCCGTCGACCACGCCGGCCAACCGCTCAGCGGCGTACGACCCCGGAACCCCACGAACCACAGAGAACGGCGCCTCCGCGATCCGTTGGACCGCCGGGGTCATCACCCCCTCGACAGCCAGGGGCCGTAGAACCGGCGGCAAGTACATAACTCCCCCTCGACGCGACGTGCGCTCACCGTTACTGACCCGGAGCGTCCTGGTGGTGATACCCATTCAAATGCTTGAAGAGTGACGCCGAAGTTGGGTGCTGGACCCCATGGAGGGGGCGTGGCTTCGCAAGAAGACTGATGTCCATGGGTGGTTGTCCTGTTGTGGGCGGCCAGGGAGGTCAGGGTGAACAGTGTCGAGGCGGTCAGGCAGCTCGGACGAGGCGAAGCGATGCGGGCGCGCGACATAGCTGTCGGTCTGCCCACGGTCACGGTGCTGGATCCGGTCGTGAAGGCGGTCCGGTTGATGGCGGTGGGCAGGATGCCGGGTCTGGTGGTCGTGGATCCGCGGGGCCGGCCGTTGGCGGTGTTGCCGGGCTCCCAGGTTCTCAAGCTGAGCATCCCGGCGGCGTACCAGGACGACCCGATGCTGGCTCGGACCGTCGACGAGTCCTCGGCGGACCTGTTCTGGCGGCAGCTGGGCGGGCTCACGGTCGGTGACTGCCTGCCGCAACCATTGTCGCGCCCGGCGACAGTGACGGAGGAAGCGACGCTGCTGGAGATCGCCGCGTTGATGGCACGGATGCGGAGTCCGCTGGTCGCCGTGACCGGTGCCGACGGCGCCCTCACCGGTGCGATCACGCTGGATCGTCTGCTCACGAGCCTGGCGGTTGCCGGTCTCGGTGACCAGCCGCCGGGGTAGCGGGTGAGGCCGCTCGTCGCGCTCGGAATCTTCGGGTTGGCGTTCTTCTACATCGCGACCGAGAAGGCCGGCAAGGTCAAGGTGGTGCTGATCGCGGCCGCCGCGATGCTCGTGCTCGGGCTCGCGCCGGGGACCGAGGTGTTCTTCTCCGAGCACGAGGGGATCGACTGGAACGTCATCTTCCTGCTGCTCGGGATGATGATCGTGATCGGGATCATCAAGCAGACCGGGGTGTTCGACTACCTGGGGATCTGGGCGGCGAAACGGTCGCGCGGTGAGCCGTACCGGTTGATGGTGCTGCTGATGGTCATCACCGCGGTCGCGTCGCCGTTCCTGGACAACGTGACCACGATCATGCTGGTCGCACCGGTGACGATCGTGGTGTGTGAGCGGTTGCGGATCCCGCCGCAGCCGTACCTGATCGCCGAGGTGCTCGCCTCCAACATCGGCGGCGCGGCGACGCTGATCGGCGACCCGCCGAACATCATCATCGGCAGCCGCGCCGGCCTGTCGTTCAACGACTTCCTGGTGCACATGACGCCGATCGTGGTGATCGTCTTCGTGCTGTTCGTCGTGCTGTCGAGATTCCTGTTCCGCAAGGACTTCCGGTACAACCCCGAGCAGGTCGCCGCCGTACTGGCGTTGCAGGAGCGGCGGGCGATTCGCGATCCCTGGCTGCTCGCGCGCTGCCTGGCGGTGCTCGCGGTGATGGTCGCGGCCTTCACGCTGCACTCGGTGATCCATCTCGAGCCCTCGCTGGTCGCGCTGATCGGCGCCGGCGTGATGATGCTGGTGGCGAAGGCGGACGTGGCCGAGGTACTGCGTGAGGTCGAGTGGTCGACCCTGGTGTTCTTCATGGGGCTGTTCGTGATGGTGTCGGGTCTGGTTCACACCGGCGTGATCGGCGCGATCGGCGACTGGGCGGTGGCGGCGATCGGGGATCGGTATCTGCTGGCGGCGACGGCGATCTTGGTCGGTTCCGGCGTACTGGGGGCGTTCTTCGACAACATTCCGTACGTCGCGACCATGACGCCGGTGGTGGAGGGAGTGGTCGAGCAGGCGCCGGATCATCGGACCGGGCAGTCGTTGTGGTGGGCGTTCGCGCTCGGCGCCGACTTCGGCGGCAACGGTACGGCGGTTGCCGCCAGCGCCAATGTGGTTGCCCTCGGCATCGCATCGCGCAGTGGTCATCACATCACGTTCTGGCAGTTCACCCGGTACGGCATCGTGGTGACGGCTCTCAGCATCGGTCTGGCCTGGGTGTACGTGTGGCTGCGCTACTTCGTCTGATCCGCGACCGAGCGGACCGCGTGCCGGGTGAGCTCGATCTCGACCTTGCCGATATCCAAGGCGGTGATGTGCACGCCGGGCACCGCAACCTCGACGTCGAGGTACGTCGGCAGCTCGGCGAGCGTCACGACGTCGCAACGGCCGACGACTCGGGCGAGCGCACGTTCTGCCTGGTCGAGCGCGAGGTCCGTGGGGGAGAGCGAGACCTCCGCTGCGGCGGCCGGGTCGACGATCTGGATGGCGATCTCGCCGGACAGGCGGACGTCGATGCCCTCGCTGGTGCGCGCCGTCACGACGAACGGGTGACAGATGGGTGCTCTAGGCAACCAAACGTAGCGCTCGAGGAGCGGGAGCCGAATCGTGGTCCCGGTTGTCGCCACGCGGGCGACGCGGCCGGAACGGAGCACCACCAGCCATTGGTCTCGCGGGACGCGGCGCGGTTCTACAGCGGCGCCGGCCGCGAGCGTCGCGAGCCCGCCGAGGATCGCCCAGGAATGCGCCGCCGGCGACGCCAGAGCGGGCGTGAACATCAGGCTGGTGAACAGGTCGTGCTCCAGCTCGAAGAGGAGCGTGAGGACCGGTGTCGCGAGGTGCATGACGGCTCCCGGGGTCGTCTGGTGCGGCGAGGCACCCGCCCACGATCCCGTCGGCCCGCCACGCGCGCCTCGCCGCACTCCCAGTCTCCGGCCCGGACCCTGGGGGCGGAATGAGTGCTAACACCCACATTCGCCCCCTGTCATGGACATCGTCGAACGTGGTGATGGAGGCTGGACAGATGAAGACGGGAGCCGGAATGCCTTTGTACTGGCGGGTTTGCCTGATCAACGGACTGGTCTTCGTGGTCGGGACCGCCGCGCTGGCGCTGGCCCCGGTGACGGTGTCGGCGACCGTGCTGGTCTCGGAGGCCGTGGTTCTGGTGCTCGGCCTGGTCGGCATCGTCGTGCTGAACTCGGTGCTGCTGCGGACGAGTCTGGCGCCGCTGGATCGGCTGATCCGGTTGATGGACACGGTCGATCTCCAGCGGCCGGGACGCAGGCTGCCCGAGTCGGGAACGGGCGCGGTCGGGCAACTGGTGCGGGGGTTCAACGCGATGCTCGAGCGGCTCGAGACCGAACGCGGCAGGAGTAACGCGAAGGCGCTGGCCGCTCAGGAGGCCGAGCGGCACCGGATCGCGCGTGAGCTGCACGACGAGATCGGGCAGGGGCTGACCGCCGTCCTGCTCGGTCTCAAGCAGCTGTCGTCGGGCGTGCCCGCGGCCGTGCAACTGCAGCTCATGGAGGTGCAGGAGACTGCGCGGGCGACGCTCGACGAGGTTGGCGGCGTGGCTCGCCGGCTGCGGCCGGGAGTGCTGGAGGACCTGGGACTGCAGAGCGCTTTGGCTTCGCTCGCGACTGACTTCTCGTCGCACGGCATGCACGTCCGCCGAGCCACGTCACCCGGTCTGCCCGAACTCGGATCGGAGCGGGAGCTGGTGATCTATCGGGTCGCCCAGGAAGCGCTCACGAACGCGGCGCGCCACTCGAACGCCCGTACCGTGCGGCTTTCGCTGCAACGACAGGGCATGGCCGTCATTCTCGCGGTCGAGGACGACGGGACAGGTTTGCGTGGGGCCGAGGAAGGCACCGGAATCCACGGCATGCGCGAGCGGGCCTTGCTGATCGGGGCAGAACTGACGGTCGGCCCGGGGGAGTCCGGTACGGCGGTGCGCCTGACGGTCCCGTTGGAGGCGGGGCGATGATCAGGATCCTGCTGGCCGATGACCATGCCCTGGTGCGCCGCGGCGTACGGCTGATCCTCGACAGCGAGCCGGATCTGCAGGTGGTCGCCGAGGCCGGCGACGGCGCCGAGGCGCTCGAAGCGTTCCGCACCACCGACATCGATCTCGCGGTGCTCGACGTCGCGATGCCACGGATGACGGGGTTGCAGGCCGCACGCGAGTTGTCCCGCCGGCGCGAGCCGCCACGCATGCTGATGCTGTCGATGTACGACAACGAGCAGTACTTCTTCGCCGCGCTCAAGGCGGGCGCCAGCGGGTACGTGCTGAAGTCGGTCGCCGACCGCGACCTCGTGGACGCATGCCGCGCCGCCGGCCGCGGGGAGTCGTTCCTGTACCCGGGGGTGATGAGCACGCTCGTACGCGACTACCTCGAGCGGGTACGGCGGGGCGAGCGCGTCCCGGGTCAGGTCCTCACCGCCCGCGAGGACGAGGTGGTCAAGCTGATCGCCGAGGGCCATCCGTCGAAGGAGATCGCGCGCATCCTCACCATCAGCCTCAAAACCGTCGAACGGCACCGGGCCAACATCTTGCAGAAGCTCGGCATGCGCGACCGCACCGAACTGACCCGCTACGCCATCCGCGCAGGCCTGATCGAACCCTGACGGACCTCAATCACGGGACGTGCACGTTTGCTGTCAGGTGGCGCACGATCTTGGGATTGCCGGTGATCTCGGCTGCGTGAGCCAGGTCGTTCTCGCCGAAAGCAGCCAGGAGGGCTTCGGTCGTAGTGACCAGCTGGGCGTCCGGCTCTTCGGGTGGCTCATGGGTGACCTCGGCGCCGGACTGAGTGAGGTGTACGCCGAAGACTCCGGCCGGGCCGTGGTCGCGCAGCTCGATCCGGATTGTCATCTCGGGCTGCTTCGGTGTGGGCACGAAGTAGGTGCGGATGGTGAGCATCGCGCTGTCCACGCTCACGAAGACCTGTTCCGCGGTCGGCGGGGCGGCCAGTGCCCAGGTGCCGAGCGCGACGACGATCGGCTCGAGTTCGCGGCCCCAGGTGGTCAGCTCGTACACCCGCGCATTGCTTGGCGCGGGCAGCTGACGACGGCGTACGACGCCTGCGTCGGCGAGCTCGCGCAGCCGGTCCGACAATGCGTTCGGGCTGGCGGTCGGCAGCGCCTGTTGGAGATCGGTGAACCGTTTCGGCCCGAGCAGCAGCTCGCGCACAACCAGCAGCGACCACCGCTCGCCGACAAGATCGAGCCCGCGCGCGATGCCGCAGGCCTGCCGGTAGCCCCGCTGGGTCGGCATGGAACACCCCTCTCGAAGTTACTTGCTCGATCATAGTAGTCGCTATTAGCCTCATAGCAATCAATCGGAGGAGGATTCATGTCCACGCAAGCAGGACCCCCGCTCACGGATCGCGAGACGTGGCAGCACGAGCTCGACGAGCTCCGGCTCCGCGAGAAGGCGCACACCCGCGAGGGTGATGCGATCGCCGCGGCCCGTCGGCGGATGCCGATGGTCGAGGTCGACGCGAACGTCCAGGTGATCGGTGCCGACGGTCCGGTGCCGCTGCTCGACGTTTTCGAGGGGAGGAGTCAGCTGTTCGCGTCGTACCACATGTGGCACACGGGTAGCCCGGCCGCCGACCAGTGCGAGGGCTGCACGTTCTTCACCGGGCAGGTGCTCGAGCTGTCTTACCTGCACTCGCGCGACGTGACGTTCGCGGTCTTCTGTCAGGGGCCTTTTGAGGAGTCGTCGCGCTATCGCGACTTCATGGGTTGGGAGGCGCCTTGGTATTCGGTGCCGGCTGAGTCGCGTGATGCCCTCGTTGCCGGGCGCGCGTTCGGGATGAAGGTCTGCTACCTGCGGCAGGGTGACCGGGTGTTCGAGACCTACTGGACCACCGGGCGGGGCGTGGAGGCGATGGCGCCGTCGTACGGCGTGCTCGACCTGACCGTGTACGGCCGCCAGGAGCAGTGGGAGGACTCGCCGGAAGGCTGGCCGCAGCGGTTCCGGACCGACGGCGACCAGTTCCGGCTCGACGGCCGGCCGACATCGCAGTGGTCGCGGCTCGCCGCCGGACGTGACGACGACCTGGGCTCCGCCGAGCCTGCTGTCGGCGAGCACGACTGCCACTGACGCCGGATCGCCAGGACGAGGCAGCCGCCGGCCGTGGGCTCAGGTCTCGCTGTTCGTTTCGACCTTGCGGACGAAGGCTTCGGTGGAGTTGACGACGTGGCCGGCGGCGTCCTTGACCTGCAGTCTTCGCAGCGGTTTGCCGGTCTTGGTGTCGAGTAGGGTCGAGTGCTGTTCGGCGTCCTCGAAGAGATGGTCCTCGCCCCACTGGCGCAGGCTGACCAGGATGACGAAGAGGTCGCGACCCTTCGCGGTCAACGCGTACTCGTGATACGCGCTCCCGTCCGCGGCCGGGACGACCTCGAGGATGTCGTGCGCGACGAGTTCGCGCAGGCGTGACGACAGGATGTTCTTCGCCAGGCCGAGGTTCCGCTGGAACTCGCTGAACCGGCTGATGCCGTCGAACGCGTCCCGGACGATCAGCAGCGACCAGCGGTCCCCGATCACGTCGACCGTCCGCGCGACCGGGCACTCCGCTCCCTCGTGCGTCACGCGCTGCGGCATCGACATCCCCTTCGGTCCGGCCGGACTCTTCCGCGCCAAGTGGTTGCAAGTATAAACCGGATCTCTTAGGCTCCATTTGGTTTCAACTTAAAACCAGATTCCCAGAGGAGGCCATGTCATGACGACACAGGCGCAGGAGAACGCGGACCCGAGGGTGAGCCCGGTGCGGGTCGCGGTCGTGCAGTTCGAGCCGCGGGTCGGGGTCGAGAACCTCAAGGCCAACGCGCTGGCGGTCGAGCAGCGGCTGAACGAGGCGGCAGACGCGGGGGCCGGCCTGGTCGTGCTGCCCGAGCTCGCGACCACCGGGTACGTCTTCGAGACTCGCGAGGAGGCCTACGCCCACGCCGAATCGGTGCCGGACGGTCCGACCGTGGAGTCCTTCGCGCGGATCGCCGCCGCGCGGAACCTGTACGTCGTCGGTTGCGTGGTCGAGCGCGACGGCGTGAGGCTGTACGACACTGCCGTACTGGTCGGGCCGGACGGATACATCGGCCGGTACCGGAAGACGCACCTGTGGAACACCGAGAAACTGTGGTTCACCCCTGGTAATGAAGGGTTCTCGGTGTTCGACACCAAGATCGGCCGGATCGGACTGCTCGTCTGCTGGGACATCTGGTTCCCGGAGACCGCGCGGATCGTGGCCCAGATGGGTGCGGACATCATCTGCATCCCGACCGGCTGGGTGTGGACGCCACCACCCCTGTACGACGCGAGCGGTGTGTGCATGGCGGCGTACCTGACCATGACGGCGGCCCACGCCAACAACGTCTTCATCGCCACCGCGGACCGGATCGGCCAGGAGCGCGGCGCCGGGTTCATGGGCAACTCGCTGATCGCCGGGACGAACGGATGGCCGATCGACCGGATCGCCGGCCCGGACGAGGACACCGTGATCTACGCGGACATCGATCTGACCGCCGCGCGGACGGCTCCGATCTGGAACCAGCTGAACGATCTTCACCGCGACCGCCGCACCGACCTGTACGACCAGATGCTCGGGTACACCGATCGCTCGCCGTTGCCGAGGTGACGTGATGACGACAATCCGCAGTACGACCGGAGTCGCCGGCTCGCGGAGGATCGCCTACCTGGGCGCTGGGATCACCATCGTCGTCGTTCTGCTGGCGGCGCTCGTCGGCTGGACCTTTGCGCAACTCGGGGCCTGGCAGCCGTGGAGCGGCGACTACGCCGATCTCGGTCAGCTCTCGTCCTGGCTGGTCGGATCCATCAGCGAGCCGCAGTTCTACGCCGTTGCTCCGGCCGGGGCGTTGCTGCTGCTCGGCGGTCTGGCCGGCCATGTCGCCGATCGGAGGTCGTGGCGATATCAGGGTTTCGTCCAGGCATGCGGGACCGGGGCGTGGCCGTGGGCCGCCGGAAGCGCGCTCCTCAGTCTGCTGCTGGGCAACCTCGCCTGGGGCTGGAGCCTCGCTCCTGACAGCTGGCGGCCGTTGTTCGTTCCGCTGGTCTCGGTCGCTCCGGCGATCGTGGTCCTCTACGGGCCTGGATGGAGAGTGGGGCTGTCGGCTGCCGTACTGGGTGCCTTGCTGACTCCACCCATCGCGATCCTCGCCGTCGACCACATCTGCAACCCACTCGAGCTGCCGCCGGTGGTCGGTGCCACGACCGGGATGTGGCTCGGTGCAACGGTTGCCTTCTGGGTCTGCAGCCGCCTCCCGTGGATGCCGACTGCGGGCGCTTGGCGGCCTGATCGAACGCCGGCCCACGCCGGGCCTGCGTTCCTCTGGGTGCCTCGCCGTGCGCTGGCCGACTTCTCGGAGGCGCAGTTCTTCGGCAACGAGTGGGCGAGTACGGCGCTGATCCTCGGGGCCGTCGTCGCGCACCTGATGAATGCGTCCAGCACGGCGTACGGATCCGGCCTGTTCGTGTCGGTGCTCGCCGCCCAGGTCCTCACTGCGGTCGTCGGTGTGATCATTTGGCGCAAACGCTGGCTGGCGCGCGGTTTCTATCCGACCTTCGTCCCGGTCGTTTCCGTGGCGCCGGCTACCGTCCTCGCGTTCGGCGGCAGCGTGCAGTCCGTCGTGGTCGGGGCACTGGCCGGCGCGCTGATCGCCCCGCCGGTGGCGGCAGCGATCTCGGCCCGGCTGCCGAAGACCTTCCATCCGTTCCTCGGCAACGTCGCCTCGATGAGCATCTGCACGGCGCTGATCGTTGCCGTCCTCCGCTTCGTCCCGGGATTCGCCTCATGAACATCACCGAAATCGGCCGAGCCCTCCGTCGAGGAGCGATCTCCGCCGGCGAGTTGGCCGACACGGCGATCCGCCGTACCCGCGAACTCAACCCCACCCTCAACGCGTTCGCCCTGATCGACGACCAAGGCGCCGCCGCGGCGGCGCGCGCCGCCGACGAACAACTTGCCGCGGGCATCGATCTGGGACCGTTGCACGGCGTTCCGGTGGCGGTGAAGGACCTCATCGACCTGGCCGGTCTGCCGACCACGTGCGGATCGGCCGCGTCCTTCGGAGGCATCGCGACGGAGGACGCGGAGGTCGTACGGCGGTTGCGGGAAGCCGGGGCCGTGATCATCGGCAAGACGACGCTGCACGAGTTCGCGTACGGCGCGACCGGCGATCGATCCGTGCACGGTGCCTCGCGCAACCCGCACGATCCCAGCAGGATGTCCGGCGGCAGCAGCGGAGGCAGTGCCGTCGCGGTCGCCGCCGGAATGGTGCCGCTCGCACTGGGGACGGACACAGCCGGCTCGGTCAGAGTTCCTGCGGCGCTGTGCGGCGTGGTCGGGTTCAAACCGGCGTACGACGCCATCTCGAGTGCGGGCGTCTATCCGTTGGCTCCGTCGCTGGACCATGTTGGAGTCTTCGCGGCCACCTCCGAGGACGCTCTGATCGGATACCGGGCTTTGAGCGACATCGCTCCTCCGGCCGCTGCCGGTGAGCACCCTTCGGTCGGTTGGATTCCGTCGATTGCCGCGACGGATTCGCGGATCGAGAAGCTGACTCGGGAGCTGGTCAACAGGGTCTTCGATGTCGAGGTCGTCGACGGGTTCTCCAAGTGGGAACTGTTCGAGGCCTTCTCGGCTCTTCAGGGCAAGGAAGCGTTCGAGGTCCACAAGCATCACCTGGCCGCGGACGAGGACCTCATCGATCCAGAGGTGCTCGCGCGACTTCACAAGGGTCGTGCGATCTCTGATCGGCGGTATGCCCAGGCGGAGATCGTCCGCGACGAGCTACTCGTCAAGGTCGGCGAGTTGCTGTCGATCTACGACGTGCTGGCCCTGCCGACCGTGCCGTTCGTGGCGCCACCGATCGGCGATCGCAGCGTGTCGGTCGACGGCACCGACCTCGAAGTGCGGTCGGCACTGCTTTCACTGACCAGTCCGTGGAACATGACCGGTTCGCCGGCGATCAGCGTGCCCGCCGGCCGGCTGGACGGGCTGCCGATCGCCGTCCAACTCGTCACGGCGCCGGGCAACGAAGCGCTTCTCTTCGCTGCCGCCCGGGCCCTCGAGACCACGAAGTACTGACAAACCCGAAGGGAATCCCATGCCATCGATCCAGGTCGACCTGCCACTGGTTGCCGACGAGGACACCAAACAGGCGTTCGCAGCGCGCATCGGCGCTATTTACGGGGACATCATGCAGGTCGGGAAGGATCTGCTCACCGTCGCGATCCACGACCTCGGCCGCGGCGGCGTGTGGCGATGCCACGAGTCCGGCCCACCCACTCCGTCCGCGCTGATCATGTGCGACATCCGGAAGGGCCGCCCGGCCGAAACCCGTGCCCTGCTGGCGAAATCTCTGATCGAGGCCTGCGCGGAGACGTTCGCACTCGATCCGCGCTGGCTGAAGGTCGAGTTCACCCAGCACGACGGCGACGACATGTACCACCCGCACCTCGGCGGCTTCAACCAGAACTGGTCCGGGGACGAACGAAGCGATGCCGATCCAATGTAAAACAGCAACTAGGTCTTGCTGATATCTTAAGAGGCTCTTACTGTGATCCCAGTTGCTTCGTTCAGCGAAGGAGATCTCAGTGCCTCCGACTCCCGAACCTCGACCGGCCGGCTGGCGGGTCGGCGCCGATATCGGTGGGACCTTCACCGATGTGATCGCGCTCGGCCCGGCCGGCGAAGTCGTTCCGATGAAGGTCCCGTCCACCCCGCCTGACTACGGCGCAGGCGTGGTGGCGGCGACGACCGACGTACTGTCCTCCGCCGGGGTTCGGCCGGACGCGGTGATCGCGATGCTGCACGGCACGACCGTGGCGACCAACGCGATCCTGGCCATGAACGGCGCCCGCACCGCCGTGGTTACCACCCGCGGCTTCCGCGACGTACTGGAGCTCGGACGCCTCCGCCGGCCGGTGCTGTACGACCTGTCGTGGTCCAAGCCCACGCCGCTGGCCCGGCGGCGGAACCGCTATGAGCTCGACCAGCGGATCACGGCCGCAGGACGTCTCGAACCAGCGGCCGCCGAGGACGAGGTCCGCGCGTTGGCCGCGCAGTTGCGCGCCGACGGGATCGAAGCGGTGGCTGTCTGCCTGATCAACTCCTACCTGCGCCCTGACGAGGAGCGGCGGGTCGCCGAGCTGCTGCGCGCCGAGCTGACCGATGTATTCGTCACCGCGTCGGTCGATGTTTCCCCACAGTTGCAGGAGTTCGAGCGCACGAGCACCGCGACGGTCAACGCCTATGTCGGCCCGGCCGTGCACGGTTACCTCACCCGGCTGGAGGCAGGACTGCGGGCGGTCGAGGTGAGCGCTCCGCTGCTCGTCATGCAGTCCAGCGGGGGGTTGCTCGACGCGGCCTCGGTCGCGCAACGACCGGTGCAGATCATCGAGTCCGGTCCCGCGGCGGGCGTCACCGCCGTACAGAAGCTCGCGCAGCTGATCGGCCTGTCCAGCGTGGTCGCCTTCGACATGGGCGGTACGACGGCGAAGGCGTCGCTGATCGAGCACGGCGAACCGTTCGTGTCGGCCGACTACGAGGTCGGCGGCGGGATGAATGTTGCCCGGGGCCTCAGTTCCGGCGCCGGCTATCCGGTCCGTACGCCGTCGATCGACATCGCCGAGGTCGGCTCCGGCGGTGGCAGCATCATCTCTGTGGACGCCGCGGGTGCTCTCCATGTCGGACCTGCCAGCGCTGGGTCGATTCCCGGACCGGCCTGTTACGGGCAGGGTGGTGAACTGCCGACGCTGACCGACGCCAACGTGATGCTGGGATATCTCAGCCCGCGATCCCTGGCCGGCGGGCGCGTTGCGATCCACTCCGACCTGGCGGCGAAGGCGTTGTCGGTGGTCGCCGACCAGCTCGGAGCCGAGGTGCCGGAGACGGCGCGCGGTGCGTACCAGGTGGCGGTGTCGAGCATGACGACCGCGGTCAAGGCCGTGACCAGCGAACGCGGCCGGGACCCGCGCGAGGCCACGATGGTCGCGTTCGGCGGCGCCGGTCCGCTGTACGCCGCCTCGCTGGCCCGCGAGCTCGGGATCTCGACCGTGATCGTGCCGGAGTACCCGGGCCTGTTCAGCAGTCTCGGCCTCCTCGTCGCCGACACCGAGCGCCACGAGCTCACGCCGTACCGGTCCGGGTTCGCGGACGTGAAGGCGCTGGCCGCGGAGTTCGAACAGCTTGCCGCGAAGGTCAGCGGCGAACTGGGCGCGGATGCGGTCGTGGATCGGCTGCTGGACATGCGGTACCACGGTCAGCGGTTCGAGCTACGGATCCGGGTGCCCGACGGCGAGCTCACCGACGACCTGCTCACCGAAGTACGGGCCCGGTACCACGCCGAGCACGAGCGTACGTACGGCCGGGCCGGGACCGATGACCTGGTCGAGTTCGTCAACCTCCGGGTTCGCGGCCGGCTGCTCACCCCGGTGTCGATCGAGGAGGTGCTGAGTCGGCCCGATCCCGACGGCCATGAGCGCAGTACCCGTGAATGCCGCTTCGGCGAGACCGTGACCACGCCGGTGGTGGGACGGTCCGAGCTCGGCGCCGCGCCGGTCGAAGGGCCGATGATCATCGAGGACATGGACGCCACGACGCTCGTCCCGCCCGGCGCCTGGGTGCATCTGGATGCGTTCAACAACATCGTCATCACCTGGAGTGCGGCATGATCCGCGACGCCGTGACCTTCGAGGTCTTCCGCAACGCCGTCACCGGGCTGGCCGACGAGATGGCGATCACGATCCTCCGGACGGCGCATTCGCAGCTCGTTGCCTCTAGCATGGATTTCTCCGCGGCCCTGTGCGACGCCGAGGGCCGGGTGATCGCCCAGGCCAACACCTTGCCGTTGCACCTGGGCTCCATCCCAGGCGCGATGGAGGCGATCTTCGACGAGTTCGGCGGCCAGGTCCGGCCGGGAGACATCTACCTGCTCAACGATCCGTCGCTGGGCGGCATGCACCTGCCTGACATCTTCGCGGTCGCCCCGGTCTTCAGCGCGGGCGTCCTGCTGGGCTTCTCCGTGACGGTCGTCAACCACACCGACGTCGGCGGCTGGGCGGCCGGCTCGATGGCGGTGCAGTCGACCAGCATCTTCGCCGAAGGGGTACAGATCCCACCGTCGCGGCTGGTCGATGCCGGCACCGTGAACGACACGTTCCTGCAGCTGATCCTGCGCAACGTCCGCGAGCCCGAGCTGCTCCGCGGCGACCTCGAGTCCCAGCTCGCGGCCTGCCACACCGGGGCCGAAGGGCTGCGGGCGCTCGCGGCCCGGCACGGCGTCGAACGGTACGAATCGCTCATCGACGAGCTGCTCGACTACTCCGAGACGCTGCTGCGCGCGGCGCTCGCGGAAGCAGCCCCGGGGACCTACGAGTTCACCGACCACATCGACGACGACGGCCTCGGCTCCGGGCCGATCCCGCTCCGGGTCAAGGCGACCTTGTCCGGGTCCGGGATCGAATTCGACTTCACCGGTTCCGCACCGCAGGTCGACTCCGCGCTGAACGCGACGGCGCCGTTCACCCGGTCCGCGGCGTACGCCGCTGTGCAGGGGATGCTCGCCGCGGACATCCCGGCCAACAGCGGCTTCTACCGGCCGTTCAGTTTCGTCATCCCCGAGGCCTCGATCCTCAACGGACGCCGGCCGTCCGCGCGCGGGGCCCGCGGCCTGGTCGGGTTCCGGCTCGTCGACGCGGTGCTCGGAGCACTGGCCCCGGTGTTCCCCACCCGCGTGCCGGCCGCCGGGGACGGCGGCCCCGACGGGATCGCGATCGGCTTCGTCGGCCCCGACGGCGAGTCGTTCGTCCTGTGGGATCCGCTGTCCGGAGCATGGGGTGCCCGGCCCGATCGCGACGGCGTGGACGGGATCAGCTCGCTGGGCGCCAACCTGACCAACACTCCGATCGAGGAGCTGGAGATCTCCGGCCACATCCGCATCGACGGGTACGGCTATCTCCCGGACTCGGGTGGAGCCGGCCGCTGGCGTGGCGGCCTGGCGACCTTCCGGGACATGACGCTGCTGGCGCCCGAGGCCAGCGTGCAGATCAGGTCGGACCGCCGGAAGTTCCTCCCCTACGGACTGGCCGGCGGCGCACAGGGGACGCCCTCGCTCAACATTCTCGACCCCGACGGGGACAACGAACGGTTGCTGGAGTCCAAACCACACTTCGTCATGACCGCGGGAAACCGCCACCGGCACGTGACGGCCGGCGGCGGCGGCCACGGTCTGCCCTTCGAGCGCGACCCGGAACGCGTCCTCGAAGACGTCCTCGACGGCAAGGTCACGCATGCGGGAGCCGAACGTGACTACGGCGTCGTGATCACAGCGGACGGCGTGATCGACGCCCGCGAAACCTCCCTGCTCCGTCTCGACTCACGACGAGGATTTGCCCGATGACCACCACCGCCGCCGTCACCCAGGATTCCGTCGCGCCGCGTACCTGGCGCAAGGTCAGCCTCCGGATCATCCCCTTGGTCGGCCTCGCCTACGTGGCGAGCTACACCGACCGCGCCAACCTCGGCTATATCGCCGCACCGATGAAGCGCGACCTGCACCTGGACGGCAGCCAGTTCGGCCTCGCCGCCGGCCTGTTCTTCATCGGCTACGTCCTGGTCGAGGTGCCGAGCAACATGATGCTGAGACGGTTCGGCGCGCGGAAGTGGATCGCCCGGATCATGATCACCTGGGGACTGATCACCGCCGCGACCGCGGCCGTCAACTCGGCGCCCATGCTGTACGTCGCGCGGCTCCTGCTCGGGTTCGCCGAAGCGGGCCTCGCCGCCGGGATCCTGCTCTACCTGACGAAGTGGTTCCCACGCCGGCAGCGCTCCTGGGCACTGTCGCTGTTCATCCTGATGATCCCGGTGTCGTCGATCATCGGCTCCCCGCTGGCCGCCGCCGTACTCAAGTGGGGGGAGAGGTTGCTCGGGATCACCAACTGGCGGGCGCTGTTCCTGGTCGAGGGCGTGCTGACGGTCATCGTCAGCGTCCTGATCTTCGCCTTCCTGCCCGACCGCCCGCGCCAAGCAGGGTGGCTCGACGAGCAGGAGAAGACCGCCATCGAGACCACCCTGGCCGCCGAGGCTGCCGAGCAGCGGGCGCACGGTGCGCTCACCGGGCTGCGCGACGCGCTGACCAGCGGCCGGGTCTGGGCGATGGCCGTTTGCTGGTTCGCGATCGGCTTCGGCCTGTATCCGATGGCGTTCTTCCTGCCTACGATGATCGCCACCATCACGAAGGGCATCGGCGGAGCCGCCGACGTGAGCAGCGTGCTGCTGTCCGCGATCCCGTACGCCGTGGCGGCGATCGCCCTGCTCGTCTGGGCCCACTTCGCGGCCCGCCGGAGCGCGGTCACGGCGACGCTCGTACCGATGGGCACCGGGGCCGTGGGGTTGCTGCTGGCAACCTTTGCGCACAGCGGGACGCTGTTCGTCGTCGCGGTCTGCCTGAGCGTCGCCGGGATCATCACGGCGATGCCGCAGTACTGGCGGATTCCCGCGATCGGCCTGACCGACGCGGCCGCGGCGTCCGGGATCGCCCTGATCAACTCCGTCAGCAACATCAGCGGTTTCGTCGGCCCGTACATCACCGGCTGGATCTCGGACGCGACCGGCAGCTTCACCTACGCGCTGCTGACCATCGCGATCATCATGATCGGCGGAATGGCTGTGCTGCTGACCGTAGGGCGGCGGATGGAGAGCCTGGACGGGAGATTGTCGTGACCTCGAGGACCGCACTGATCATCGGCGACATCCAGCAGGGCATCACGGGGAACTTCCCGTTCGCCCAGCAGGTGGTGCCGCCGCTCACCGAGCTGCTGCCGCGCGCCCGTGCCGCCGGTGCGCTGGTCGTGTTCGTGCACTTCGCCTTCCGGGTCAACGGGACGGATCTGCCGCCGGACAACGCGTTGTTCAGGTCGTTCTTCGATGCCGGCGACATCTTCCACGAAGGAACAGGCTCGACCGAGGTCGCGTTGCCGGTCGAGGCCGAGGACGTCGTCGTACTCAAACGTCGTGCCAGTGCGTTCGCCGGCACGGACCTCGACCTTGTACTGCGGGCCGCCGGCGTCGACACTCTCGTGATCGCCGGAGTCGCGACCAGCGCGATGGTGGCCGCCACCGTGTACGACGCAGCGGACCGCGGCTACCACCTGACCGTCCTGCGGGACGGATGCGCCGACGGCGATCAGGCGATGCACGACTTCTTCATGGACATGGTCTTCCCGAGCCGGGGAGTCGAGGTCGTGCCGTGCTCCGGCTGGCCCGGTGAGGCATGAACGCCACACTGCTGGACCGGCTGCAGCAGGAGCTCGACGACCGCCGGACGACCACTGGGCTGCGCCGCGACCTGGTGGTCTCGGGTCCGCAGGGTCCGACTCTCGGCGTGGCCGGAGCGACGCTGGTCAACCTCGCCTCCAACGACTACCTCGGCATCGCTGGCGACCCGGAGGTGCTCGAGTCGGCCCGGCGGGCGCTGCGTGACCACGGCCTCGGAGTCACCGCCGGACGCGTGCTCTGTGGGACGCGCACTGTCCACGGCCAGCTCGAGGCGAGCATCGCGGATCTGGTCGGAGCCGAGGATGCCTTGCTCTACAACTCCTGCTTCGACGCGAATCTGGGTGTCTTCGATGCCTTGCTCGGCCGAGACGACGCGATCATCAGTGACGAGCTCAACCACGCGAGCCTGATCGACGGGATCCGCCTGTCGTCCGCGCGGCGGCGCGTGTTCGCCCACGGCGACCTCGCCGACCTGGAGCGCTGCCTCGCCGAGTGCGCGGATGCGCGCCACCGGCTCATCGTCACCGACGGCGTCTTCAGCATGGACGGCGACATCGCTGCCCTGCCTCGACTCCACGAGTTGGCGCAGAGCTACGACGCGGCCCTTCTGGTCGACGACTCGCATGCCACCGGTGTGCTGGGCGCGACCGGCGCCGGCACAGCGGAGTACTTCGGCTTGACGGGTGGAGTCGACGTACTGACGGGGACGCTCGGCAAGGCGCTGGGTGGTGGAGCGGGAGGCTTCGTGGCCGGGTCGTGGGCCGTTGTCGAGACCCTGCGCCAGGCGTCACGCCCGTACATCTTCACCAACGCGATGGCGCCCCCGCTGGCGGCCGCGGCGGTGACGGCGATCCAGATCGCGCGCGGGCGTCCCGGCCTGCGCGAGCGCCTCGCCGCCAACACCGCCTGGTTCCGTGACGCGTTGCGCGACCTCGGGTACGACGTCCTGCCTGGGCAGCACCCGATCATCCCCGTGATGCTGCGGGGCAGATCGTTGGCGCGCGATGTGGCGATGGCGCTCCGCGACGAGGGGGTGCTCGCCTTCGCCCTGTCCTATCCGGTCGTTCCGGCCGGCGAGGAGCGGATCCGCGTCCAGGTGTCGGCGGCGCACACCGCCGGCCAGCTCGAAGAGGCGGCAGCCGCCTTCGAACGCGTGCACAAGTTGGTGGACTGCGCATGAGCATCTTGACTGCACCCGTCAGCGTGGACAGCCGCGAGTTGGAAGGCCGGGTCGCGGTCGTGACCGGCGGAGCCAGCGGTATGGGTCTGGCCACCGTGCACGCGCTGGCCCGCCGCGGCGCGACGGTCGCGGTCTTCGATCTCGCAGTACTCGGCGACGGAGACCTCGCGTCGCTCCCGGCGGATCGGGTTCGGCCGGTCGCGGTGGACGTCACGGATGGCGATCAGGTCGACCGTGCGTTCGCGTCGCTACTGGCGGAGCAGCCCGGGCTCGACATCCTCGTGAACGCGGCCGGTGTCGCACCACCGACCCCGTTCGAGTTCATCACCGAGAACGAGTGGAGCCGTGTGCTTGCGGTCAACGTCAACGGGACGTTCCTGTGCTGCCGGCGGGCGGTTCCCGCCATGCGCAGCGGTGGCTGGGGGCGGATCGTCAACTTTTCCTCGACGGCCGGCAAGACCATCAGCACGGCCGGAGGCGCCCATTACACGACGGCGAAGCATGGGGTCCTCGGGCTCACCCGGCACCTGGCGAAGGCATACGGGCCGGACGGAGTCACGGTGAACGCCGTCTGCCCGGGCCTGATCGACACCCCGATGACTCGCGGGCTGCTGCCGGAGGAGTCGCTCGAGAAGGCCACCCGATCGTTCCCGGTGCCGCGGGTCGGGCAGCCCTGGGAGGTCGCCGAGCTCGTCGCGTTCCTCGCCTCCGACCGGGCGGCGTACATCACCGGTGCGGCCGTCGACATCAACGGCGGCGACCTCATCGTCTGACCGACCACCACGAGAAAGCGAGCAGTCTGTGAGCACAGTGACAGTGAGGACGATCGAGCACCGCATCGGCGGCAAACCGACAGCCGGTACGTCGACACGCACCGCGCCGGTGTGGAATCCCGCCACCGGCGAGCACCAGGCCGACGTACTGCTGGGCGGACCGGCCGACGTCGACGCCGCAGTACGGGCCGCGGCCGCCGCCCTGCCGGACTGGGCAGACACCTCGGTGATGCGCCGGTCGCGGCTGATGTTTGCCTTCCGCAACTTGGTCGAGCAGAACCTCGACGAGCTGGTGCGGATCGTCTCCGCCGAGCACGGCAAGGTCCTCGACGACGCCAGGGGCGAGGTCGTCCGCGGTCTGGAGGTGATCGACTTCGCCTGCGGGATCCCGCAACTGCTGAAGGGCGAGTACTCCGACCAGGTCTCGACCGATGTGGACATGTTCTCGTTCCGCCAGCCGCTCGGCGTCTGCGCCGGGATCACGCCGTTCAACTTCCCGGCGCTGGTCGGGATGTGGATGCATCCGATCGCGATCGCCACCGGCAACACGTTCGTCCTGAAGCCGTCCGAGCGCGACCCGTCCGCGTCCAACTTCGTCGCCGAGCTCTGGGCGGAGGCCGGTCTGCCCGACGGCGTCTTCAACGTCGTGCACGGCGACAAGGTCGCGGTCGACGCCATCCTCGATCACCCGGAGATCGCGGCCGTGTCGTTCGTCGGCTCGACGCCGATCGCGCAGTACGTGCACCAGCGCGCGGCCGCGAACGGCAAGCGTGTCCAGGCGCTCGGTGGCGCGAAGAACCACGCCGTCGTCCTGCCGGACGCCGATCTGGACTCCGCCGCCGATCACTTGATCGCGGCCGCCTACGGGTCCTCGGGTCAGCGCTGCATGGCGATCTCGGTCGCAGTCGCGGTCGGCGACGCGGCCGGACCGCTGGTCGAGCGCGTGCGCGAGAAGGCGCGGGCGATCAAGGTCGGACCAGGGCTGGAGCCCACGTCCGAGATGGGCCCGGTGGTGACGCGGGAGGCGCTCGCGCGCATCACGGGGTACATCGCCTCCGGCGTCGAGGCGGGTGCCGACCTCGTGGTCGACGGGCGCTGGCCCGACGTTCTGGGGGACGGCTTCTTCGTCGGCCCGACCTTGTTCGACCACGTCACGCCCGAGATGGCTGTGTACCGCGACGAGATCTTCGGACCGGTGCTCGTCGTCGTCCGCGTCGACTCGCTCGAGGAAGCGATCGACCTCGTGAACGCGAGCTGCTGGGCCAACGGCACGGCGATCTTCACCGCCAGCGGCCAGGCGGCACGGGTGTTCCAGCGTTCCGTCCACGTCGGGATGGTCGGCATCAACGTCCCGATCCCGGTGCCGATGGCGTTCTACTCGTTCGGCGGCTGGAAGGACTCGCTGTTCGGCGACCATCACATCTACGGACCCGAGGGCGTCGCGTTCTACACCCGGGCGAAGGCAGTCACCAGCCGCTGGCCCGAGCCGACCTCGGACGAGTCGTTCCAGCGCGGAAACCTCAACTTCCCGACAGCGGTCTGACCGAGCCTGCCGGGGCTAGGGCGTGGGATCGGGAGACACGCCCTAGCGCAGCCCCGGCATCTCGATGTTCGCCCGGCTGACGGACGCGCTCATCGCCAGCACCTTCAGCACGTCACGCCGGACGCGGTCGCAGCGTTTGCGGGTCGCCTCGTGGGTGCCGTCCGCGTCCCGCGCGCGCAGTCGCTCGAAGATCGCCTGCAGTTCGCCGGGCGGGCTGACGATGCCGGGATCGATGAGCTCGGCCATCCGCAGCACCCGCTCGAGCTCGTCGAGCACGTCCACGATCGCCTTGGCCAGCCGGCCGTTGCCGCTGAAGTTGGCGATGATGGCCTCGAACTCGATCCCGGCCAGCAGCGAGTCCTCGAGCTCCACCTCGCCCGCCGCGAACGCGAACGGCACTTTGGACAGCACCTCGAGCCGCTCGAGCGCCGGCGCGTCGATGCCTCGGCCCGCGGCGGCAGCGGCGGCCTCGCAGGACAGCAGCGTGCGCAGGGCACAGAGGTCGTCGGTGTCCTGGAGGGTGATCGGGCTGACCACGTAGCCGGCCCGGGGGAGCGCGCTGACCAGGCCGTCGCGCCGCAGCCGCGCGAGCGCTTCCCGCACCGGCGTCTTGCTGATCTGCCACTGCTGCGCGAGTGACGTCTCGGTGAAGTTGCTGCCGGGCGACAGCGTCAGGTCGATGATCTGGCGCCTGATCGCGCGATAGGCCTGGCTGGTGCGGTCGAGGCCGGTCTCTTCCATGCCGGCCAGGAGAAGTGCTGGGATATGGGGCGTTCCCGTGATGACGGAATGGGGATGGCGCACCCGTTGATCGTATCATCCCGACGCGTTGATACAGCAGATCATCCAGATGACGCCAGCTAGAGATCTTTCATTGCTTCAGTGATATCTTAAGGCCATGCAGCGAGGCATCAGAAGTGGCTGGGCCCTGCCCGCGGGTGGCGTCCCGGCGATGGGAGCGATGCTCACCCGCGATCGCGCGGCGCAGAGCGTGCGGGACGGTGTCCGGATGCTTCCGTTGGTGGGAGCCCCGGTCCTGCCCATGCCGGAGCACGTACGGCGGGCGGTCGCGGAGGCGATGAACCTGCCGGACCGGCGGGACAGCCGCGGTCTGCCGGAGCTCCGGGCGGCGATCGCCGCCGAGCTCGAGCGCGACAACGGCCTGCAGGTCGATCCCGAGCGGCGTGTGCTGATCACGCACGGAGCGATGCACGGCCTGTCCCTCGTGCTGCGCACGGTGCTGGCGCCGGGCGACGAGGTGATCGTGCCGACGCCCACCTTCTTCTTCGACGGTCTCCTTCGCGAGGCCGGTGCGAGGCCCGTGTACGTCGGGTCCCATGAGCGCGACGGATGGGCGCTCGACGTCGCGAGCCTGGAGGCTGCCGTCACGCCGCATACTCGCGCGGTATTGCTGTGCAACCCGAACAACCCGACCGGCAACCTGCCCGACGCGGCGACGATTGCGGCCGTTGTCGACATGGCGGGGCGCCACGGACTGGTCGTCATTTCCGACGACTCGTGGCAGCACTTCACGTTCGACGGACGCCAGTACCAGCCGGTCGAGTCCTTCGCCGGTCGCTGGCCGCACCTGATCACCGTCACGAGCCTCAGCAAGTACTACGCATTGGCGACCTGGCGAGTCGGGTACGTCGTTGCGCCGCCGTCGATCGTGGACGCGCTGGAGCGCCGGCTGCAATGGGAGGCAGTGTGCTGCGGGGCGGTTCCGCAGCACGCAGCGGTCGCCGCCCTCACGGGGCCACGCGATTGGCTCGACGGTGCGCTGTCGACGTACCAGGCCAAGCGTGACCTTGTCTGCGACGGGATTGCCGCGACCGGCCTCACTCCGCCGGTTCGCCCCGAGGCCGGAGCCTTCCTCCTCCTCGACTGCGCACGTCTCGGAGCGACCCCCGCCGACATCGACCGGGCCCTCCTCAGCAATGGCATCGCCGCTGTGCGCGGCGCCGACATGCATGCTCCCGACACGCACGTCCGCCTGACCTTCGGTTCGGACGTGGAGGTTCTGAGAAACCTTCTCCGGGCTCTGACCCGAGCCGTCCAGGACACCACCCGGCCGCACCCCTGACGATCTCCTGAGCGGAGGGCGATGTGGGGCAGGATGACCTCATGGTGGACGAGGTCCGGGAGCGCGTGGTCCGGCTGGTTGCGGCTCTCGAGCACGATGATGCGGTCGTCGAGCCGATCCTGGCGCGGGTTCGGAGCGAGATCCCCAGCTACGACGGGGTCGAGCGCGACCAGATCGTCGCGAGCATCCGGCGGATCCGCGACCGCGTCTGCCGGACGCTGGCGGTCGGCGAGGTGCCGCCGGCCGGCGAACTGTGGGAGGCCGAGCGCGCCACGGTCGAGCGGCTTCAGGCCGGCGTGCCGATCGAGGACATCCTGGCCGGGTTCCGGATCACGATCTGGACCGTCCAGCACCGGCTGGTCGAACTGGCCACGGAGTACGGCGTGGACGGAGCCGATGTGGTCGCGCTGACGTCCCTGGTCTGGAAGCTGAGCGATGTCTTCTCGGCGCGAGCGGCGTCCGACTACCACCGGCAGGGCATGGCTCATGCGATTTCCGATCAGCGGCGCCGCGACGAGTGGCTCACCGCTGCGCTCGCCGGCGATCTCGATCCCACCCAGCTCGAGCGCGGCTACACGGTCTACCGGCTGCGCCGCAACGCGACGTACCGCGCGTTCTGTACCGGGCCTGCCGACGAGCAGTCGCTCGAGCGAACCCAGCGCGTGCTGAGCGAGCGGCACGCGGACGGCCTGCTGATGGCACCGGCGCGGGACCGCCTGGTCGGCATCGTCGACGAGGTGCCTGCGCCGGTGCCAGGGCTGCTACTCGCTATCGGTCCGTCGGTCCCGGTCGATCGGCTGATCACGTCCTACCAGAGTGCACAGCGTGTGCTGGCTGCGGCGTCCCTGCACCATGACGAGGGCGTGCACACTGCTGAGTCCCTGGGCTGGCGGCTGACTGTGCCGGCCCTCGGCGAGCTCGGCGAGCTGCTGTCGGCGCGCTACCTCAAGCCGCTGCAGACCGCGGGTGTCTTTCGCGACCAGATCGTCGAGGCGCTGCGGGTGTATCTCGTGCACGAACGCAGCATCCCGCTCACCGCGGCGGCGTTGCACGTCCACGTCAATACCCTCCGCTATCGCCTCTCGCGTTTCGAGGAGCTGACCGGCCGCTCGCTGCAGGACACCGACACCATCGTCGAGCTGGCATTGGCCTTGTACGGAACGCCGGCTGACCAGGGCTAGTCGGCGAGGCGGGCAGAGAGGTACTCGAGGATCTCGGCACGCGCGGGCTTGGCCTGCGGTACGACGGCCGGCATGCTCAGGAAGGCGTGAGTTGCACCCTCGTACTCCGTGAGCTGTGCCGGGATCCCGGCGTTCCGCAGGCGCGCGGCGTACCTGCGGGCCTGGTCGGACACCGGGTCGAACGTCGGCACGATCAGTAGCGCCGGGGGCAGCCCGCTCAGATCGTCTGCCTGCAAAGGCGACAACGGTCGCGGATCGATTCCCTCCGGTACGGCGAGCCGGCAGAACAGCTCGATCTGCGCCGTGGTGAGCGTCGGACTGTCGGCGTACGTCGACATCGACGGCAGGTCGTAGCGCGCCGTGGTGAGGTCGACGCAGGCGTTGACCAGGACCTGGGCGCGCAGTTGCAGACCGGATTCGCGGGCGCGGATCGCGGCGACGGCGGCGATCAGCCCGCCGGTGCTCTCCCCGAACACCGCGATCCGGGAGCTGTCGACGCCCCACTCCGCGGCGTTCTCGACGACGGTCTGCAGCACGTCCCAGCCGTCGTCGACCCCGGCGGTGATCGCCGTGTCATGTGCGAGCAGCCGATGCTCGACCGACACGACGAGCGCGGGCAGCTGTGCGGCCAGGTAACTGTTGACCCAGTCGCTCTGCGCCGCGGTGCCGACGAATCCGCCGCCATGAATATGCACGATCAGCGGGAGCTCACCTCCCTGGTGGCGCATCGGCCGGTACACCCGGACCGGCAGCCGACGGCCGGGGAGCGCGAGCTCGCGCCACTCGATCCCAGCGCCGCGGTCGGGGAATCCGGTGATCAGCCGGGCGAGCTTGGACTGCCGTTTCCGGTTCTCCTTGGTCCGCAGTACGGCGAGTTGCTCGGGGCTGATCGTGTCCCAATCAGGTTCCTTGCCCAGGGCATGCATCAGTCGGATTCCGACCGGCGGCTTGCCGGCGCGAAGCTCGTCCAAGGCAGGCATGAGTGGCTCCAATGCGATGAGGTTGCCGGACCCCACGAGCATGATCCGTCTGCACCGCCGCCCGCTACGAACACCGCTCCAACGCCGGGACCGGCGCTTGGTAGGTGGCTACGAATCGGCAAGCCGGTCCTCGCTTTCGTAGCGCGGCACGAAGCAGCCGCGTCGACGTTGGAGCTGCGTTCGTAGCGCCAACCGAGCCGTCCGAAAGATGCTCGGGGAGTCCGTCCACCAGACCTTCCCGAGGAGCCGGCATGATCGCGTCGTCGAGCAGTCGGGTGTGGATCGCCGGAGTCGGTATGACGACGTTCGGAGTCCATCACGAGCTGACCAATCACGACCTCGCCCGCTGGGCGGTTCGAAGCGCACTGTCCGACGCCGGCGCCGAGCTGACCTCGATCGATGCGGCGTTCTTCGGCACCGCGTCGCACGGGTTTCTCGAGCGACAGGTGATGGTGTCTGGCCAGATTGCCCTGCGCACCATGGGATTCCATTCGATCCCGGTCTACAACGTCGAGAACGCCTGTGCCACCGGCGCGACCGCGCTGAACCTCGCTGTCACCCAGGTTCGATCGGGTGCGGCGGACATCGCGCTCGCAGTGGGTGCGGAGAAGATGCACGTCGGCGACCCGCGACGCACGATGGAGCTGTTCGACACGGCGTACGACGTCTCCGATCCGGCGGCTCTGCTGCGCACCCTCAAGGAGCTCGGCGGGGAAGTCGACGACGAGGACGTGGGGCGTCGGTCGATCTTCATGGACATCTACGCGGCGCTGGCGCGCAATCACATGCGGCTGTACGGCACCACGCAGGCTCAACTGGCCGCTGTGGCAGCGAAGAATCACGCGCACGCGGCCGATAACGCCCGGGCGCACTACCGCAAGAGCATGACGATCGCCGACGTCCTCCGGGCCCGCAAACTCGCGCATCCGCTGACTGTCCCGATGTGTGCTCCGGTCACGGACGGCGCGGCAGCCGTTGTCGTGTGCAACGATGACGGACTCCGAAGGCTCGGCGCGGAGCGACCGGTCCAGGTCCTGGCGACGGTACTGGGAACCGGCAGCGATCACGACCTGACGTCCTTCGACGCTCACATCACGCTGCGGGTCGCGGCCAACGCCTACGAACGAGCCGGCATCGGCCCTGACGACGTCGATGTGGCCGAAGTCCATGACGCAACGGCATTCGGCGAACTGCTGCAGACCGAGCTGCTCGGTCTCGTGCCGCGCGGTGAGGGCGGCCTGGCGGCCTGGCGGGGCGAGACGACTCTCGGTGGCCGGATTCCCGTCAACCCGTCCGGTGGCCTGGAGTCCAAAGGGCATCCGTTGGCCGCGACCGGTCTTGGACAGGTCTTCGAGCTGACCGAGCAGTTGCGCGGCACGGCCGGTTCGCGGCAGGTGCCGGGTGCGCGGATCGCCCTCGCGGAGAACGGCGGGGGATTCCATCTCGGCGAGGAAGCCGTTGCCTCCGTCATCATCCTGGGGAGCCGCTGAGCCATGGCCGTCATCGACTTCTTCGACCGCGGCTGGCGGCTCGCACCGACTGCCGTCGCCTACCGCTCGGAATCGGAGGCCTGGACATACGAGCAGGCCGGCCGGCTGTCCTGCCGGATCGCCCACGGCCTGCTGTCGGCCGGCGTGGTCCGTGAGACCAAGGTGGCGGTCCTGGCCCCGAACGCACCGCTGGCCTGGATCTGTGTGCTCGGGATCTGGCGGGCCGGCGGTGCCTGGGTCCCGGTCAACCCGAACCATCCGATCGAGGAGACCGCGGGTCTGCTGCGACGCTTCGACGTCGAGTTGCTGTTCTACGACACCTCGCTCTCGGACCAGGTCGACGTACTGCGCGAGCGGCTCGAGAACGTGGTCTTCATCGCGCTCGGCCACGGCACCGAGGACTTCGACTTCGGCTCCTGGATCGCGCAGTTCCCGGACACCCGTCCGGACGTCTCGTCCGCGATGGACGACGTCGTGGCGATCGCGCCGACCGGTGGAACGACCGGGACGCCCAAGGGGGTGATGAACACCCACCGCACGCTGTCGGCCATGGTCGCGCACCAGTTGCTGGCGCTGTCCTACCCGGACGGTGCCGACATCGTGAACCTCGCCGCGGCGCCGATGACGCACACCGCGGGACTGCTCAGCCTGCAGACCACGGCGCGTGGCGGCACCGTGGTCATCGTCCCGCGGGCGGCTCCGGGCCACATCCTGTCGGCGATCGAGAACTTCGGTGTCACCGAGGTGTTCCTGCCGCCGACGGTGATCTACCGGCTGCTCGACGTGCTGGAACAGTGCGAGACCGACACCTCCTCACTCCGGTACCTGATCTACGGCGCGGCGCCGATGTCGGTCGAGAAGCTGAGGCGGGGCATCGCCCGGCTCGGTCCGGTGTTCATCGAAGGCTACGGCCAGATGGAGGCGCCCGCGGCGATCAGCTTCCTGCGACCGAACGAGCACCTCGACGTCAGCGGACTGCTGAACGAGTGCCGGCTGTCCTCGTGCGGACGCCCGTACCCGCTGGTCACGGTCGAGGTGCGGGATCCGGTGACTGGTCAGCAGCTGGCGCCGTACGAGACCGGTGAGATCTGCGTCCGCGGCGATCTGGTGATGAAGGGCTACTACCAGGACCCGGAGCGAACCGCCGAGGTGATCCGGGACGGCTGGTTGCACACCGGCGACCTGGGTCACCTCGACCCGGACGGCTACCTGTACCTGACCGGCCGGCTGAAGGATCTGATCATCACCGGCGGATTCAACGTGTATCCGAGCGAGGTCGAGCAGATCATCTGGGGCCATCCAGCGGTCGAGGACTGCGCCGTGGTCGGCGCCCCGGACAACGACTGGGGCGAGCGGGTGACTGCCGTCGTCGAGCTCAAGCCCGGTCTCGGTGTGACGGCCGACGAGTTGAAGCTCCGCTGCCGTGAGGCACTCGGATCGGTTCGCGCCCCGAAGGACGTCGTCTTCGTCGACCGGCTCCCGCGCAGCGTGAACGGCAAGGTCCTGAAGAAGGACGTCCGGGCAACGTTCTGGGCCGGCCACGACCGAACCATCTGAAAGGACGAGACATGAAGGATCGAGAGGGACAGGGCCGGCTTCTGGACGGCAAGGTGGCGGTCGTGATGGGCGCCGGTTCGATCGCCGAAGGTTGGGGCAACGGGAAGGCCACCGCCGTCACGTTCGCGCGCGAGGGCGCCGCCGTCGTCTGTGTCGACGTCAACCGGGATGCCGCCGAGGAGACTGCTGCGATCATCACGTCTGAGGGAGGTCAGGCGTTCGCGCTCCAGGCGGACGTGACCAGTCGCGACGACGTACTCGCGGTGTTCGACCGGGTGGCCGTCGAGCACGGACGGATCGATGTCCTCGACAACAATGTGGGGATCGGCACTCTTGGCGGAGTGGTCGAGACGTCGCCGGCCGATTGGGAGCGGGTGCTGGCCGTCAACGTCAAGAGCGCCTACCTGGCCATGCAGCAGGTGATCCCGATGATGCAAGCCGCCGGCGGGGGTTCGATCGTCAACATCTCGTCGGTCACCTCGTTGCGCTACAGCGGCATTCCGTACGTCTCCTATGCCTCGTCCAAGGCTGCGTTGAACCAGCTGACGAAGGTGACCGCGGCGCGCTACGCCGAGGACAACATCCGGGTGAACGCCGTCGTACCTGGCCTGATGAAGACACCGATGATCTCGGCGCACGCCGGAGTGGTCGACGCCTACGCATCCGGCGATGTGGAAGAGATGTGGCGGCGGCGAGCGCGCCAGGTGCCGATGGGCCGGATGGGTGATGCGTGGGACGTCGCGAACGCCGCACTGTTCCTGGCAGGTCCCGAGTCTCGCCACATCACCGGCGTCGAGCTCGTGGTGGACGGCGGCATGACGCTGTGCTGGTCGGAACCGAAGGTCGATGTCGCATGAAACGCCTGGACGCGAAGATCGCCGTGGTGACCGGGGCGGGAGCCGGCTGGGGCAGGCAGCTCGCCGTCACGTTCGCCCGGGAGGGTGCGTACGTCGTCTGTGTCGACGCCGATCAGACCGCGAACGAGGAGACGGTCGAGGTGATCGCCGAAGCCGGAGGAGCTGCTGAGGCGGTCTGTGCCGATGTGACGTACGACGAAGAGCTGGCCACCGTATTCGGTCGGATCGCCGACGAGCACGACCGGCTCGACGTACTCGCGAACACGCTCTGCTCGACTGGCGGCGCCGACGTGGTCGGCACGTCCGAGGACGAATGGGATCTCGCCATGGCGATCAACGTGACCGGTCCCTTCCTTGCCATGAAACACGCGGTGCCGCTGATGAGGCGCGCCGGCGGATCGATCATCAACATCTCCGCTGTCGCGCCCGTCCGGTACGACGGCCCCGACGCCGGACTCGCCGCGTCGAAGGCGGCGCTGAACCACCTGACGCGCGTGACGGCGGCTGAATACGCATCGCAGCAGATCCGGGTGAATGCGGTGATCCCGGACAGATGCGCACCGGCCTCCGACGTCGCGAACGCTGCTCTCTTCTTCGCTGGCGACACCTCGCGTTTCGTAACAGGCGTCGGCCTGATCGTCGACGGGGGAGCAACTCTCGCTGTCGGAGGCGAATGACGCGAGGCCCGCAATACCCACCCCGAACCCTTTCAGAGAAAGAGATAGCTGACGAAGAGGAGAGACATGTCTGCGGCGCCGTTCTCGGCCGGCTTCGCTTGGCCGGTGCTGGAGGGGCGGTTGGTGCGTCTCGAGCCGCTCGGGCATCGGCACGCGGCGGATCTTGCCGTCGCGTGTGAAGAGGATCGGAGCACCTACGTGTTCACCCGGGTGCCTGTGGCTGCGGACATTCCGGGGTACATCGATGCTCATCTCGGTCGAGCGGCCGCCGGGAAGCTGGCGCCGTACGCCGTGGTGGACAAGGAATCCGGCCGCGCGGTGGGTGCGACCGCGTACTGCGATCCGCGGACGTGGCCCGATGGACACGGTCATCGCGCGGTGGAGGTCGGGTTCACTTGGCTGGCCGGATCGGTCCAAGGGCGCGGAGTGAACACGGACGCCAAGTTGCAGCTCTTCGACTTCGCGTTCACCACGCTCGGCGTGGACCGCGTCGACCTGATGACCGACGCCCGCAACCGGCGTTCCCGAGCAGCCATCGAGAGTGTGGGCGCCACCTTCGAAGGTGTGCTGCGGAGCTGGTCGAGATCGTGGGCGCCGGGCGAGGACGGAATGCTGCGGGACACGGCCGTTTATTCGATTGTCAGCCGAGAGTGGGCACAGCGGCGTACTGCGCTGATCGCACGGGTCGCGGCGCGTCAATCTCCACGACTGGTTCGTCGCTGAAGGAGGAAGGTTTATGCGGATTCTCATTTCCGGCGCGAGTGTCGCCGGTCCGGTGCTGGCTTATTGGTTGAACCGGCACGGGTTTGCCGTGACGGTTGTCGAGCGTGCGCCGGCACTGCGGAAGACCGGCGGGCACTCGGTCGACCTGTTCCGGCCGGCCGTCGAGATCTCGGAGAAGATGGGGGTGTTGCCGCGGATCGAGGAACTGGCCACCGACACCGACCGGATGACGCTGCGCCGGGAGGGTGTCACGCGGCCCGTCCACGTCGATCTGGCCAAGGTCTTCGGCGCCACGTCGGACCGGCATGTCGAGATCATGCGCGACGACCTGAGCGAGGTGTACTGCGACGCCACCCGGGACGACGTCGAGTACATCTTCGGCGACTCGATCACCGGCATCTCGGACGACGGCGAAGTACGTTTCGAGAACTCCGCATCCCGCCACTTCGACCTGGTCGTCGGCGCCGACGGACTGCACTCCAACGTCCGCCGGCTCGTCTTCGGTGACGAATCCAAGTACAGCAAGCCGATCGGGCCGTACTTCGGGGTCGTGACGCTGCCCAACTTCTACGGTCTCGACCGGGAGCTCCTGATCCATTCCGGCGTCGGGCGTACGGCGGGAATGTACGGCGCGCGGCACATCGGGGAAGCCCGGGCGTTGTTCCTGTTCCGGAGCCGGCACGAGCTCGAGTACCACTACCGCGACGTACCCCGGCAGAAGGAACTGTTGCGCGCTGCGTTCAGCGGGATGCATGCCGACGTGGATCGCTGGCTCGAGGAGCTCGACCGGACGCCGACGTTCTACTTCGACTCGATCACGCAGGTGTCCATGGACAGCTGGTCGCGCGGACGCGTGACGCTGGTCGGTGACGCCGGCTATTGCCCGGGTCCCGCGGTCGGCGGCAGCACCAGCCTGGCCGTGATCGGTGCCTACGTCCTCGCGGGCGAGCTCGCGCGAGCTGGAGGTGATCACGAGCGCGCATTTCCTGCCTACGAGCGGGCGATGGCGGAGAACGTCCGCGGGAGTCGTGAGGTGGCGCTGAGCGCCGCGAAGACGCTCGTCCCCACGTCCCGCCTCGGAGTGGCAGGCCTGGCGCACGGCGCCCGACTGGTGTCCGCCCTGCCGTCCGCGTTGAGCCGCGCGTTCCTCCAGCTCACCACGAAGAGCGCGCGGGTCTACAACTCGATGACCGTCGAGGACTACACGCAGCCGGTGCCTGGCAGCGTGATGAAATAGGGCCGGTGACCATCACGCCGTTCTCCCGGGATGCAATCGGAGCCGCACTGGGCTCAGCGCTGAGCAACGTGCAGATCCTGGACACCTTCGCCGCCTCGGCGGCCGAGGTCGCGCGGGTGCGGCTGCGTTCGGTGGACGGCTCCGAAACGACGATCATCGCCAAGCATGCGACCGGTGCGGGGGCTGCTGCGGCCCGACGTGAGATCCGCTTCTACGAGCGGCTTGCCCCGCGCTGGGACCACCCGGCACCACGCTTGCTCGGTGCGACGGACGATGGCGAGACGGTCCTCCTGCTGACCGAAGACCTGGACGCTGCCGGTTATCACGTAGTCGGTGCGGGCCTGTCCGGCAGCCAACTGCACGGCGCAATCGACGTACTCGCGGCTCTGCACCGTGAGTTCTGGGACGATGCGCCGGCTGTCGAACTCGAGCCCTCGGTCACCAGTACGGCGCAGGCTTGGCCGCCCGAGTTGATCAGCCGTAATGCGGCGGCCGTTCGCGCGGAGGCCGCCCGCTTCTTCGATGCCGCCACCGAACTCGGGGACGCGGAACGCTCGATCCTCGGTGAGATCGTGGACGGCTGGGAGAAGCAGTTCCGGTTGCGAGTCGGCGAAGGCCGCGCGCTCACCCTGATCCACGGCGACTTCCATTTCCTCGGCAACGTGTTCTTCACCGGAACCGACCCGCGGCCGAAGGTGATCGACTGGTCCGAGCTCAAGCCCGGGCTCGGGCCGCACGACCTGGCCTACAGCCTGGCGGTGGTCCCGTCGAGCGATCGGCTGACCCGCGACCGCGCGCTACTGCGGCGGTACTGGGAAGCGCTGGCGGTGGAGGACTACAGCTGGGAGCTGTGCGAGTGGGACTTCCGGTTCTCGGTGATCAGCAACCTGTTCCAGTCGGTCTTCCAGCGCAGCGTGCGGTGGTACGGCGTTTCGCTCGCCGCGATCGAGGCGCTCGACGCCCGGTCAACGTTGGCCGGGCCGATCCCCGCCTGACACCGCCAGAACGCTCGGCTCCGCGGGATCGGCGGCCGACAGCGAGCGCCGGCTCAGCACCAGCAGGCCGATCATGATCCACGCGGCGTTGAGTGCGGCGGACGGCCAGGCGCGATGACAGGCTGAGTTGACTGTCAGCGCTACGGCCCCGAGCAGGTTCATCACCTGGAACGTCGGGCCGCCGGCCGCGATCCGTTCGGCCGAAGCCAGGGCATAGGCGGCGAGCAGCAGTCCGGCGCCGGCCCAGCCGATCACCGCGATCACCAGTTCCATGAGGCTGTCAGTCCTGATCTACGAGCGCATAGGCGCGGACCGGGAAGGTGCCCATGCCCTCGATCGCCGGAGGTGCGGCATGGAACCGGAAGCCGTACACCGGCAACTGTTCGAGGCCGCGCAGGTGTTCCACGATCGGGATTCCGGCGTCCAGCAGGGCTGTGTGTGCGGGACGGGTGCCGTCCTCGGGGTCGTCGATGTTCACCGAGTCGATGCCTACCACCGCAGGCTGCTGCTCGGCGAGCCATGCCGCGGCATCCGCAGTCAGGAAGGGGTGACCGCTCGCGTAGCGCGAAGTACCCCAATGCCGATCCCAGCCAGTGTGGATCAACACTGCCTTCCCCGCCACGTCGTACGGGAGGAACACACCCCGTTCTACGGCCCGTGCCTCGGCGCCAAGGACCCGGACCACGACACCTTCGAGGTCGGTGAGCCGCGACAGCACGAGCGCCGCGATGTCGGCTCCGTCGGCGAAGCGGTGGAAGGGGCTGTCGAGATAGGTGCCGGTGTTGGCGACCATCGAGATGCGGTTGATGCTGAACTCGGTGCCGGCCGCGTAGAGCTCACGGGACGCAGGGCGCGAGAGGTGCTCCGTGATCTCCGGCCCGGGCAGGCCCGGGTAGGTGACCATCCCGGCACGGATCACGTGGCTGAGGTCCACCGTCCGCGGTCCCTTCGCCGGCTCCGCACCCGCCGTACCCCGGGAGCCCTTGTGCGGCTCCCGCAGCAGCTGCTTGTTGCTGATGGCAACCTTGTCGACCATCAGCAGACCCAGGTGCCGCACGAACAACTCGCCCAGGTCGCTGTCGCTGAGCTCGGGGCCGGACGCGTCCAGCCGGAAGCCTTGCGCCTGGAGACCGCCGCCGTTGGCGAAGGTCACGGCGGCGTCGAACTGCACCCGCCAGTCCTCGATGTCATCGCTCATGCATCCGATGCTCTGTGAAGGAATGCTTGATGGCAAGCTAGATTATCTGAAGCGTTGCTACAGTAAATCTTATGGAGCTGGACCCCCGCCGCCTGCGAGTGCTGCGCGCGGTCGCGCTACGCGGCGGTATGGCGGGCGCGGCCCAGCTGCTCCACCTGACCCCGTCCGCGATCTCCCAGCAGCTCGCGCAACTCGAGCGGGAAGTCGGGCAGCCCCTGATCGACCGCTCGCGCCGGACCGCGAGCCTGACGCCGGCCGGCGAACTGCTGGCTGTCCGCGCCGAGCGGATCGAACAGGAACTCGCCGAGGCCCGGCGTGAGCTGACCGAGCTGAGCGGCAGACTCAGCGGCCCGGTCACCATCGCGGCGTTCTCGTCGGCGGTCTGCAATCTCGTGGTTCCGGCCCTTCTCGAGCTGTCGACCACCCATCCCGATCTCGAGCCGGAGGTCGTGGAGCTGGAGGGCGTCCCAGCGCTGTCCGAGTTGCGCACCGGGGGAGTGGACCTGGTGATCGCCGAGTACGACGCCGGCGGCGTGGAGGCAGTCGATGCGCTGAGCGGTCTCTCAGCCGTTCCTGTCGCCGACGACGAGTACCGCGTCGTCACGCCGTCCGCGTGGTCGCCTCAGCCGGGCTCGATCAAGGACCTGGCTGCCCGCCCGTGGGTCGCCAGTCCACCGGACACCGCGTCCGGCCGGGCATTGGACCGGATCGCCACGCAGTACGGGTTTACCGCGCGACGTGCCCATACCTGCCTCGAATTCCCCACCATCCTGGCGCTCGTCGCGGCCGGATTCGGTGCCGCGATCGCGCCGAAGCTGGCGCTGACGGGTGCCTCGCCCGAGGCGATCGCGATGCCCTCGGTGCCCGTCGCGGGCCACCGCCGCATCACCGTCCTGCGCCGCCACCTGCCGGCCGGTCCGGAGCCGCTGACCCAGGCCGTCGTCGAAGCGCTTCGAGCGGTCGCACTCGATCTCGGCCTGACTCCGGTCCCGCGCACTCGGCGTCGCTGACAGCAACTAGCAGATCATCGTCCCGCTGTACTGCGTCCGGGCCGCCTGCCGACGTCCGGCGGATCAGTGCCAGGAGCGCACGCAGCCGCCGAACCAGATCCGCGTCGTACGGATCCGGCCCGGCATCCCGGTGCCGACAGCGTCGCATTGCGGCCTCCTCGCCTCCCCGTAGACGTATCGGGGCTGACGGACAGGTCGTTACAGCCACGCCCGTAATCGCGGTGAAGGTGACCACCGCCACGCCGAGGGTTACCCCGGTCCCACCCGTGCCCCCGACCTCGCGCTGTCACGGACGGTCGGCAGGCCGTCATCGTCGAGGCGGATCGCGACGTGCTCGTCCCATCGGTCGTCGGTGTGCGGGTGGTCCGAGCGCCAGTGGCAGCCCCGGCTCTCCTGGCGCGCGGTCGCCGCCACGATGACGGACCGCGCCACCGTGGCGAGCGGTCCGTTGCCCAGGGCACTCAACTCGTCCGCGGCCGCGTTCAGCCCGGCGCCGTCGCGACGGATCCCTGCGTACTTGGTCAGGATCGCCCGGATCCGCTCCGGTTCGCGGTCCTCGGTCAGCACCACGTCGTACGACGCCGTGCTGCTGGCCGCCGGCAGGTCCAAGGTCAGCGCGGTCGCGACTCGCCGCCCGAAGACGAGGCCTTCCAGCAGGCTGTTGGAGGCGAGCCGGTTCGCCCCGTGCACACCCGTCGCGGCGACCTCGCCCACGGCGTACAGGCCCGGTACGGCGGTTGCGCCGTCGCGGTCGACCTGGACGCCGCCGCAGAGGAAGTGCTCGGCGGGCGCCACCGGGATCTGCTCGGACAGCAGGTCGACACCGATCGACGCGCAGGAGGCCAGCACGGTCGGGAACCGTCGGCGGAGCACCTCCGGCTCGATGCTGCGCGCATCGAGCCAGACATGATCGGAGCCGTCCCTGCGCATCGCGGCCTCGATCTCGCGGGCGACGATGTCACGCGGCGCCAGATCGGCCCGCGGATGCCGGCCGGCCATGATCAGGCGGCCACGGACATCACGCAGTACGGCGCCTTCTCCCCGGACCGCTTCGGTCACCAACGGCAACTGCCCGCGGGTCTCTCCGGTGAACAGAGCGGTCGGGTGGAACTGGACGAACTCCATGTCCACCAGTGACGCTCCGGCCAGCAACGCGAGCGCGATGCCATCACCGCGCACCGCGGACGGATTGGTGCTCGCCAGGTAGGCGTTGCCGATGCCTCCGGTGGCCAGTACGACAGCCCGCGCATCGATCCGGACAGTCTCGCCGCCCGTCTCGACGAGCACACCACAGACCCGCCCCGAGGCCGACTTGGTCAGACCGATCGTCCGCCCGCTCATCGTCTCGACACCGGCAGCGGCGACCGCGGCACGCAGCGCGCGATCAACTTCCGCGCCGGTGGCATCACCACCGGCATGCACGATCCGGGGATGACTGTGGCCGCCCTCGAGAGTCCTGGACAGCGAGCCGTCCTCGCGCCGGTCGAAGAGCGCGCCGTGCGCGATCAGTTCGGCGACCCGCTGCGGTCCTTCCTCGACCAGGGCCCGTACGTTCCGCGGATCGCAGAAGCCTGCCCCCGCGACGTTGGTGTCGTGCGCGTGGTCGAGCGGATCGTCGTCGCCGAACGCGACGGAGACGCCACCTTGCGCCCACGGTGTGCTGCCGTCCCCGGCGCTGAGCACGAGCACCTGACGGGTCGCAGCCAGGCCGAGCGCGGCCGAGAGTCCGGCCGCGCCCGCACCGATCACGACGACATCGACGGCCCGCGTCATCGGGCGCCTGCCGGCTTGCCGATGGCAACCATCCGCTGGACCGAACGCCGGGCGCGCTCGGCGAGGTCGGCCGGCAACTGGATCTCGTCGCGGCCCTCACGCAGGCACCGCAGCAGCAGCTCCGGCGTGATCATCTTCATGAAGCGGCAGGAGGCCTTCGGGTTCACCGGCAGGAAGGTCGTCTGCTGGTTCACCTTGCGGAGCTGGTGCAGCATGCCGATCTCCGTCGCGACCAAGGCGGTCTTCGCGGTCATGCCGCGAGCGCTCTCCAGCATGCCCGCGGTGGAGAGGATGTGGGTCCGCTCCGCCGGCAGGTCGCCGCGGCCGGCGAGCCAGATCGTCGACGAGGCGCAGCCGCACTCGGGATGGACCAGAACCTCCGCGTCGGGATTCGCCGCCACCTGGGCGCGCAGCTCGACCGGGCTGATGCCGGCGTGCACATGGCACTCGCCCATCCACACTTCCATGTTCGTCCGGCCGGTCTGCCGCCGGACGTGTTCGCCGAGGAACTGGTCGGGCAGGAACAGCACCGGCTGGTCCGCCGGAATCGAGTTCACCACCTCGACCGCGTTGGACGACGTACAGCAGACGTCCGCCTCGGCCTTCACCGCGGCGCTGGTGTTCACGTAGGCGACGACCGCCGCGCCGGGGTGCTGCGCCTTCCAGGCGCGCAGCTGGTCGGCGTCGATGGTGTCCGCCAGGGAACACCCGGCCTGCGCGGTCGGGATCAGCACGGTCTTGTCCGGGCTGAGCAGCTTGGCGGTCTCCGCCATGAAGTGCACGCCGCAGAACACGATCGTCGATGCATCGGTTTCAGCGGCGATCCGGGACAGCGCGAGCGAGTCGCCGACGTGATCGGCGACGTCCTGGATCGCCGGTTCCTGGTAGTTGTGGGCGAGCAGGACCGCGTCCCGCTCGCGGGCGAGGCGGCGTACCTCGTCCTGCCAGGTATCCACCGAGGTCTGGCCAACAGTCACGACAGGTCCTTCCGGAGGTTTTCGCTTAGCAGTCGATAACTGGAGGCGACGCTACCATCGTCGGCGTGTCAACTGCCAAGAAAGGTGATCCGGTTAACTGGCCGAGCTATCCGCACGAGGTGCTGGCGGTGGTCCTGTCCGTCCGCGACGGCAGGCTGAGCGTGCTGCTCTGGAAGCGCGCCCGGAATCCGTACCGCGGCCGCTGGTCCTTGCCGTGCGGTGGCGTCGAGCCGACCCAGCGGCTCCGCGAGGCCATCACCGCGCACCTGGCCCGGAAGGTCGACGTCCGCGAGGTCGCGCATCTCGAGCAGCTGGCCACGCACAGTGCCATCGATCGCGATCCGCGCGAACGCGTGCTCGCCACGGCGTACCTCGGCCTGGTGCCGTCCGACGTGCAGCCCGAGCTTCCGGACGACACGGCCTGGCATCCGGTCGACGACCTGCCGGACAGCGCGTTCGACCACCATCACTTCATCGACGCCGCCGTCGGGCGACTGCGCGCCAAGCTGTCGTACACCAACATCGGCTTCGCCCTGGCGCCGCACGAGTTCACCATCTCGGAGCTGCGCGACATCATCGGCGCGGCGCTGGGCTACGAGCTCGGCGCCACCAACCTGACCCGCGTGCTGACCCGGCGGCACGTGATCGACCCGACGGACCGCACCACCCGCCCCGGCCAGGCCGGCGGCCGCCCGGCCACGGTCTACAAGTTCGCCGCCCGCGAACTGACGGTCACCGACCCCTTCGCCGTACTACGTCCGCCGCGCTGAGCTCGATTGACTTCTTTGGTTACGCCGTACACACTGGTTACAACGTAACCAACTAGAAGGTTGATCATGAGCACCACACAGCACGCCACCAAGACCGTCGCGCACGCGTTCGCGGAGTTGATGAACGGGCACGACGCCGACGCGGTCGACGGATTCATCGCCGAGGACTACGTCAACCACAACTACTTCGTCGAGGACGGGCGCGAGGCGAACCGGGCCTTCTGGACGATCTGGTTCGCGGCGTTCCCGGACACCGAGGTGACCCTTGACGACGTCATGGTCGACGGCGACCGTGTCGCGGGCCGGTTCACCTACCGGGCGACGTTCCAAGGCGAGTTCATGGGCCTGCAGCCCACCGGCCGCCCGGTCGTCATGCACTCGATCGACATCTGGCGGGTCGCCGACGGCATGGCTGTCGAGCATTGGGACCAGCTCGACGGGCAGGCGTTCTTCGCGCAACTCACCGGCGAGACTGCGAACCAGTGACCCAGCAGGAGTCGCCGACGCCGGCGCAGCGGCGCAGGGAGAAGGAGCGGGCCGCGGCGCGCGAGACGATCCTGTCGGCCGCGCTGGGCGTGGCCCGCCGTGACGGGTGGGACGCAGTGACGATGCGCCGGCTCGCCGACGAGATCGAGTACTCCGCGAACTTTGCGTACCGCTACTTCACCGGCCGCGACGACATCCTGCTCGCCCTGGTCCGCGGTGGGTTCACCCGGCTTCGAGACGCGATGGCCGCCGCTGCTGACCAGGCAGGATCCGGTAGTGACGCGGCCGCGATGGCTGCCCGGCAAGCGGCGCATGCCTACCTCGACTTCGCTCTGGCCGACCCCGACCTCTATCAGCTCATGTACGGCCTCGGCGGGGTGAACGTACCTGTTGCCGATACCTGGGACGAGGGTCAGGCCGTCGGCGACCTCTTGATCAGTCTGCTCGCCGCCGGCGGAGACGCCCAGCCCGAACAGCACGTACTGCAACTCTGGGCGACGGCCCACGGACTGATCGCGCTCCGGGTCGTCGGCCGCGTCGAGGTCGACAGCGACGGGCTGCATGCCCTGCTCGACGACGCGCTGACCGACTGCCTCGCTCGCGCCCTCCCCGATCCCACCTGAAGAAGGAAACAGTTGCTATGAGCAACATCGCTACCGCCGCGGCGCTGGTCGCCATCCTCAGCGCAGCGGTCATCTACGGCACCGATCTGTTCTGCGCGCTCGTCGTGCGCCCGGCCGCAAGCGGCGCAGCTGACTCTTCCGTGGCCGACCTGCTCGGCCACGTCCACGAGTACGGCGATCGCCGCCTGCCTGTACCGGGCATGATTTCCGTCATCGCCACGGCAGTCGCCACCGCAACCACCCACGGCGCCCCGGCGCGGATCGCCGGAGCCCTCGCCCTGGTCGCGTTACTCGCCTGGCTGGCCATCTACCTGCGGATCAGCGCGCCGATCAACAGGGTGCTCCGCGTAGCCGCGGCCAGCCACACCGTCCCGGCAGACACCAGAAACCTCCAGCAGCGCTGGGACAGCGTCATCTGGCCCCGCGCCGCCCTGCAAACCATCGCCCTGGCCGGCCTCCTCGCGATCATCATCACCCGCTGAGCCAAGGCCTGCTTCAGCCAACCGTCACCGTGATCTCTGGTGGCGCAATGACCTGTGGTGGTTTGCCGGACTCTGCCCGGACCTCCAGGGGACCATGCGGTGTCGGCACTGATGCGTGGGCCCACTCGAGACCGCCCAGCTGAGGTGCGACCGTGACCGCCGTCATTCCGGGCGCTGTCGGCCGCACACCGAGCAGCGTCGAGACGTAGTGGTACAGCGGATGCGCACCCCACGCGTGACAGTCGCTGCGGGTCGGTTCGGGGTGCTCGATCACGGTCCGCAGGCCCTGGTCCAACAGGCCGTACCAGAGCCTGAGCCGGTCGAGCAGTACGTCGGTCCGCCCGATCCGGGGCAGTGCCTCGAACAGGTAATGGTCGAAGTACACAGTGGTCCGCGCGAGTGACCCGGACGGCTCCTGGAGCATCCTCCGGACTGCAGTCTCGCCGTACTTCGCTCCTGCGAGTAGCGCCAGCGATTGCGCGTGTTCGCTGAACGCGGTGTGCCCGAGGTCGTCGGCGTACAGCATGCGGTCGGGGTCGTAGAAGGCCCGGTCGGCGGCTTCAACGAGGCGGTCTGCCAGCTGTGCGTATCCATCGGCGGCGGCAGGCTCGCCCACCCAGGACTCCAACTCGGCGACCTGCCGCGCGACCAGAGCCAACTGCAGTTGCAGTACCGCCGTCACGCCGCGCCCTGGGCCGGGCCAGTCGGGGTGTTCTTCCCCGTCCTGGACGATCCCGGGCGGTGTGCCGGCCTCCCAGCCGGGCACCCAGTCGGTGAAGTTCCAGCCGTGCAGGGCGTGGAAGATCCCGCTGTCGTCGACGGTACGGCGGTGCGCGTCGATGGCCGCACGGACTCCCGGCATGAGGTCGGTGACGAAGGCCAGATCGCCACGCCACAGCGCGAAGTCGTGCACCATTGCCACCCACCACAGCGTGAACGGCGGGATAGGCGACGCCTGCCGGGACGGCGTACGGGACATCACCAGTCCGTTGTCATCCTGGCTGTGGGCGAATGCACGCAGTGCCTGCCGGGCGAGTGCGTCGTCGCCGCAGGTGGCGTATGCGACCAGACACTGCAGCCGGGTGTCGCCGGCGTACTGAAGTTGCTCGTAGTAGGGGCAGTCCATGGTCGTCTCGTGGCTGCAAGCCTGAAGCGTCCGGAACGCGAGTACGCCGACCTGCGCGAGCCGCGGGTCGCTGGCGGTGAAGCCGCTGCGGTCTTCGTACGGATAGTGGGTCTCACGGAACCGCAGGCCGGTGATCGTCAGCGGTTCGGCCGCGGTGGTGACGAGGACCTCGACATAGCGGCCGGACTGCCACCACAGAGGGCTGTGCCGCTCGTGGCCGCCGCCGGCGACGAAGAGGTCGCCGATGCCGTCTTCCTCGAGCCTGGGCCGGCCGAACAGCTTGCCCTCGACAACATCGCGATGTCCCTTACCTGCTTCGGGTTCCGTCTCGTACAGGGACTCCTGCCAATGCATCCGCACTTCGGCATCGCGCCCGTCGACGAGATCGAGGACGGGGTACGCGCAGACGTACTGGTCGAGGTCGATCAGCACCCGCCGGCAGGTCCCGGGCGGCAGCACCAGCGCCGTACCGCCGAGCAACCCTTGCCAGCCGCGGGCCTCGTCGTCGAGGTGATCCGCCGGATCCACGACGCGATCGTGCGTCGGCTCGCCGGCTGGATGAGCCGCGACATGACGAACGCGGGCGCCCTCAGCCCACTGCTGCGCCGGGGCGGGCAAGCGGGCCGGTACCAGCAACCGCGCGCCCTCGCTCGCACAGTCGCCGATCGCAGCTGCCGACCATTCGAGGCTGTCCGCGCCGGTCTGCCAACCCCATGGATACGTACGGCCGTCGCTGACGTGTCTGGCTCCGCAGCCGTACCCATCGCCTTTCGGTCGCCGGCCGTGGCCAGGTAGTGCAGCTGCCTGCCACGCCGCCGTACCGGTGTTGAGCTCAGGCTGGCCGCGGACGGCTTCGGCTGCGAGGAGGAAGGTGGGACCGTCACCGAGGCTCAGTTGCGCCAGCGGTGCGTCGTCCCCGAGGCTCCAGACACGGGCAGCAAGCCAGTGCCCGCCGGCCGGCAACCGCAGACGGTAGCTCTCGAACGACCAGTGGCCGACCTCGCCCCGTGACGGGCCGCGGCCGAGGAGGTCGCCGTCGAGCCACAGCTCGTACCGCTCGTCGGCGGACACGTGGACAACGACCTCAGCCATCTGCGCGCACTCGACCCGCAGCCGGAACCCGACCACGTCACCGCCCTCCGCCGCCCGGATCCAGGACGCCGGCCAGTCGGCCTGTCCCACGAACGGGTCGTCCTCGCGCTGCAACTGCTGAACGTCAGCGACTTCACGCATCGTCACAGGTAATCCCTCTTCGGTATCGGCGGACCGCCACCACCCAATCCTGACGGCTAGCGGTCTGACACGAACCAATCGCCGTGTCAGCGGTCGTGTCAGGGCCGTGTCATCCCGATGACGGGCCGGGCAGCAACCGTTGGCGTCACAGAGCCGCATCAAGAACTGGAGAGACAGAAGTGTCCATCTCGAAACGGCAAGGGCTCGTCGGCACTGTCGTCGTCGCTCTCGCGGCAGCGCTCGTGGTCGGTGGGGCGCCGGCCGCCCCGGCCGCGGCCAAGCCGGCGATCGAAGTGAGGGACGGGGTCACGCAGCCCGTCTTCTCGTACCAGGACGCCATCCGTGAGTACGTCCGGGTGCAGTCGCCGGTCGACAGCGACGGCGACGGTAAGAAGGACCTGGTCCGGGTGGACATCATCCGGCCGAAGGAGACGAGCTCCGGGCTCAAGGTCCCGGTCATCCTGCACGAGAGCCCGTACTTCGTCAGCCCGGGTGCGGGGATCGAGTCCGAGCACAAGACGTACGACGCGAATGGGAACGCGACGCACTTCCCGCTCTGGTACGACAACTACTTCGTGCCGCGCGGGTACGCCGTCCTGTCCGTCGACATGCTCGGGACCAGCCTGTCCGACGGCTGCCCGACCGACGGCGGCGCGTCCGACGTACTGGGCGGCAAGGCGGTGATCGACTGGCTGAACGGCCGGGCGATCGCGTACGACGCCAAGGGGCACCCGGTGAAAGCGACCTGGACCACCGGAAAGACCGCGATGATCGGCCACTCCTACGAGGGCGCTCTCGCCATGGGCGTCGCCGGCACCGGGGTGCAGGGCCTGAAGACCATCGTGCCGCTCGCCGGCAACAGCAGTTGGTACGACATCTGGCGCATCAACGGCACCCTCATGTGGTTCAAGGGCGGGCAGAAGTACCTGTCCGAGAAGGTCGCCCCCACCGCGGACACGAAATGCGCAGCCGTGATCGAGCGGATGAGCCGGGGCGAAGATGATGCCACTGGCAACTACAACGCCTACTGGAACGAGCGCAACTACCGGACCGGCCCGGTCTCGAACGAGCGCAACCTGCGCGCCAGCGTGTTCGCCGTCCAGGGAATGCAGGACACCAACGTGCCGGCCGACAACTTCAGCAAGTGGTGGGCCGGACTGCCGAGCAACGTGCAGCGCAAGGTGTGGGTGACGCAGTACGGGCACATGGAGCCGTTCGACTTCCGCCGCGATGTGTGGGTCGACTCCCTGCACAAGTGGTTCGACCACGAGTTGATGGGCGTACTGAACGACATCATGCGGCAGCCGCGCGCCGACGTACAGCTCGGTCCGGATCGCTGGATCACGCAAGCCGAGTGGCCGGCGCCGACGCGGACGGTGACCCTGCGGCCGAACAGGGACGGATCGCTCGGCAAGACGACGTCCGCCGGGGCCGGCAGCTACACCGAAACCGCACAGCACGAGACCACGGCGGCCGGTGACCCTGGTACGGCGAACCCGAACCGGCTGGCATACCTGACGCAGCCACTGACAGCGCCGCTGCGGTTGTCCGGGACGCCGTCGGTCAGCCTGCGGGTCACACTGGACCGCCCGACCGCCAACCTGGGCGTGTTGCTGGTCGACTACGGCGCGGACTCCCGCATCAACTACGCCGGGGTCGGATGGGGCGTCAAGTTTGCCGGTGGCAAGGACTGCCTCGGTGAGGGCACGACGGCTGACGACGGCTGCTTCCTGAAGACCGTCGACGACACGGTGACATCGCCCTTCGAGGTGGTGACCCGGGGCATCATGGATGCGCAGAACCGTACGTCGCTCAGCCACTCGGCACCGCTGAAGCCGGGCCGGCCGTACCGGATCACATGGGATCTGCTCCCGCAGGACTACGAGTTCAGGGCCGGCCACCGGTTGGGCCTGATCCTGACCGGAACCGACGCCGACCTCACCTGTTCCACCGCCGGCCAAACCTGCCCCACCACGGGCGAGACCGGCACCGGCACCAAGGTCACCGTCGACCTGACCGGCACCTCCCTATCGCTACCCGTAGCCACCGGCCGGAACTAGCCTGAACGACGCCTGCGCACGGTCGCGGCCAGCACGGTCGCGACCGTACGCATAACATCTCAGGCGGCAGCAAATCCATCCCGAGGGAGCCGGCCGGTGGTCAGACACGTGGGTGTGAACGGTGACCGGGACCGTTCGCCGCTGCTCGGTTCACCTGAGTTCGTGGGGCGCCGCCGGGAGCTGGCAGGTCTGGCCGAGGCGTTGGCCCAGCCGCCGGCGGCCGTCTTCGTGGAGGGTGCGGCCGGGATCGGGAAGAGCCGGCTGTTGCGGGAGTTCCTGGCCGCCGACGCCCGGTCGCAGCGCAGCCTGGTGACCGCCTGCCCGCCGTTCCGCCAGCCGTTCACGCTCGGTCCGGTGGTCGATGCGTTGCGGCAGGCAACCGACAGCGTGGCCGGTCTGGAGCTGAGCGCCCTGGCGGGTGCCTTGCGCCCGCTGTTCCCGGAGTGGACCGCGAACCTGCCGCCGCTCCCGGACCCGGCCGAGGACGCCACCGCCGCGCGGCATCGGCTGTTCCGTGCCCTGGCGGAGTTGCTCGACTGCCTCGAGATCGCGGTCGTGGTGGTCGAGGACGTGCACTGGGCCGACGAAGCGACGCTGGAGTTCCTGCTCTTCCTGACCTCCCGTCCGGCGCCTCGGATCAATCTCGTGGTGACATTCCGGACCGACGAGGTGCCGGCCGACTCGCTGCTGCTCCGGCTGTCCTCGCGCAGCCCGATGGGCACCACGCACCTGCGCCTGACTCTGGAGCCGCTGGATGCCGCGGAGACCGAGGCGCTGGTGTCGTCGATGATTCAGGGCGCCGAGGTGTCGACGGAGTTCGCGACGTTCTTGCACCAGCACACCGACGGCGTCCCGCTCGCGATCGAGGAGTCGGTCCGGCTGATGCACGACCGGGCCGACCTGGTCCGGCGAGGCGACGGCTGGGTCCGGCGCCGGCTCGAGAACATCGCCGTACCGACCAGCGTCCGGGACGCGGTGCTCGAACGGGTCGGTCGACTGGGCGCCGACGCCCAACTGCTCATCCAGGCCGCCGCTGTCCTCTCCCGGCCGGCGGACGAGGCGACGCTGCTCGCGGTGGCCGGGCCGCTCGACGGGCAGACGCAGGACGGCCTCGGGGAGGCGCTGGCCTCCGGCCTGCTGCACGAGGACGCACACGGGTCGATCGCACTGCGCCATGCCTTGGCCTGCCGGGCCGTGCTCGACGCCACGCCCGCCCGCCTCCGGCGCGCCCTCCACCAGCGCGCCGGCGAGGCGCTGAAGACGGCCGGCACGCCACCGGTGGCGCGGCTGGCGCACCACTATCGTGAGGCCGGCGACAGCATCAACTGGTCGCGGTACGGCGAGCAGGCGGCCGAGTCCGCCCTTGCCGCTGGAGACGATGCCACGGCCGCGGCCCTGTTGCACGACCTGATCACCGGCGCTGACCTGCCGGCCGAGGCCGTCGTCCGGCAGGTCGCGATGGTGCCGTTCACGGCCCGTGGGCGAGATCAGCTCGAGGCGCTCGTGCAGGTACTGCGGGACCGCCTCGGAACCAGCACGCTGGATCCGGGGGAGGAGGCGGCCATCCGGTTCCAGGTCGGTCGCGCGCTGATCGTGATGTCCGACTACACGGCGGCGCAGGAGGAGCTCGAGCTGGCGGTCCCGCACCTGGCGCCCGGCTCGGCCGAGGCGACCCGGGCGATGATCTTCCTCAGCCTCCCGGTCGGCAATGTCAAGCCGGCCGCGGTGCACCTGCGGTGGTTGCAGCAGGCAACGGAGGTCGGGCCGGGCCTGACCGGACGGGAGCGGCTCCGCCGGCAGGTCGACCGGACCACGGCCTTGTTGCTGCTCGGCGAGGAGATCGGGTGGGCGGAGGCGCGGCAGATCCCTGCCGACGCTGCCCCGGCCGAGCGTGGCGAACTCGTCGCCGGCCACCTGAACGTCGGCCATCTGGCCATCATCTGGGGACGGTACGCCGAGGCCGCCCGACGCCTGGGCACCGCCCTCGACCTGGCCGAGACCCACCAGCTCCAGCGTCTGCACGAGATCGTCGTCGCCACCAGGGCCCATCTGGACTGGCTCACCGGAGACTGGGACGGACTGGCCGCCACAGTCGCACCCCTCGTCGACGACGACCAGCTGGACCCGGCGACCCAGGGCGAGGCCGGATCCGTCGGCGGACTGCTCGAGGCCGCCGCGGGGAACGGCAGTGAGGCCGAGAAACTGTTGCGCCGTGCGTTGCAGCTGGCCGGCCCCGGCAGCTCCTCGGGATTCATCGAGGCCGCGGCCCTGGCGAAGCTGTGGCTGGCCGACGGGCGCGTGGACGACGCGCTCGGGATCACCGAAGGACCGGTCGAAATCGCCGTACACAAAGGGATCTGGGTGTACGGCGCGGAGATCGTCCCGGTCCGGGTCGACGCGCTAGTGGCCGCGGACCGCATCGACGAGGCGGACGAACTGGTCGCGGCGTTCGCCCACCTGATCGACGACCACGATGCCCCCGGTCCGCAGGCCGGCCTCGCGGTCTCGCGGGCGATCGTGGCTGAAGGCCGCGGAGAGCATGCCGTGGCCGCCACCGCGTTCGCTGCGGCAGCCGAGGCATGGCAGGCGTTGCCCCGGCCGTACGACGCATTGCTGGCGCGGGAGCGGCACGCCAGATGCCTGCTGGCCGCCGGCGATGCCGGCACCGGCACCGACGTGCTGGCGGACGTGCTTCGGGGCCTGTCCGAGCTGGGTGCGCGCGGTGACGCCGTACGGGTGATGCAGGCGCTGCGACAGCTCGGTGTCGACGTCAAGCGGCCCTGGCTGGGCGGGCGGCGAGGGTACGGCGACCAGCTCTCACCGCGCGAGCTGGAGGTGGCTCGCGCACTAGCCGACGGGCGGACCAACCGGCAGATCGCCGAGGCGCTGTTCCTCTCACCCAGGACAGTGGCCCGGCACCTCGACTCGGCCATGCGCAAGCTGGGCGTGAACACCCGCACCGCGGTCGCGATGAAGGTCGCCGAGGCGGACGGCGTGGGTACGGCGGGGAACGGACAGTCCTCCTCGTAGAACCACATTGGGTCATCTGACCAATCGCAACACCGGACCGGCGGCTCGAGTATTGCGGCACCATGCCATCACTTCCGCGGTCGCCTGAGCCTGTGTCCGACCCCCAGCCCTCCGGAGCCGATGCCGTGCGTCCCAGCACTGCACCGGCCGAGCCCGGCGCGGGAGCTGTCGCCGCCGATGACGCCCCGAACGATCTCGAGATCGATGCCGACGACGACTACGAACCGCTGTAGCCCGGGTTCGGTACGGATCCCGCCCCCGTTCCACCGAATGGAGAATCGATGAAGATCCCCAGAGGCGCACCAGCACTGGTCATCGCCGCCCTCATGATCGCTCCGATCTCGGCCGCCGTCGCCGGGCCGGGCACCAGCCCGGGCGTCACTCCGGGCGGCACCGTGCCGGCGCCGGCGCCGGCGCCGGCGCCGCTGACCGTGGGCGGACTCGACGGCCCACCGCCGGCGGTGCCCGTCGCCGCACAGCCGGCCCTTCCGCGCAGTTCGACCGTCACCCTCGTGACCGGTGACCGGGTCCGGCTGGAGGTGGGGCAGGACGGGACGCAGACCGCGTCGATGCTGTCCCCGTCAGGTGCGGCCAAGCCCTTGGGCTCGACGTTCACCAAGCTCAGCTGGCACGGCGACCAGTACGTCATCCCCAACATCGCGACGCCGTACCTGTCGACCGTGGACCCACGGCTGTTCGACATCACCTATCTGGTGCGCGCGAAGCTGGACGACGCGCACAGCGCCACGGTGCCGCTCAAGGTTTCCTACGCGGGCTCGTCGACGACGGCGGTGCCCGGTGTGCGCGTCGCCTCCCGGTCCGGTGCGACGGGGACCGCGACGATGGCCAAGACGCAGGCACGCCAGTTCGGCCAGCAGTTGGCCGACCAGTGGCGAGCGAGCCGGTCCGGAAGCTCACCGCTTCCGGTGGGCAAGCTCGCGGGCATCAACCGGATCGACCTGGCACCGGCCGCGAGCGCCCCCGTCCTGCCCGCGGCCTTGTCGGCTCAGCCTCAGGTGAGTGGCGGGGGACACCCCTTCCACACGCTCACGGTCAACAGCATCGACCTGGACGGCAGCCCTGGAACAGTCGTCGGATTCCTGCAGAACATCGACAACCCGGCGGTCGGCCCCTGGGTGGTGCAGAGCACCGGTACGGCCGCGGTCAGCGTGCCGGAGGGCACCTACAGCCTCGAGGTCGGTGTCGTGAGTGGACCCGCAGACGACTACACGGTGAAGGCCGCGCTGGTGGTCAAGCCGGAGATCACGGTCACGTCCGATCAAACCGTCACCGTCGACGCGCGCACGGCCAAGCCTTACCAGGTGACCGTCGATGCGCCGGTCGGCGACATGGCGCGAGAAGATGTGCTGACCTTCAGCCGCAAGAGCGTGACCGGGTCGGGGGTGACGGCCCAGAACTCCGGGCTGGCCGCGATCACGCTCGTCGGCATGCACCTGGCTTCGGTGCCCGGCTTCGGCAATCCGACGCTGTACGCCGCCGCGACGCCGGCAGTCACGAAAGGCACCTTCGATTTCGCGGGCGCCACTGACTTCAAGGACGACGAGCTGGCCCCGTCCGCGAAACCGGCGTACTTCCTGGTCTTCCCCCATCCTGGCGGTATCCCGTCATCCTTGACCTACACGATCCAGCAGTCCGATTTCGCCACGCTGCACCAGAAGGTGTACGCCGATCCCGCCGACGACCGGGGCCACGACGCGGATCTGAACTACCGGGCCTACCTGCCCTGGGGTCAGCTGCGGATGCCGATCAACGGCAACGCGTACGTCAGCACCGGTGAGCACATCGACTATCTGTACAGCAGCGCACCCGAGCTGGTCACGTGGGCATCCGCGTTCACTGCCTTCGACCCCGACCGGCAGGTGAATATCGATGGGCTGCACCGAACCGTCGGCAACGGAGAACAGGTCGTCGAGGAGTGGAACAAGGGAGCGTTGACGCCGAGTGCGATGGCGCCGTACACGCAGCGGAACGGTTTGATCCTCGGGAGCGGAGGCCTCAGCGAGAACCTCGCGACCGACCCGTTGGCGACGGTGTGCGTGGCCTGCCGGCAGGACGACAACGGCATGGTCTTCCTGACCACCGGCGACACTGATCCGACGCACGCCGGGACCGAGGAGAACGCGTCGAGCAAGTTCGACTTCTACCGCGACGGGACGTTGGCCGTCAGCGCCGACCACTCGCCGGCAGGAGATGCCTTCACGCCGTTCGCCCTCGATCTGCCGATGTTGCCGACAGCCTCGAGCTATCGAGTCGACTGGACCACTCACAGCGTGTCGCGGCCCGGTGCGTCCACGGAGACGGACTGGAACTTCCGTTCTGGACCGAGTGATGCAGCGGCGAAGCTTCCCGCCACCAGTGAGTGTGCACCGGACAAGAGCCGTGCCTGCTCCTTCCTGCCGTTGCTGTTCCTGCGTTACGACCTGGCGTTGAACGAGCAGTCGCAGGCGCCGGCGAACGCGCCGTTCGACGTCGACTTCACAGTCCTCCACCAGCAGAACCAGTCCGTGCCGGCCGGGGTCGGCGCGACCGTATCGGTGTCGTACGACGACGGCGCGACCTGGAGCGCGGATCAACCTGCGACCAGCCAGGGCGGCAACCGGTTCGGCGTGACGATCGATCACCCGGACCTGGCCTCGACCAACGGCTTCGTCTCGCTGCGGGTGAAGGCACACGACGACGCCGGCAACACCGTCGAGCAGACGGTCATGCACGCCTACTCGCTGACCAACTGACCCGGCCGGGCCATCCGAAAGGACTTTCTCATGCTTCGAACAGTCATGACCCGCGCCCGGCGCAGGCCGAAGCGGCTGGCGGCGGCCATCGCCGTTGCCGTGGCCGTCATGGTCACCGCGGCGCCGGTCGACGCCTTTCCCGCCGCGTCTGCCGAGCCGGCGCCGGTGAACTACAAGCCGGCCTGTGACAAGCCGGCCGCCCGGCACGCGGCCTGCCTCGCCATCGTCGACAGTGACGCGTCGGGCCGGGCATTGAGCCCGCAGGCGGCCCCGGCCGTCGGCCTGAATCCCTACAACGCGGCCGATCTGCAGTCCGCCTACGGCCTGACGGTCGCGTCGGCGTTGCTGGGCGGGCGACAGACGATCGCGATCGTCGACGCCTACGACGATCCCACCGCTGAAGCCGACCTCGCGGTCTACCGGGAGGCGAATCATCTGGCCGCGTGCACGACCGGCAACGGCTGCTTCCGCAAGGTGGATCAGCGCGGTGGGACCGACTATCCGTCCGCAGACGCGCAGTGGGCAATCGAGATCTCGCTGGACCTCGATATGGCTTCGGCGATCTGCCCGAACTGCCGGCTGCTGCTCGTCGAAGGCGACGACGAAGACCTGGCGAACCTCGGCATCGCCGTCGACGAGGGCGTCAAGCTCGGCGCCGACGCGGTCTCCAACAGCTATGGCGCCGCCGAGTTCGCCGACGAGCTCGCGGTCGCGGGTTCGCACTACAAGCATCCAGGGGTCGCGATCGTTGCCTCGTCGGGCGACTCGGGTGCGTTGAGCACGCTGGTGCCTGCCGCGCTGTCCACTGTCCTCGCCGTCGGCGGCACCAGCCTGTACCGGGACGGCAGTGCACGTGGCTGGAACGAGACCGCGTGGGGCGGCGCCGGATCAGGCTGCAGCCCCGTCGTACCCAAGCCGAGCTGGCAAACGGACCGGTTGTGCGCCAAGCGGACCATCGCGGATGTGTCGGCCGTTGCCGACCCACACACCCCGGTCCTGTTCTACGACACCTTCGGCGTGCCCGGATGGGTCTACGGCGGCGGTACGAGCGTCGCCGCGCCGATCATCGCCGGCGTGTATGCCCTGGCCGGCAACACCGCGACGACCAACACCACCGCCTACCCGTACGCCCACCACCGTTCGCTGTTCGACGTGACGGCGGGCTCCAACGGTGCGTGTGACGGCGGCTACCTGTGCAACGCGCAGAAGGGCTACGACGGCCCGACCGGCAACGGCACACCCAACGGAATCGGCGGCTTCTAGGAGACATGATGCAGATCCCAAGAACGGTGAGCGCACTGGCCACCGCCGTGTTGCTCACGATCAGTGGTGCCGGGGCCGGTAGCTCCGCGGCCGCCGCAGATGCCGGGCAGGCCGGCACGTGCAAGCCGACCTGGAAGGTCGTGGCGACACCGCCTGCGACCAACCTCCATGGCGCGTCGGTCAGCACGGTGTCCAGTCATTCCGCCTGGTTCGGTTCTCTCGACGGAGGCTCGTACGACCAGGTCATCTGGCACTGGGACGGCAAGGCTGTCACCCAGACCGCACCACTTCCGACCGGCCCGTTCTTCGACCAGTCGGCGGGGCACCAGCAGGAATCCCGCAGCTCCTTCAGCTCCGACGGCGAGGGCTGGGTGTTGATGGGGTGGGACCAGAGCGGCCAGGCGATCGGGGATCGCCTGCATGCCGGCCGATGGACGCGGATTCCCCTCGCGGTCTCGCCCGATCCACGCGATGTCGTCCCCGTCGTGCAAACCCTGGTCTCGGTCTCGGCCACTGACGCCTGGGCAGCCGGATACTTGAGGAGCGAACAGTCGGGATACGCGGGTGTTCTCCTGGAGCACTGGGACGGGGTGCGGTGGAGCATCGTCGCCCATCCGGCGTCAGCCCTTCCGCGGGCCGACATCATGCGGTTGACCGTTGTCTCGGCGACCGACATCTGGGCGGTGGGTGGACACCGCGGGGACGACGGTGTGCTCAGACCGTTCGCCGAGCACTGGAACGGCCTCCGGTGGAGCATCAGCGATCCGGCGGCCACCGCCGCGACCCCCGCCGAGTTCAATGCGGTGAGCGCTTCCGGACCGAGCGACGTGTGGGCGTTCGGCGCCCAAACCATGGCGGGCACCGAGAACACCGCCGTACCGCTGGTCGAGCACTGGGACGGCCGCGCGTGGAAGGTGATGGGCAATATCCCGGACCTCGGCAATGCCCAACTCGACGCCGGCTACGCATCGGGCCCGAACGACGTCTGGGCTCCCGTTGAGGTGCAGCTCGGCGATGCGGTGCGGTTCTTGCACTGGGACGGCAAAACGTGGACAGCCGTCCCAGGTCCGGCACCGGAGGAGTTCGGAATGTTCTACGTCTACCAACAGATGAGCGGCACCGGGCCGGCCGATGTCTGGGCGATCGGGTCGGCTGTCGACGTGTCGGCCGGCGCCGGCGGACCGGCGTTCCTCAGCACCCAGATCGTTCACCTCAGTTGCGGAAAGGTCTAGTCGTGTCGATTCTCTTCAGTAGGCGAAGGAAGGACCGCGGCACGGCGGGGCTCCGCCGGGTGCGGGTGGCAGTGCTGGCCGTGGCCGTCGTTGCCGCCGGACTGACGGCCGGGGTGGCCGCCTCGGCCGTGTCGGCGTCGGCAGTCTCGCCGGCCTCGGCGCAAGGTTCGGCGCAGGTGCAGCACCCGACCGAGGCGGACTGCGGACGTCCGAGTGGTCCCGGGCAGGCGGTCTGCATGGCGATGCACCGCACCGACGTCCAACCGGCGAAGGGCCGGCTGGCGCCACACGTCGTACCGGGAGGTTACGGACCGGCCGCTCTGCAGAGCGCCTATGCGTTGCCCTCGGCAACGGCCGGTGCGGACCGGACCGTGGCGATCGTGGACGCGTACGACGACCCGACGGCCGAGGCCGACCTCGCGATCTACCGGGCGCAGTACGGACTTCCCGTGTGCAGTACGGCGAACGGTTGCTTCCGCAAGGTGGACCAGCGCGGCGGCACCGACTATCCGGTGGCGGATCCGGGCTGGGCGGGGGAGATCTCGCTCGACCTGGACATGGTCTCGGCGGTCTGCCCGAACTGCAACATCCTCCTGGTCGAGGGGGACGACGCCAGCTTCGACAGCTTGGGCACGGGCGTTGACCAGGCCGTCGCGATGGGCGCGCAGTACGTGTCGAACAGCTACGGCGATCAGAACGGCGAGGCCGAGGCCGATCTCGATCTGAACCACTACTACGACCATCCGGGTGTGGTGGTCACCGCGAGTACCGGTGACTGGGGGTACGGCGCGGTGTACCCGGCCACGGCTCCCGGGGTCACGGCAGTCGGCGGAACTTCGCTCACGCAGGGCAGTGACGGCAACTGGACCGAAGCGGTGTGGAACGGCGCGGGCAGCGGGTGCTCCCGCTTCCAGGACAAGCCGGCCTGGCAGTCCGACTCCGGCTGCGCCGACCGCACCGTGGCCGACGTGTCCGCGGTCGCCGACCCCAACACCGGTGTTGCCGTCTACAACGGCTACGGCAACGGCGGATGGAGCGTGTACGGCGGGACCAGTGCGTCGGCGCCGATCATCGCCTCGGCGTACGCCTTGGCCGGTGCACCGCAGGCCGGCACCAATCCCGCGCAGTATCCGTACGACAGTCGTACTGTCGGTGCCGGGGAACTCACCGACGTGACCAGCGGTACCAACGGAGCGTGCGACCCGGCGTACCTGTGCACCGGCGTGGAAGGGTACGACGGACCCACCGGGCTCGGCACGCCGCACGGTGTCGGCGCATTCACCTACCGGGCGCACGGATACATCACCGGCACGGTGAAGGACAAGACCACCGGGCAGCCGATCGCGGCGGTGAAGGTGCAGGCGGGCGACCGCGCCACCACGACCGATGCCAAGGGCAACTATGACCTGGACCTGCCGGCCGCGACGTACCAGGTGAGCGCATCGGCCTACGGCTACGATCCGGTGCCGGTCGGTGTCACCGTGACGGCGGGGAGTACGACGTCTCAGGACTTGGTGCTGAGTCCCAAGCCGCGTTCGAAGGTCACCGGCACTGTGACCGACGGCTCAGGTCACGGCTGGCCGCTCTATGCGAAGGTGACCTCCTCTGACGGCGAGTCGACCTTCACGGACCCGGTCTCCGGCCAGTACAGCCTCAACCTCCTTCAAGGAGCCGACTACACCCTGCACATCGCCTCGGTCGAGTCCGGCTATCAACCGGTCGACAAGGCCGTCACCGTGGGAACCAGTGACGTCACCGAGGACGCCACAGTCACCACCGCGCTCGCCTGTACTGCCCTGGGCTACCAGGTCGCGCGGGTCGGGGCGACGCAGACGTTCGATGCCAAGAAGATCCCCGCCGGGTGGAAGGTCACGAACACGAGCCTGCACCTGCCCGGCTACGACTATCAGCCAGGTTGGGTCTTCAACAACCCGGCGGCACGATCCAACGACACCGGCGGCAAGGGCAACTTCGCCATCGTCGACAGCGACCACGACGGGCAGCACAACATCCAGAACACCCAACTGGTCAGCCCGGTCGTCAACCTGTCGGCCGCCGCGACGCCGGCCATCGAGTTCGCCAGCGACCTCGAACCCGCGGTCAACTCGACGGCCACCGTCGATGTGAGTATCAATGGAGGAACGACCTGGACCAACGTGTGGCGCATCGCCGGCTCGGCCGGTGTCCCAGCAGCCGGCACGGTCGTCGTACCGCTGCCGCAGGCGGCACACAAGGCCCGGGTCCAGGTCCGGTTCGGCTACACCGGGCAATGGTCGAAGTGGTGGGCTGTCGACAACGTGTTCGTCGGCAACCGCACCTGTACTGCGGAGGCCGGTGGACTCGTCGCCGGCCAGGTCACCGACGACCACGGCGCCGGTCTCAACGGAGCCGTCGTCACCAGTCTGACCAACCCCAGCCGGCCTACGGCCACGGTGGCCACCCCCGACGACCCGAACATCGGTGACGGCCTCTACTGGCTCTTCTCCACAACCGGCCGGCAGACCTTCACAGCCACGATGGACGGCTACAACACCCAAACCGCCACCACCACGGTGTCGAACGACAAGACCACCCAACTACCCTTCAGCCTCCAGGCCTCCGGCTGACAGCTCCGCGCGATTCAGGGCGATCGCCTCGGTCGGCGTACCGCAGGCGATCGCCTTGTGCGACTTACCATTTGTGCGTAACGGGATGGTGCGTCACGATGGGGGAGTTCGCAGAAGGCACATCGACGTGCGCAGGAGGCCGAATTGAGCGCGGTCAACGTCCGTTCGCGCGTCCGGGCGGTGCCTGGGCCGTGCACGCAGTGGGACGACGATCAGGCGGACTTCATCCGCTCGGTGCTTGATCTGGTCGGCGACAAGTGGAGCGTGCTGATCATCGGCACACTTGCGGACGGGCCGGTGCGGTACTCCGACCTGGCTTACGCGATCACGGGCATCTCCCAGCGCATGTTGACCCTCACACTCAAGAGCCTGCACCGCCACGGATTGGTCTCGCGCGTCTCGTTCCCCGAGGTGCCGCCGCGCGTCGAGTACTCGCTGACGCCTCTTGGTGAGTCGCTGCTGTCAACTGTGCTGGCGATGGCGTCGTGGTCGGTCGATCATCACGTCGAGATCAAGCGCCATCAGGATGCGTACGACGAGGCCGCGGCCAACGCCAGGCACTGAAGCTCACCCCTCGAGACGAGCTAGGACGTCGCGGGTGACGTTATCTATGACGATCGGCGAGACCCGTCGCTACCTCGACGCCGCGGCGGAACTGGTGGCCGAGCACGACACCGCGCTCTACGCCTGACCCCCGAGGTGGCTACGCCGTAGCATCCAGGCCTGGTTGGCAGACTCCCTCGTCCGGCAGGCACATCGCGCCTTCATCCACGACCACGACCGGGTGCGAGGCGGCCCAGGCTCGCTCGAGGAGTGCGACGATGCCGTCGATGTCCCGCGCGCCCGGCAAGGCCAGGCTCCCGTCGATGACGATGAAGGGTGTCCCGCCGGCGCCGAGCTCCTGCGCCTCACGCTGATCACGCTGCACCTGGGCGCGATAGCGACCAGAGCGCAGTACGTCGCGAACCTCGTCGGGATCCAGGCCCAGGTCCACGGCGAACGCGACGACGTCGTCCACACTCCACAGATTGCGGCCTTCGCCGAAGTGCTGGCGGAAGGCCTGGTGCCACGCCTCGGTGTGGAGGCCACGCTCCCCCGCGAACGCCAGCAGTTCGTGCAGCATCGCCGTCGGACCCATGGGGCGTTCGAGAGCGCGGTACGGACGCAGGCCTTCACGCTCGGCCAGCTGCTCGATAGGGAGCAGATTGCGTGCGATCGCATCGCGCGAGAGGCCGTACTGCTTGGCCATCTCGATCTGGGTCGTCCCCTCGACCGGAAGATCGGGGTGCAGCGGGAACGAGCGGTGCACGACCTTCACCTCGTCACCGTGAGCGAACCGTTCGACAGCCTCGTCGAGACGGTGCTCCATGAGCCCGCACCACGGGCAGATGATGTCCGACCAGAAGTCGATCCTCATGCCGACAACCCGAACTGCCCGATCGTCTGCCGGAACGTCTCGGGCGACGCCGTTCGGATGAACGACATCGAGATGACCTGATGGTCGATCAGGACAAGCGCCGCGTCTTCGGCCTTGAGTGGTACGGACATCGGGAACTCCTTCAATCGGTGCGAAAGGAAGGCATTCCTCCATGACACACATTTTGTAAGTAGTCCCATGATGGTCCGGATTTTCCTGCCTGCAAAAGGCACATCTATGTTCGTCACGAACAGAGAGATGCCTGGGGGGCTCAGGCTGGGATTCGGCCTGGGGACCAGAGGGTGCTGATGTCTTCGCCTGTTGTTTCGCGTTGTTGCAGGTCGGTGAGGAACTCGATGAAGTCGTGTTCCGGGCGCCAGCCGAGCAGGTCGGCCGCCTCGCTGAGGTCGTGCTGCTCGACGCTGTCCGGCAGTGCGAGCCCGTGGCGTTCGATCAAGGCCGCTGCGCCCGGCATACGCGACTCCGACCACTCGGCACCGCGGGTGGCGAAGTCGGCGCGGACTTCCTCCGGCATCCCGTGGTCGCTGTGCACGATCGTGCGGGACGCTGCCCCAGCCGCGATGGCTCGAGAGGCACGTGCGGGGGCGACGCTACCGGGCAGGGGGCCGCGACATCGCTGGGGTTAGTGAGTCTGACTCAGTTGTTAACGCGCCCAGTGCTGGCTGAGAATCCACCGTCTCTCTGCTGGCGATCGCGTCCGTCGGTCGGCGGGCCGAGGGTATCGGATTGCCCGCGCGTGAAGTCCTTCCAGGTAAGGGTTTTCCTCGTCATCGCGGTGAGAATCGGCCGGATGCCGTTATGAGACCGTGACGCCGGGGTTGCTTGCCGACGCCTTGACCGGGCTGGGTGTTGGGTCCAGCATGTGAGCGCTAACAACGGAGCGGGGCCTGTGATGTGGGAGGGACAGCTATGCCGGAAGGGATGAGCCTGTGAAGAAGAGGTTTGTGGCCACTGTGAGTGGCGCCCTGCTGCTGCTCGGCCTCGCGGCGTGCGGCGGGCAAGGGGCAGGCGGGACCACCGACACCGCCAGTCAGGAGCCCAAGGACCTGACCATCGGCGTGTCGATGCCGACGCAGACGTCCGAGCGCTGGATCGCGGACGGCAAGGCGGTGAAGGAGAAGCTCGAGGCGAAGGGGTACAAGGTCGATCTGCAGTACGCGAACGACGACATCCCGACCCAGTCGCAGCAGGTCGACCAGATGATCACCCAGGGCGCCGACGTGCTGATCATCGCCGCGATCGACGGCACGGCACTCAGCAGCCAGCTGCAGGCGGCGGCCGACAAGAAGATCCCGGTGGTCGCCTACGACCGGTTGATCCGCGGCAGCAAGAACGTCGACTTCTACGTCAGCTTCGACAACTACAAGGTCGGCGTCGCCCAGGCCAAGGCGCTGCTGCGCGGGATGGGCCTGGAGAACCCGGACGGTTCGAAGGGCGCCAAGACCGGGCCGTTCAACATCGAGGTCTTCGCCGGGTCGCTGGACGACAACAACACCCACTTCTTCTTCACCGGCGCCATGGACACGCTGAAGCCGTACGTCGACAGCGGTGCGCTGGTCGTCAAGTCGAAGCAGACCAAGATGGAGCAGGTCGCGACGCTGCGGTGGCTGCAGGAGACGGCGCAGAAGCGGATGGAGGACCTGCTGACCTCGAGCTACAACGACGGTGGCAAGGTCGACGGTGTCCTCTCGCCGTACGACGGCATCTCGCGCGGCATCATCACCGCGTTGCAGAACGCGGGCTACGGTACGGCGGCCAAGCCGATGCCGGTGATCACCGGTCAGGACGCGGAGATCGCGTCGGTCAAGCTGATCAACACCGGTGTGCAGAGCTCGACGATCTTCAAGGACACCCGGCTGCTGGCCGAGCAGGCCGTCAACGCGTCGGTGGCGTTCCTGGAGAAGAAGCAGCCGGAGGCCAACGACACCAAGTCGTACGACAACGGTGTGAAGGTCGTCCCGGCGTACCTGCTGCCGATCCAGACCGTCTTCAAGCCGGACATCCAGAAGCAACTCGTGGACTCCGGTTACTACACGGCCGCCGAGGTGGCTGCCGGTCAGGCGAAGTGACCGCCGGCCGGGCCTGGCGGCGGCAACCGCCGGGCCCGGCCGCGAGAGATGGGTGGACGGTCTGATCGCCAAGGAGGCTGTATGAACGACGTCCTGCTCGAGATGCGGGGCATCACCAAGCGATTCCCCGGTGTGAAAGCTCTCGAGGACGTCTCGCTCGCCGTCCGGCGCGGGGAGATCCACGCGATCTGCGGAGAGAACGGCGCCGGCAAGTCGACGTTGATGAAGGTGCTGTCGGGCGTCTACCCGACCGGGAGTTACGACGGCGAGATCAGGCTGGACGGCCAGGCCGTCCACTTCGCCGGCATCCGCGGCAGCGAAGCCGTCGGCATCGTCATCATCCACCAGGAGCTGGCCCTGGTGCCGTACCTGTCGATCGCGGAGAACATCTTTCTCGGCAACGAGCGTCGCGGGCGCGGCGGGCTGATCGACTGGAACCGGACCAACGCCGAGGCACGCGAGCTGCTGACGTCGGTCGGACTCGACGAGAATCCGGTCTCGCCGGTGATCCAGCTCGGTGTCGGCAAGCAGCAGCTGGTCGAGATCGCGAAGGCGTTGTCGAAGGATGTCCGGTTGCTGATCCTCGACGAGCCGACCGCGGCGCTCAACGACGTCGACTCGGCCCACCTGCTCAACCTGCTCCGGCAGCTGCGGGACCGCGGGATCACCTGCATCATGATCTCCCACAAGCTGAGCGAGATCACCGCGGTCGCCGACTCCACCACGGTGATCCGCGACGGTCGCACGGTCGAGACGCTCGACATGACCTCGGGCGACGTCACCCAGGAGCGGATCATCCGCGGCATGGTGGGCCGCGACCTCGACAGCTTCTATCCGGACCGGGTCTCCGAGCCGGGTCCCGAAGTACTGCGGATCGAGGACTGGACGGTGTGGCATCCGATCCAGCAGCGGCTGGTCGTCGACGGCGCTTCGCTCAACGTCCGGGCCGGCGAGGTCGTCGGCATCGCCGGCCTGATGGGCGCGGGACGCACCGAACTCGCGATGAGCGTCTTCGGGCGCGCGTACGGACGCAACATCAGCGGCCGGTTGTACCTCCACGGCAAGGAGGTCCGGGCCCGGAGCGTCGCCGAGGCGATCTCGAACGGGATCGCCTACGCCACCGAGGATCGCAAGCGGTACGGGCTGAACCTGATCGCCGACGTCCGTGCGAACGTCTCCGCCGCCGCGCTCGGCAAGCTGGCCCGGGCCGGCTGGATCAACGGCAACGAGGAGATCAAGGTCGCCGAGCAGGGCCGCCGCGACATGAACATCAAGACGCGCACCGTGCTGGACACCGTCGGCACCCTGTCCGGCGGCAACCAGCAGAAGGTCGTGCTGTCCAAGTGGCTCTTCACGGATCCGGAGGTGCTCATCCTCGACGAGCCGACCCGCGGTATCGACGTCGGAGCCAAGTTCGAGATCTACACGATCATCAACCGCCTGGTGGCACAGGGGAAGGCGGTCATCGTGATCTCCTCCGAGCTCCCCGAACTACTCGGGATGTGCGACCGGATCTACACCCTGTCGGCCGGACGGATCACCGGCGAGCTGCCGGTGGCCGAGGCAACCCAGGAAAACCTGATGGCGCTCATGACGAAGGAGAAGGAGCTCGCCGGATGACCAGCACCAAGCCTTCCGTACCGACGGAACCGGCATCAGCAGAGAGCGCCTCCGCCGCCGCGCTGCACGTCGGCACCAGCGACCCGCTCACCCTGATCATGCGCAACCTGCGGCAGAGCGGCATCTACATCGCGTTCGTCGTGATCGTGGCGCTGTTCGCCTTCATGACCGACGGCGTCCTGCTCAGCCCGGGCAACATCACCAACATCGTGCTGCAGTACTCCTACATCTTGGTACTGGCGATCGGCATGGTGATCCTGATCATCGCCGGTCATATCGATCTGTCGGTCGGGTCGATCGTCGCCCTGACGGGCGCGGTGTCCGCCGTACTGGTCATCCAGCACGGACAGCCGTGGTGGATCGGCGTGGTGGCAGCCGTAGCGGTAGGCATCGCGGTCGGCGCCTGGCAAGGCTTCTGGGTGGCGTACGTCGGCATGCCCGCGTTCATCGTGACGCTGGCGGGGATGCTGCTGTTCCGGGGCCTGACGCTGCAGGTCCTGGACAACGTGTCGTTGTCGCCGTTCCCGGCCGAGTACCAGAAGGTTGCCAGCGGCTTCCTGAACGGCCTGATGGGCGGGGACGGTTACGACGCGTTCACGCTGCTGATCGCCGGGATCGCGGTCGCCGGGTACGCGGTCGGTGTGTTCCGCACCCGGTTGGCGCGGATCCGCTACGAGCAGCCGGTGGAGTCGTTCCCGCTGTTCGTCACCCGCGTGCTGGTGGTCGCCGCGGTCGTCATGTACTTCGCCTGGCAACTGGCCCACGCCCGCGGACTGCCGATCGTCCTGATCATTCTGGCCGCCCTCGTGATCGCCTACGGACTGATGACGAACAACACCGTCTTCGGCCGCCAGGTCTACGCCATCGGCGGCAATCTGTCGGCCGCGATGCTGTCCGGCGTGAAGGTCCGCAAGGTCAACTTCTGGATCTTCGTCAACATGGGATTCCTGGCCGGGATCGCCGGTGTCATCTACTCGTCGCGGTCCAACGGCGCCCAGCCCGCCGCCGGGAACATGTTCGAGCTCGACGCGATCGCGGCGGCGTTCATCGGCGGCGCGGCCGTCGCGGGCGGCGTCGGCACGGTGGTCGGGGCGATGGTCGGCGGTCTGATCATGGCGGTGATGAGTAACGGTATGCAGTTGATGGGTGTCGAGCAGTCGACCCAGTCGGTCGTGAAGGGCCTGGTACTGCTGCTGGCCGTTGCCTTCGACATCTACAACAAGCGCCGCGCCGGTGCCGCCCGCTGACTACTATCTTCCCATGGCTAGAGCGAGCGAAGGTCTCGGACGAGCGCCGAGCATGACGGATGTGGCCGCCGCGGCCGGCGTCTCGCACCAGACCGTGTCTCGCGTGCTGAACGGATCGGAGCTGGTTCGGGCCGAGACGCGTGCCCGCGTGCTCGCGGCGATCGCGGAGCTGGGCTACCGGCGCAACAACGCAGCCCGGCTGCTCGTGACGAACAGATCGCACCGCATCGGGATGATCTCGGCCCACCTGGTTCTCCACGGGCCCAGCATGATCGCGGTGTCGGTCCAGGACGCCGGCCACAAGGCGGGGTACGACGTCTCACTGGTCGCTGTCGAGGACTTCTCCTCGCAGTCACTGCGGGAGGCTGTCGATCGCCTGCTCGACGAGGCTGTCGAGGCGATCGTCGTCGCCGTTGCCCATCGGCAGGCACTCGAGCAGGTCAGCTCTCTCGAGGTGCCCGTCCCCATGATCGTCGTTCAGGGCGTGAGCGACGGACAGCCCATGGCGGTCGGAATCGAGCAGGAGGTGGGTGCCCGCCTGGCGGTGGAGCATCTGCTCGACCTCGGCCACCGTCATGTCGCCCATGTCACCGGACCGCTGGAGTGGGTGGAGGCCGGCCAGCGGCGCGCGGGCTGGCAACATGCGCACGAGGATCGGCACGTTCTGCCGGGACCGGAGCTGGCCGGCGACTGGTCGCCGAAGAGCGGTTACGAGGCGGGTCTGCGGATCGCGGAGGATCCCGATGTGACTGCGGTCTTCGCGGCCAACGACGGAATGGCGATGGGCCTGATGTACGCCCTGCACGAGAAGGGCCGCGACGTGCCCGGCGAGATCAGTGTGGTCGGATTCGACAACGTGCCGGAGGCGCCGTACGTCTGGCCGGCGCTGACAACGGTCAACCAGGAGTTCTCCCTGCTCGGCCGGCGTGCTGTCGAACTGACCCTGCAGGCACTCGCCGGGGACGCCGATCCGTCGACCCAGCTGATCCGTCCCGCATTGGTCGTCCGCGACTCCACAGCGGCGCCTCGTCCGATCGTCCGCGAGCGCTAACATCGGACGTCCGTTCCCGGACCTCCGTCCTTGACAACAAAGAATGTTAGCGCTCACAATTTCGTCTCATGAGCCCTGCCGAACAGTTCGTTGTCGGAGTCGACTTCGGGACGCTGTCCGGTCGCGCCGTCGTCGTCCGGGTCTCCGACGGGGCCGAGCTCGGCGCCGGCGTGCACGAGTACGCGCATGCGGTGATCGACGACCAGCTGCCGGCGACAGGCCGGCGACTGCCGCCGGAGTGGGCGCTGCAGGTCCCCGACGACTACCGCGACGTACTGCGCATCGCCGTACCCGCCGCCGTCGCCGCGGCCGGGATCGACCCGGCGCGAGTGATCGGGATCGCCACCGACTTCACCGCCTGCACGATGGTGCCCTGCCTCGGCGACGGCACGCCGCTGAACGAGGTCGACGGGCTCGCGGACCGGCCGCACGCCTACGTCAAGCTCTGGAAGCACCACGCGGCACAGCCGCAGGCCGATCGCATCAACGAGCTCGCGCGCGAGCGGAGCGAGAGCTGGCTGCCGCGGTACGGCGGACTGATCTCGTCGGAGTGGGAGTTCGCCAAGGCCCTGCAGTTGTTCGAGGAGGACCGCCCGCTCTACGACCGGATGGAGCACTGGGTCGAGGCGGCCGACTGGATCGTGTGGCAGTTGTGCGGGCGCTACGTCCGCAACGCCTGTACGGCGGGTTACAAGGGCATCCTGCAGGACGGCAGGTATCCGTCGACCGACTTCCTCGAGCAGCTCGCGCCCGGCTTCGGCGGGTTCGTCGCCGACAAGCTCGAACATCCGATCGGCCAGCTCGGCTCCGCTGCCGGCCGGCTGACCGCCGAGGCATCGGCGTGGACCGGCCTGCCGGAGGGCATAGCGGTGGCCGTCGGGAACGTCGACGCCCACGTGACAGCTCCCGCAGCGCAGGCCGTGGACGCGGGGCAGATGGTCGCGATCATGGGTACGTCGACCTGTCACGTCATGAGCGCGGATGCGCTGCGCGAGCTGCCCGGGATGTGCGGCGTTGTCGATGGCGGCATCATCGCGGGCCGCTGGGGCTACGAGGCCGGGCAGAGCGGTGTCGGCGACATCTTCGGCTGGTTCGTCGACAACGCCGTACCGCCCGCGTATCACGAAGCCGCGGCCGCTGCGGGGGAGTCGCTGCACGAGCACCTGACCCGACTCGCCGCCGGCCAGGCCGTGGGCGAGCACGGACTGGTCGCGCTCGACTGGCACAGCGGCAACCGGTCGGTGCTCGTCGATCACGAGCTCTCAGGCCTGATCGTCGGGCAGACGCTGGCGACCCGTCCCGAGGACTCCTACCGGGCGTTGCTCGAGGCAACGGCATTCGGGACCCGCGTGATCACCGAGACGTTCGGCGACAGCGGCGTACCGGTGCAGGAGCTGATCATCGCCGGCGGGCTGGCGAAGAACGCGTTGCTGATGCAGATCTACGCCGATGTCACCAGACTTCCGCTCTCGATCATCGACTCCGAACAGGGACCGGCGCTCGGCTCGGCCATCCACGCCGCCGTCGCCGCGGGCGCCTACCCCGACGTCCCGGCAGCAGCCAAGAACATGGGCAAGGTCAGACGCGGCGTACACCTGCCCGACGAGCAGCGCGCCAGAGCCTACGACCAGCTGTTCGACCTGTACCTCGAACTGCACGATTACTTCGGGCGGCACACCCGGCTGATGCGCAAGCTCAAGTCGATCCGGCGTACTGCCCTGGAGGCCGGATGAGCGCGATCGCGGAGGTCGCCGACACGCTCACCCGGTTGCGGACCGAGGTGGCTCAGCTCCACGCGCACCTGCCGGCGTACGGGCTGGTGGTCTGGACTGCGGGCAATGTCTCCGCCCGGGTGCCCGGGCACGACCTGATGGTGATCAAGCCGAGCGGGGTCGCGTACGAGGACCTGACACCCGGCAACATGGTCGTCTGCGATCTCGACGGCCGGGTCGTCGACGGTGAGCACGCGCCGTCCTCGGACACCGAGGCGCAGGCGTACGTCTACCGGGAGCTGCCGCACGTCGGCGGCGTGGTCCACACGCATTCGCCGTACGCCGTCGCGTGGGCCGCCCGGGGCGAGTCGATCCCGTGTGTCACGACGATGTGCGCCGACGAGTTCGGCGGCGCGATCCCGGTCGGGCCGTTCGCGATCATCGGGGACGACTCGATCGGCCGGGGCATCGTCGAGACGCTCCGCGGCTCGCGCTCGCCCGCGGTGCTGATGCAGAACCACGGCGTCTTCACGATCGGGCCGACGGCCAAGGCCGCGGTCAAGGCGGCGGTCATGTGCGAGGACGTCGCCCGCACCGTGCACCTCGCCCGCCAGCTCGGTGAGCCGATCCCGATCGAGCCGGCCTCCGTCGACCGCCTCTTCGATCGCTACCAGAACGTCTACGGACAACGATGACCGCTGGAAGGACCACATGGCTGTGAACACCACCGGGACCGCTCGAGAGGTCTGGTTCCTCACCGGCAGCCAGGGCCTGTACGGTCCGGGCACGCTCGAGCAGGTCGCCGAACAGTCCCAGGCCGTCGCCAAGCGGCTCGCCGGCGCGAACCTGCCGGTGGAGATCGTCTGGAAGCCGGTGCTGCTCGACGCCGGCGCGATCCACCGGCAGATGCTCGAGGCGAACAGCACGCCGGGGTGCGTCGGGGTGATCGCCTGGATGCACACCTTCTCGCCCGCGAAGATGTGGATCGCTGGGCTCGACGCGCTGCGCAAGCCGTTGCTGCACCTGCACACGCAGGCCAACGTCGCGTTGCCATGGGCAACGATCGACATGGACTTCATGAACCTCAACCAGGCCGCCCACGGCGACCGGGAGTTCGGCTACATCCAGTCCCGCTTGCAGGTGCCGCGCAAGACTGTCGCCGGGCACGTCGAGTCGCGGACCGTGCAGGAGCGGGTCGGGCACTGGGCGCGTGCCGCGCTGGGCGTCGCGGAACTGCGATCCCTCAAGCTCGCCCGGTTCGGTGACAACATGCGCGATGTCGCGGTCACCGAGGGGGACAAGGTCGAGGCGCAGCTGCGGTTCGGCGTATCGGTCAACACCTACAGCGTCAACGAGCTCGTCGCGGCGGTCGACGGTGTGCCCGACGGCGAGATCGACCCCCTCGTGCAGGAGTACACCGACACGTACACCGTCGCGCCCGAGTTGCTGCCCGGCGGCGACCGGCACGAATCCCTGCGGTACGGCGCCCGGATCGAGCTCGGCCTGCGGTCGTTCCTGACCGACGGTGGGTTCGGAGCGTTCACCTCCAACTTCGAGGATCTGGGCGGGCTCCGTCAGCTGCCCGGCCTGGCTGTGCAGAGGCTGATGGCCGACGGCTACGGGTTCGGCGGCGAGGGCGACTGGAAGACGTCGGTGCTACTACGCGCCAGCAAGGCGATGGCCGGCGGGCTACCGGGCGGCACGTCGTTCATGGAGGACTACACCTACCACCTGGTGCCCGGGGAGGAGAAGATCCTCGGCGCGCACATGCTCGAGGTGTGTCCGTCGCTCACGTCGGCCCGCCCCTCGCTGGAGATCCATCCGCTCTCCATCGGCGGACGCGAGGATCCCGTCCGGTTGCGCTTTATCGCCGACCCGGGCGCCGGCGTCGTCGTCGGGATCGCCGACCTGGGTGACCGCTTCCGGCTGACGGCGAACGTCGTACACCTGGTCGAGCCGGACGAGGCGCTCCCGCAACTGCCGGTCGCGTGTGCCGTGTGGGAGCCCGAGCCGTCGTTGGCCACATCCGCCGAGTCCTGGCTGACGGCCGGCGGGCCTCACCACACCGTCCTGACGACGGCCCTCGACCGCGAGGTGTACGAGGACTTCGCCGACATGCTGTCCGTCGAGCTGGCTGTCATCGACGCCTCGACCACCGTGCGCGAGTTCCAGCGTGAACTGCACTGGAACGACGTCTACCACCGACTCACCAGAGCCGGCGCCCGCTGATGTCCGGGAGGTAGATCGGAATGTCGATGGCCGGAGTGGGCGAGACGGTCGACGAACTGCGTCGCAGCGTCGCAGACCTGCAGGAGTCTGAGCTCTTCTTGTTCACGACGGCCATCGTGTCCGTGCGTCTTCCGGGCGCTGACCTCATCGTGCTCAAGCCGTCGGGCATCTCAGGCAAGAGCCTGTCGGTCGGGTCGATCGTGGTCACAGACCTGTCCGGGAAGGTGCTCGACGGCGTGCTTGCGCCGTCGTCCGGAGGTGACGCTCATGCCTACGTGTACCGGGAGTTGTCCGCGGCGCGATGCGTCGTGAACACGCGATCAACGCTGTCGCTTGCCTGGGCGGCCCGCGGAGAGCCGATCCCGCACCTGCCAGCGGTCGTGGAGGAGTTCGGTGGCGGCGTCCCGGTCGGTCCCTTCGTCTCGAGCTGGGGCGACGCCCTGGGCCGTGGAGTCGTCGACACGGTCCAGGCGACCGGGTCACCGGCTGTCCTGATGCCCAGCCAGGGGCCGTTCATCGTCGGCCCTACCGCAAGCGAGGCCGTCAGACTCGCCTTGCTGCTCGAGCAGCTGACCCGCAGACTCCATATCGCACGCCACCTCGGCACCGCCGAACCCCTCGACCCACACGACATCGACTGGCTGGGCGTCACGGCCCTTCGTCGCGGAGATAGTCCTCGACGGTGAACAGGTGGGCGGCCATCCGGGTGCGGGCCCGATCGGGATCCTGGGCGGTGAGCGCGGCGAGGATCGAGAGGTGTTCGCGGTGAGCGGTCTCGTCGGCGCCGGGCTGGGAGATGGACCGGCGCAACCGGTCGCGCATCGTCCGTCCACCCAGCGCGTTGATCAGTGCCGCCAGCACCGGATTGTCGGCGGCCTCCGCGATGATGCGGTGGAAGGCGATGTCGTTCTCGATCACGGTCTCGTGGTTGGGTTCGACGAGCGTGAGTTCGGACTCGTTGTGGCGCAACAGTTCGGCGGCGGCTTCGAGGTCCGCCGGTCCGATCTGTCGTGCCGCGAGGGCAGCGGCCTCGGTCTCGAGGACGCGTCGTACCGCGTGCAGATGAGGTGTCCCACTGCCGTGCTGCAGGTCGACGACGAAACCGATCGGTGCGAGCAGCATCGACGGATCCAGCGTGGTGACGTAGGTGCCGTCACCCTGCCTGGTCTCGAGCACGCCCATCATCGACAGCGCCCGGACCCCTTCGCGCAGCGGGTTCCTGGACACGCCGAAGGCCGCGGCGAGGTCCTTCTCGACGGGTAGCCGATCGCCCGGCCGGAGCCGGCCCTCGACGATCAGCTGCCGGATGCTCTCCACGACGACGTCGGTTTGCGACACGCCGGGGGTGCGAGCCGGCTGGGCCACCTTGCCGGTGGTCATGGAAGAAGGTCCGCGCGGGACGCCCAGTAGGCCCCGTCCGGGAACTGGTAGGTCTGTAGCGACTCCCTGTACATCTCGGCACTGTAGCCGGGCGCCTGCGGGAGCACGTACGCGCCGTCGCGGATCACGCAGGATTCAACGAAGTGTTCGTGCAGGTGGTCGACGTACTCGGTGACGCGGCGGTCGAGGCTTCCCGAGACGGCAACGTAGTCGAAGATCGCGAGGTGCTGGACGAGTTCGCACAGACCGACGCCGCCCGCGTGCGGGCAGACCGGTACGTCGAACCAGGCGGCGAGCAGGTAGACCGCGAGAACCTCGTTGACGCTGCCGAGCCGGGCCGCATCGAGCTGGCAGTAGTCGAGTGCGCCGGCCTGGAACATCTGCTTGAACAGCACCCGGTTCATGCCGTGCTCTCCGGAGGCGACCCCGATCGGGGCGACGGCCTTGCGGATCGCGGCGTGCCCGAGGATGTCGTCGGGGCTGGTGGGTTCCTCGATCCACAGCGGGTTGAACTCGGCCAGGGCCTTGACCCATTCGATGGCCTGCGGCACGTCCCACACCTGGTTCGCGTCGATCATCAGGTTGCCGTCCGGCCCGAGGACCTCGCGGGCGATTCCACAGCGCCGGATGTCGTCGGCCAGATCGGCGCCGACCTTGAGTTTCACATGCTTGTAGCCGGCGGCAACGGCTTCCTCGCAGAGTCTGCGGAGCTTGGCGTCGGAGTAGCCGAGCCAGCCGGCCGACGTGGTGTAGCAGGGGTAGCCGGACGCCTCGAGCTCCGCGATTCGTTGCTTGCGGCCCGGTTCTTTCCGTTCCAGCAGGGTGACAGCTTGGTCCGGTGTCAGGACGTCGCTGAGGTACCGCAGGTCGGCGGCCTCGACGAGTTGTTCGGGTGACATGTCGGCCAGCAGCCGCCACAGCGGTACGCCGGCCCTTCGGGCGGCCAGGTCCCACACGGCGTTCATGACCGCTGCCAGGGCCAGATGGATGACGCCCTTGTCCGGGCCGAGCCAGCGCAACTGGCTGTCCGACTGCAGTTCCCGGTAGACGCCGCCGAGGTTGGCGCACAGTTCGTCGATGTCTCGACCGACCAGCGGGACGGCGCGCTGCTCCGCCGCGGCGACGCACAGGTCGGTGCCGCGGCCGATGGTGAAGGTGAAGCCGTACCCCGACAACGACGGGTCATCGGTGTGCAGGACGACGTACGCCGCCGAGTGGTCGCCGTCCTTGTTCATCGCGTCGGATCCGTCGCTGGTCAGCGAGGTCGGGAAGCGGACATCGACGACCTCCACCGAGGTGATGCGTGGCATGGCGGGCCTCAGATCAGTGATAGATGGGATCTTTTCCTACTTTGATGGCGTTCAGTATGGACCGTCGTGGGCGCGAGCGCTACGATCCCGGCAATTCATAGGATTAATACCTCGTCGTCTCGACGGAGGGCTTTGGTATGGGCAACCTGGTGAGCTCGGACCGTTTCGGCACCCGGCGGCTGCTGTACGAGCGGCCTGCCGAACGCTGGCTGGAGGCGTTGCCGGTCGGCAACGGCCGGATCGGGGCGATGTGCTTCGGTGGTGTCGGCAGCGACCGGATCGGGCTGAACGACGAGACGTTGTGGTCGGGCGGTCCGGAGACGGCCCGGCTGCTGTCGGAGCCGCTCGGTGCGATCGGTGCCGAGGCAGTGCAGGAGGTGCGTGCGGCGCTGGCCGCCGGCGACATCCGGCGCGCTCACGAATTGGCCGGCGGCTTCCATTCCGGCTATTCGCAGGCGTATCTGCCGCTCGGCGATCTGCTGCTCGACATCACGATCGACGGCTCCGCACCGGCTGAGGCATCGCGGTACGGCAGGCAACTGGATCTGGACACCGCGACCGCGCTGACGGAGTACGAGGTCGGGGGAGTGACTGTTCGGCAGGAAGTGTTCGTGAGTGCGCCGGCCGGGGTGCTCGTCGTTCGCATGACGGTGTCGAAGCCGGGCGCACTCGGCGTCACGTCGCGGCTCACGTCACAGCTGCCTTCGCGACCGCATGTCGCCGGTGACGGTCTTGGACTGCTGTTGCAAGCGCCGGCCGACGTCGCGCCTCCGCATCGTGACGTGCCGGAGCCGATCAGGTACTCCGACGGCCCGGACCGCGGCATGGCGGCAGCCGTCGCGTTGCGCGCGCACACCGATGGCGACGTACGCGCCGACGAGAAAGGCCTTGTGGTCGCCGGCGCGACAGAGCTGACCCTGGTCCTGTCCACCGCGACCGGGTACGACGGCCCGTCGACCGTGCCGACGCGGACGGCTGAGGACTGCTGGACGATCGCTGACGAGCGCGTTCTCACCGCGTTGGTTCGTGAGTACGGCGACCTCGTGGCCGAGCACACCGACGACCACCAGGCATTGTTCCGTCGCGCGACGCTCGAGCTGGCCGGTCCTCCCGACGTTGCGGACCTGCCGACCGATACGCGATTGACCCAGCACGGTGACGATCCCGCATTGGCTGCGCTGGTGTTCAACTACGGCCGCTACCTGATGATCGCGAGCTCGCGTCCGGGTGGGCTGCCGACCAACTTGCAAGGCATCTGGAACGACATCCTCCGGCCGCCGTGGAGCAGCAATTTCACGGTCAACATCAACACCGAGATGAACTACTGGCCGGCCGAGACCACGGGCTTGCCCGAGTGTCACGAACCACTGCTCGACTACCTCGAGCACCTCGCCGTGGCAGGCCGTCGTACTGCGGAGGAGCGGTACGGATGCGGTGGGTGGACGGCGCATCACAACGCGGACGCCTGGTGCTGGACGCTCCCCGTCGAGGGCGACCCCCGGTGGTCCAACTGGCCGATGGCCGGGGCGTGGCTGGTCCGCCACCTCTGGGACCACTACGCGTTCACTGGCGACCTGGAGTTCCTGGGCCGCGCGTGGCCGATCCTCCGGGGCGCGGCGGAGTTCTGTCTGGACTGGCTGGTGGAGCTGCCGGACGGGAGTCTCGGTACGTCGCCCTCGACGTCACCGGAGAACGACTACCTGGCCGGGGACGGCAGGCCCGCGTCCGTCACGGTCTCCTCGACGATGGATCTCGCGCTGATCGCGGACGTGTTCGACCGATCTGCGCAGACCGCCGGACTCCTCGGGTTGATCGATCCACTGGTGGACCGTCTGGTGCTGGCTCGCAAGCGGATCCCGGAGCCTTCGATCGGTGGCCGGGGGCAACTGCAGGAGTGGTCCGCGGACCTGCCCGAGGAGGACCCGCACCACCGCCACATGTCCCACCTGGTGGGCCTCCACCCCGGCGACGCGATCACCCCGGACGGTACGCCGGTCCTCGCCGCGGCCGCGGCACGAACCCTCGACCTGCGCGGTGATCGCGCCACCGGCTGGTCGCTCGCCTGGAAGATCAACCTGCGGGCCCGGCTGCGGGACGCAGCTGCCGCGCATCGGCTGGTGCTGGCCTTTCTGAGCCCGGCCGACGACACGTCGACCGACTACGTGGGCGGCGGCGCCGGCGTGTACCCGAACCTGTTCTGCGCACATCCGCCGTTCCAGATCGACGGCAACTTCGGCGCGACCGCCGGTATCGCGGAAATGCTGCTGCAGAGCCGCACCGACGAGATCGAGGTCCTGCCGGCCCGGCCGGACGCGTGGCCGACCGGTCGCGTCACCGGGCTCCGCGCCCGCGGAGGCCTCACAGTCGACATCGCCTGGAGCGCCGACGGCGTCGAGCTGGTGCTCACCGCGGACCGCGACCAGGACCGCGTCATCCGGTACCGGGACGAGCGGTTCGCAGTACAGCTGAATGCCCACACAGCCCACCGTCTCAGCCTGAGCTGACCAGGCCGAGAGAGGAGGAGACCCCTGATGGCAGTCCTGACGAGCATCCCGCCACCTGCCGGTGAGACGCCGGTCCGGCCGCGACGGCGTCGTCGCGAACGCACCACCGTCGCCGGCCTTCGGCGCAGCCTGCAGCGGCACTGGACGCTGTACCTGCTGATGGTCGTGCCGCTGATCTGGTTCGCGGTGTTCAAGTACATCCCGATGTCCAACGCGGTGCTGGCGTTCAAGAACTACAACGTGATCAAGGGCATCTGGGGGAGTCCCTGGGTGGGGTGGCAGAACTTCGAGTTGTTCTTCCACAACCCGGTGTTCTGGACCCTGGTGAAGAACACCTTCGTGCTGTCGGTCTACACCGTGGCGGCCAGCTTCCCGATCGCGATCATCCTTGCGCTGGCGCTCAACGAGGTCCGCAACGGCATCTTCAAGCGAACCGTCCAGCTGGTCACCTACGCGCCGTACTTCATCTCGACCGTCGTTGTCGTGTCGATGACGATCCTGGTGCTGTCGCCGCGGCTCGGCATCGTCAACGAGGGCCTGGGCTTCTTCGGCGTACCGTCGGTCGACTTCCTCGGCAACCCGGACTACTTCCGGCACATCTACGTCTGGTCCGACGTCTGGCAGACCACCGGGTACTCCGCGGTGATCTACCTGGCCGCGCTGTCCGGCATCGATCCGGCCCTGCACGAGTCGGCCAAGATCGACGGTGCCAGCCGGCTGCAGCGGATCCGGCACGTGGATCTGCCGGGCATCATGCCGACCGCGGTGATCATCCTGGTCCTTGCTGTCGGCAACATCATGGCGATCGGCTTCGAGAAGGCGTTCCTGCTGCAGAACCCGCTCAACCTGAGCGAGTCCGAGATCATCGCCACCTACGTGTACAAGACGGGTCTGCTGAACGCCGACTTCAGCGGCGCCACTGCGATCGGCCTGTTCAACTCGGTCATCAACCTGGGGCTGCTGCTGATGGTCAACATGATCGCCAAGCGGATCACCGGGAACGGATTGTGGTCATGAGCGTTCAGACTGAGGCAAGAACGTTGCCGGGTAAGAGAGAAGGGCGTCGTGCGACGCGTGCACGCAGGATCCGGGAGCCGCGCACGGACCGCTGGTTCATGTTCTGCGTGTACCTGCTGCTGGCGGTGCTGCTCGCGGTCGTGCTGCTGCCGCTGTTGTACATCGTGGCGAGCTCGTTCAGCAGTCCCGAGGCGGTGTCGGGGGGCCGGGTGCTGCTCTGGCCGGTGGACTTCTCGCTGCGCGGCTATCACGCGGTGTTCGCCAACCCGCAGGTGATCCAGGGCTACGTGAACTCGTTGTTCTACACCGTCGTCGGCACGATCGTCAGTGTCACGATGACGATCGCGATCGCCTATCCACTGTCCCGCCGTACGCTGGTCGGCCGCAATGTCGTGATGACGCTGATCCTGTTCACGATGCTGTTCACGGGCGGCCTGATCCCGACGTACCTGGTGGTGCAGTCGGCCGGGCTGCTGGACACGCGGTGGGCGCTGATCATCCCGCAGGCGATCGGGGTCTGGCAGGTCATCATCGCCCGCACGTACTTCCGGACCGCGATCCCCGACGAGCTGGTCGAGGCCTCGCAGCTGGACGGTTGCGGCGATCTGCGGTTCCTGTGGTCGGTGGTGATCCCGCTGGCCAAGCCGATGATCGCGGTGGTCGCGTTGATGTACGCGATCATGCAGTGGAACTCGTACTTCGACGCGCTGATCTACCTGAAGAACCCGGACCTGTTCCCGCTGCAGCTTGTCCTGCGCAACATCCTGATCCTGAACACGACCGGGGGCGGAGCCGTCGACGCCTCGGTCATGCTGCAGCGTCAGCAGATGGCCGATCTGCTCAAGTACTCGCTGATCGTGGTCGCGAGTGTGCCGGTGCTGCTGATCTACCCGTTCGTCGCCCGCTATTTCACCAAGGGAATCCTGATCGGCGCCGTCAAGGGCTGATCCTCCGCAGCATCTCAACCCCTGTGAGGGAACACATGTCTCTACACCTCGGAAAGAGGGGGCAGGCCGCGATCGTCGGCCTGAGCCTCCTGTCACTCGCGCTCGCGGCCTGCTCGGGCGGCAAGGCGGACGACACCCAAGGCAAGCCGTTGCCCACGATCACCGGGAATCCTCCGGTCACGCTGAACGTCTTTGCGCCCCAATCGGCCGACTGGAACCTGGCCACCAACGACTTCACGAACGCGGTGAAGCAGAAGTTCAACATCACCATCAAGTGGCAGACCACGACGTTCGACGGCGGGCCGGCGAAGGAGAAGCGGCAGATCTCCCTGGCCAGTGGCGACTATCCCGACCTGTACCTGCTGATCCCGTGGGTCGACCAGTTCAGCCAGGCAGATCTGCTGAAGCTGTCGAACCAGGGTGTCGTCGTACCGCTGAACCAGCTGATCGATCAGTACGCGCCCACTATCAAGAAGGCCCTGGACACGTCTCCGGGGTACAAGGAGATGGCGACGGCTCCGGACGGCAAGATCTACGGTATGCCGCAGTGGGTCGACTGCTTCCACTGCTCGTACCAGGACAAGCTGTGGATGAACTCGACGTGGCTGAAGAAGCTCGGCCTGCAGCAGCCGAAGACCACCGAGGACATGCGTAAGGTCCTGCAGGCGTTCAAGACCCAGGACCCGAACGGCAACGGCAAGGCGGACGAGATCCCGCTGAGCGCCGACGTCCGCGACGTGCTGATCCCGTACTTCATGAACGCCTTCATCTACGACCCGCAGGGCACCAGCGGCAACAACAACTCGACGCTGGTGCTGAAGGACGGCAAGGTCGATCTCCAGGCGAACAAGGACGGCTGGCGCGAAGGCCTGCGCTACCTGAACTCCCTCTACAAGGAGGGCCTGATCGACAAGGGCGCGTTCACGCAGAACCCCGACGCCTTGTCGCAGCAGGGCAACCATGCCGGCTCGGTGATCCTCGGCTCCGCGACCGTCCTGCACCCGGGCGAGTTCGTGACGACCGGTTCGCCGGACGGGCGTGACAAGCAGTACGACGCCGTACCGCCGCTGACCGGCCCCGAGGGCGCGAACTACACCGGCTACAACTTCCCGAGCGTGCCCGGCGCCACCTTCGTGCTGACGAACAAGGCGACCCCGGAGAAGCAGATCGCGGCGATCAAGCTGCTCGACTACATCTTCACCGACGACGGCCAGATCAACGGCCAGTTCGGCACCGAGGGCAAGACCTGGACCAAGCCGGCCTCCGGGGACGTCGCACTCGACAAGTCGCTCAAGCCGATCTTCAAGCAGATCCCGCAGAAGGTCGGGTCGAAGCCGCCGAACTCCGGGTGGGGCGCGTTGGCGCAGTACAACAACACCGCGACCTTCCGGAACTCCGAGGCGATCAGCACCGACCTCTACTCCCAGGCAGGCTACGAACGCCGGCTGTTCGAGGCGACGAAGCTGTACGCGGGCCATGAGGACAAGGCGCAGATCTACCCGTTCTGGAAGGTGTGGATCGAGCCGACCCTGGCCGCGGAGGTCTCGACGTTGCAGACCAACATCGAGAACTACACGCAGCAGAACGCCCTGCAGTTCATCACCGGGTCGAAGAACCTCGACTCCGACTGGGACGCCTACGTGAAGGGGCTCGACGGCCTCGGCCTGAAGCGGTACCTGGAGATCCAGCAGGCCGCCTACGACAAGGTGCCCAACAAGTAGGTCCACCCCAGGGACCGGCCGGAGTACGCCGGCCGGTCCGTCCTGATTGATCGATGAGGAGCGACCGGTGCCGTTCGACGCAACCTTCGAGTCCCTGGCCACGTTCGAGTGCCCTGACTGGTTTCGTGATGCGAAGCTCGGCATCTGGTCGCACTGGGGTCCACAGTCGGTGCCGAGGTACGGCGACTGGTACGCGCGCCACATGTATCGGCAGGGCAGCGACCAGTACCGCTACCACCTCCGCACGTACGGGCATCCGTCGGAGTTCGGCTACAAGGACGTCGTCAAGCTGTGGAAGGCGGAGCGGTTCGATCCGCACGAGCTGATGGACCGCTTCGTTGCGGCCGGCGCCCGGTACTTCGTGGCGCAGGCGGTTCACCACGACAACTTCTTCAACTACGACTCGGCCATCCACCCCTGGAACTCGGTGAAAGTCGGGCCGGGCAAGGACATCCTCGCGCTCTGGAAGGCGGCCGCCGACCAGCGCGGGCTTCCCTTCGGCATCACCGAGCATCTCGGTGCGACACTCGGATGGACGGCGGTCAACAAGGGCAGCGACAAACACGGGCGGTTCGCCGGTGTGCCGTACGACGGAACCGATCCGGCCTACCGGGACTTCTACCTGGACAACAGCCGGTACCTCCCCGCGGACGACGTCGAGGTCCAGGATCCGTGGTACTGCGACGATCCCGCCTGGCACCGGCACTGGCTCGAGGCCGTGACCGAGATGATCGACCGGTACCAGCCGGATCTCCTGTACTCCGACGGCCCGTTGCCGTTCGGGGAGATCGGCTACGAGCCCGGCCTTCGCGCGGTCGCACATCTCTACAACACCAGCGCCGGGATCCACGGGACCAACCGCGCCGTCTACCAGCAGAAGGATCGCCGGCCCGAGGTGAGCGTGGTCGGCGTGATGGACATCGAACGCAGCCAGACTCCCGGTATCCACCCCAGGACCTGGCAGACCGACACGTCGGTCGGCGACTGGTTCTACAACGTCCGCGACGTCTACAAGACCGCCGGCCACGTGATCGAGCTGCTCGTCGACATCGTGTCGAAGAACGGGAACCTCCTGCTCAACGTGCCGCAACAGCCCGACGGCACGATCGATCTCGAATGCGAGCAACTGCTCGACGACCTCGGCGCCTGGACGAAGGTCTGCGGCGAAGGCATCTACGGCACCAGACCGTTCCGGGTCTTCGGTGAGGGCCCTTCCACCGTCGTCATCAAGGGCTTCACCGAGGACCGGGTCAGCTGGACCAGTTCCGACTACCGCTTCACCCGCCGGGACGACACCGTCTACGCATTCCAGCTTGCCTGGCCCGACGACGGGCGTGCGGTGATTCGCAGCCTCGTCGATCATGAGACAGTGACAGGTGTCCGGCTGCTCGGCCACGGCCCGGTTCCGTTCGAGCAGGCCGAGGGAATCCTGGTGGCACGGCTGCCCGAAACCCCTCCGGTCGACGTCGCCAACTGCCTTGCCCTCGACGTCCGCGCCGGCTGACGTGTGACCAATATCGGGAGATGCCTTGAGGACCGACGTGCGGCTGGCGTACGGCGACAGCGGGTTGCCGCTGGCAGTAGACCCGGACTCGACGACGATCGTCGAACCCGTGCACAGTGTTGCGGCTCCCGACCAGGTGAAGGCCCTTCGTGCGGCGCTTCGCGCGCCGGTGGCCGGCCCGCCGTTGCGTGAGCGGGTTCGCACCGGACAGTCCGTGGCCATCTCGGCCTGCGACGGCACCCGGCCACAGCCGCGGCAGTTGATGATCCCCGCGATCATCGAGGAGCTGGACGGAATCGTGGCCCCGGGTGACATCGTCGTCCTGGTCGCCACCGGCACCCATCGCGGGAACACCGAGGCCGAACTCCGGCACATGTTCGGCGACGAGGTCGTCGACTCCGTGCGCGTCGTGAACCACGACGGCCGGGATTCCTCACAGCTGGTCTGGCGCGGCACACACGGCAACGGCGTACCGGTGTGGCTGAACCGGGAGTGGACCGAGGCGGACGTCAGGATCACCACCGGTTTCGTCGAGCCGCACTTCTTCGCGGGCTTCTCCGGAGGTCCGAAGCTGGTGGCGCCAGGGCTCGCCGGCCTGGAGACGGTCCTCGTCCTGCACGACGCGTCGAGGATCGGTGACCCGAGGGCGACCTGGGGGGTGACGAAGGGCAACCCGGTGCACGACGACGTCCGGGCCATCGCCGAGGCGACCGGCGTGACGTTCGCCCTGGACGTCGTACTGAACCGGGACAAGGACATCGTCGCGGCGTTCGGCGGTGATCTGCTTCCGATGCACGCGGCGGCGGCGTCCTTCGCGCAGCAGATCGCGATGCGGCCGGTGGACAGGCGGTTCGACGTCGTCGTGACCACGAACTCCGGGTTCCCGCTCGACCAGAACCTGTACCAGGCCGTCAAGGGCATCTCGGTCGCATATCAAGTCGTCCGGCCGGGCGGAACGATCATCTGTGCGGCCGAGTGCCGGGACGGCTTCCCCGACCACGGCCTGTACCGCGAGACGCTCGAGGCGGCTCAGTCGCCGCAAGCTCTGCTGGCAGAGATCGCGTCCCGGTCCGTCACGGTCCCCGATCAGTGGCAGATACAGATCCAGGCCAAGATCCAGTCCGCGAATCGCGTCGTCATGCACACCGGATTCCTGAGCGACGCGGACCTCGCCGCGGTCCAGCTCGAGCAGACGCACGACATCTCGGCAACCGCCGCCGAGGCCCTCGCGGCCGCCGGCCCGGGCGCCACGATGTGCGTCCTCCCGGAGGGCCCGCAAACCATCCCGTACCTTGCAGGACAGCACTAGCCCCCTGACTGCGGATCGAGGCCGGAGACAACCAGTTCCAGGAGTCGGGCGGTTCGGTTGGGGTCGGGGCTTTGTTCTCCGGCCCAGGCGACGCCCGCGGCCAGGGACAGAAGTTCCTCGATGGTCAGGTCGGCTCGGACTGTGCCGGCTTCTTGGGCCGCGGTCAGCAGTGCGCGGCCGGCGTCGCGTACTCCGAAACACGAGGCGTGCAAGGCCGAATCCTCGTCCCGCAGTGCTCCGAGGACGGACTCGGGAAGGCCGCGGTACCGGGCGGAGCTCTCGGCGAAGTCGCGCAGCCAGGTGAGCAGGGCCTTCCGCGGGTCGCCGGCGTCGGCGGTGGCGATGGCCTGCTCGCTGAGCTGGTCGAAGCCGGTGCCGAGCACAGCCTCGATCAGTGCCTGCCGGGTCGGGAAATGGCGGTAGAGGGTGCCGATGCCGACACCGGCGCGGCGGGCTACCTCACGCAGTGACGTCTCGGTGCCGTGCTCGGCGAACGCCTCCCGCGCGACGGCGATCAACTGGCCACGATTGTGCCGGGCGTCGGTGCGCGTCACCTCGGACATCGTGGGTCGTCCCCTCGCCTGGTAGACAACCGGAGCGGTGCTCCGGTACGGTCGGAACTCGAATCGGAGCAGTGCTCCGGACGGCCCAGCCTACCAAGGGAGTGATCGCATGCCGAAGACCGAACGGATCATCCTCGTCACCGGCGCCACCGGCCAGCAGGGCGGCGCCGCGGCGCGGCACCTGCTCGCCGATGGGTGGCGGGTCCGCGCGCTGGTGCGCGACGCCGGAGCCCCGAAGGCCAAGGAGCTCGCGGCGGCCGGCGCCGAGGTGGCGGTGGGGGACATGGCCGACCGGGCGGCCTTGGACGCGGCCGTGGCCGGCGTTCACGGCGTCTTCAGCGTGCAGCCTGCCGCGACACCGTCGTACGACAACTTCGACGAGGTGGCCATGGGGGTGAACGTGGCTGACGCTGCTTTGGCGGCGGGCGTGCAGCACCTCGTGTACACGTCGGTCGGCGCCGTCGAGCAGTCTGCCAGTATCCCCAGTTGGAGCACCAAACTGCGCATCGAGGAGCACATCCGGGCGATCGGTGTTCCGGCAACGATCCTGCGGCCGGTGATGTTCATGGAGAACCACGCTTCGGGCCGGGTCGGTGCCTACAGCGAATTGGCGATGCTGCGGGTCATTCCGGACGGGTCCCTCGTGCAACTGATCGCGGTCTCCGATATCGGTGGGCTCGCCGCGCTGTCGTTCGCCGACCCGGACGGCTGGCTCGGAGAGGTGGTGGAGATCGCCGGCGACGAGCTGCCCCGCCGGAGCATCGCCGACGCGATCGCTCGGACGACTGGACGTCCGGTGGACCTGTCGCCACTGTCCCCGGAGCAGACCGCCGCCTTGCTCGGCGGCGCCAGGAAGGTGCGGATGGACGCGAACTTCGCCGGCTGGAACGCCGACATCCCCGCCCTGCGCACGCGATACCCAAGCCTGATGAGCTTCCGAACCTGGCTGGAACGCGAAGGCAAAACCCTGTTCACCAACCCGGAGAACTGACCCCGGCCGCTCAGGTGGCTTCGAGGTGCTTCACCAGGACGGCGCGGGTGTAGAGGAGGCTGAAGCCGCTGCGTTGGGCGTTCTGCTGGGATTTGGAGGCGGGTTGGGTGGTGATCACGCCGACGTCGCAGCCTGTGGCAGCTGCGTCGGAGAGGCGCGTGAACAGCAGGGCGGACTGGATGCCGTGGCGGCGGTGTGCGGGGAGCGTTCCTGCACCGGCGAACTGGGCGATGCCGTCGGTTGTGCGGAGCCCGGCGCCGCCCGCGATTTCGCCGTTCAGCAGGGCGATGTAGCGCGTGATGTCTGCTGAGGCGGCGTCGCGTTCGGCTTCGATGTAGGTGTCGCGCGGGAACTCCTCGCGCCACGGCACTCCTTGGGTGTCTGGTACGGCGACTGCGTCGGCCATCACGTTCAGCCAGACATCGAGCTCCTCGTCACCGCTCGGCCGGATCTCGATCCCGTCGGGCAGCGTGACGTCGTACTTGGTGTCGATGGCGACGCCGAGCACGTTCTCGAACGACTCCAACTCGTATCCACGTCGGCTGAGGACGATGCCGATCTCGGGGTCGGCGAGGTGCGGTAGCTCGACCTGCACGGGCGCGCCGACGGTGGCGTACGCCTGCTCGATCTCGTCGAGCTCGCCGGTGGTCGGTAGGCCGCCGAAGCCGAGCCCGACCACCTTGTTGAACGGCGAGTCGTCGTCGGCGAAGCTCGCTAGTCCACCCGCGATCGGGATCACGAACCCGCGGCCGTCGCCGAGGCGGCCGTGCGCGGCGAGGGCGGTGGCCTCGATGAGCTGCGCTTCGGCCACCTCGATCCGCCGCGCCAGATCGACGTCGCAGAACAATGGCGTCAGTTCGGTCTTCATGCCTCTCCTACAGGTCCAGACCGAGCCAGACTCGGTCGCGTAGTGGTATGCCGTCGATGACGATTTCATCGGGGTAGCCGGTCGAAGGCACGAACGCGTCGCGTTCGACACGAAGCATGCGGAAGCCTTGACGCTGGTAGAAGCGCAGATTGCCGACGTCGGCTGCAGCGGTGGCGACGAGGAGACGTTTCGCCGCGTTCTGCCGGCAGTGTTCGAACGCTGCTCGGACCAGAGCCCGGCCGACGCCCGTTCCGCGGCGGCTCTCGGCGACGGCCATGCTCTTCAGTTCGGCCTCGTCGCCGGCAATCAGCTGCAAATGCCCGATGATCTCGCCGTCGTCCTCGGCGACGAACACAGTGCCCAGGCCGAGGTACGCATCGATCTGCTGCTCCGAGTCGTCGGCCTCGCGGAAGAGCGGGCGCAGTTGCTCCCGGTCTCCGTCGTGGCTGTGCACCATCATCTTGGCGAGCTTCCGGTTGTCGGGGTGGCTTCGGGTCTTCTGGATGTCTGTGTCGCAGGGGGCGCGATACGTTACGCGCCCCCTGGCAGTGTGCGCCCTGATCAGTCGGTGGCGATTCCTGCAGAGCCGGAGATGGCGGCTCCGACGGCGCCGTTCTGCGCGGTCAGTGAGCCGTCGTGATGGACAGTGAACGATGCCACGGCTCCGTTGGCGAGGCGGACGTAGAGGGACTTGTTGTCAGGGCTCAGAGCGGCGTCGGTTCCGCCGCCGCTGGTGCTTCCCGCGACTGATGCCGCCAGCCGCACGTGCCCGTCGGTGGTGATGCGGTACGACGAGATCGACGAGCTGGCCGCGTTGACGACGTACGCGTAGTGGCTGTCGCTGGTGACGACGAGCCAGCAGGCGGCCGCCTGGGTGTCGGGCACTGTGGCGCTGACGGTCCGCAGTTGGTTCGCATGCACGGCGTACGACGAGACGGCACTGGCATCGGCCTCGGAGACGATCGCGTGACCGCGACGGTCGAAGGCGAATCCGTACGGCGTCGAGCCCGACGAGTGGTGGGCGGCAGCGGGTCCGGCGTACCCGTTCCTGAGCGCGAAGGTGTCGATCGTCTGGTCGCCCTTGTGGGTCACGACCAGCGTCTGTCCGTCGGGGCTGAACGAAACCTGGGCGGCCGCGGTCGGAATGGCCGTGGTTTTGCTGAGTGCTCTCGTAGAGTGCGGCAGCGGCTGGAGGTCGCCGTCGTGGGTGACCCGGAGGCCGCTGATGGTTTCGCTGTTCTGGTTCAGGACGTAGACGAGTCCACGACGCACGGTGAGGCTGACCGGCTGGTCGCCGCCGCTGGCGGCGACGTCGCGGCGTACCAGGCCGTGGCCGGTGATGGCGAGGGTGGAGATGGTGTCGTCCCCGGCGTTCACGGCGAACAAGAGGTTGCCGTCTCGGACCAGACCGTTCTGCGAGGCGAGCGAGGAACCTAGCCCACGACCGCCGGTCGGGACCGTGGCGCTCGCCTGGAGCCGGCCGTCGCGCAACCGGTCGAAGACCTGGATCGCGTTGCCGGTGGCCGAGTTGGTCGTCTCGTAGACGTGCCCGACGACCGGGTTCGCGCCGTGGCCGGCCGTCGCATGTGCGGGGGAGAGTCCGAGCAGGGACGCCGCGGCGACGGCGGCCAACGCCGGAGCCAGGACGCGGGCCGATCTGGTGCGCATGGAAGTTCCTTTCCTAGGCGGATACCGCTGAATTCCTTTGTGACAATAGATGCCGAAGCAATGCCAAATAAGGAATCTCCACCTGCGGTAAGGAACCCGTTATCCCGGTCGAAATTGTTCGCAAATCATAAGCGGTTATCGCCCGCGCCTTGTCCGCGAACTGAGTCCAGGGCCACCGACTCACGAAGGTCGAGGGCGAGATGAACATGGTGGCACCCTGGACCAGCGCGAGTACGCCGATGGCTGTGACGGCGACCGAGAGCAGGCCGGGGGAGAGGACATGCCAGCGGCCAGGCCCACAACCGCGCGGTGTGCTGCGGAAACAGGTAGAGAATCACGAATCCCGCGACGAGGAACGGCACGATGCCGAGCGACAGTCCGCGTGTGTACGGCAGCACGCGGTCGTCACGAACGGTTCGAGCAGTCGTGCTCATCAGAATCCCCGCTTCGACCATTGATCCGGGAGGCGTTCCGGTCAAGGGCGCGAAGAATTACGGAGTGCTTACCTCGGACCGGTCAGTGATTCTGGTGGAAGCCTTCGGGGGCGCGGTCGAGGAAGCCGGCGACCGCGGCGATCCGGCCGTCGTCGTCGATTTCGAGGAAGTCGGTGCCGGTGGCGAACGATGTGCCGTCGACCAGGAGTTCCCACTGCAGACGGGCGCGGCCGTGGTGGGTGTCCGGGGCGGTGCGTGGCTGGAAGACGTAGCCGGGCTGGTGTTCCGCGAACTGGTTGCGGAAGCCGATCAGCTCCTCGACTCCACGCAGCACTCCGATGGGGGCGTGGTACGTGATCTGGTCGGTGAAGCTGCCGTCTGCGGTCGCGTTCCAGAACTCGACGTACTGCTCGACGACCTCGAGGCCGGCGGTATCGGTCATGTGAAGCTCCTTGGTCGATCGGTTGAGGTGCCATCCACTGTGGGAGCGGACAGGGAGCCGGTTCAATAACCTCGGAGGTGATTGCCGAGCGTCCGCCGCGACGGCATCGTTACGGTCGTGACTGCGACCGCGGTGAGCTCGGGCGAAACGATCGGAACGCTGGTGAAGCGGTGGCGTGAGCGGCGGCGGCGTTCGCAGTTGGACGTCTCGCTGGCGGCCGATCTTTCCGCCAAGCACCTCAGCTACATCGAGACCGGGCGGTCGAACCCGAGTCGCGAGATGATCGAGCGGATCTGCGACGAGCTCGACGTACCGCTGCGGGAACGCAACCGGTTCTACCTGGCCGCCGGCTTCGCGCCCGCGCATCGCGAGCGGCCGTTCGCCGATCTGGGCGTCGCGAAGGACGCTGTGCACGCGGTGTTGACCGGGATGGAGCCGAGTCCCGCCGTCGCGGTGAACGTCCGCTGGGACCTGCTGGCAATGAACCGGGCGATGCGCCCGTTCCTGAGCGATCTGCCGACGGACCTCGCCGGGCCGCCGGTGAACATGCTGCGCGCGACGTTGCACCCCGACGGCTTGGCCCCGATGGTCCGCAACCTGCAGCAATGGCGATCGCATGTGGTACGACGCGTACGTCGTCAGCTCGAGCGGACCGCCGACGACGGTCTGGCCGGCCTCCTGCTGGAGCTCGAGAGCTACGGTGGCGCTCCGGTCACGTCGGCGGGGTCCACTCTCGCTGACGATCTCGTCGTACCGCTGCAGCTGAGCACGCCGTACGGCGACCTCGACTTCTTGTATGCGGCAACGGTCTTCGGCTCGCCCCGCGACGTCACCCTCGACGAGATCGCGATCGAGACCTTCTTCCCGGCCAACGCCATCACGACCGCCATCCTCCGATCCCTGGCGGGATGACAGCGGGCTCGTCAGCTCCGGCGCCGTGTCCGCCGTGCGGTCAATGCGACGTACGGCGGGAAGCTGTTCAGGTAGAGTCATGCCGAGTGAGGCGTTCTGGTGCTCCTCACCTGCCTTCGTCCCTTTGACGCCGGCCTCGGTGCAATGAAGCGCTGCTCTTGCGTGCCTGATTGAGGCTGCTGCGTGCCCGCTTGTCTGGAGACCGCATGACCTCGCCGGCGCCTGCGCCAGCCACGCCCGAATCTGCCCACTCGACGTCGGCGGTGGACAGCGACGTGACCTCTGTGCGGGCCGCGCTGCGGTCGCCCCGCCGGCTGCGAACCGAAGTACTCGCTGGCCTGGTGGTCGCGCTGGCCCTGATTCCGGAGGCGATCAGCTTCTCGATCATCGCCGGCGTCGACCCGCGGGTGGGACTGTTCGCGTCGTTCACGATGGCGGTGTCGATCTCGTTCCTCGGTGGTCGTCCGGCGATGATCTCGGCCGCGACCGGAGCGGTCGCGCTGGTCATCGCACCGGTGATGCGCGACCACGGCTTCCAGTACCTCGTCGCGACCGTCCTGCTGGCCGGCGTCCTGCAGGTGATCCTGGGCGTCCTCGGGGTCGCCCGGCTGATGCGGTTCATTCCGCGATCGGTCATGGTCGGCTTCGTCAATTCGCTGGCGATCCTGATCTTCCTGGCTCAGCTCCCGCACCTGACCCACGTGCCGTGGCTCGTCTACCCACTGGTGGCGGCCGGAGTGCTGGTGATGGTGTTCTTGCCGAAGCTGACCAAGGCGGTCCCGGCGCCACTGGTCGCGATCCTGGCCGTCACTCTGTTCGTGGTGCTCACGTCGGTGTCCGTGCCGACCGTCAGCGACGAGGGCAAGCTGCCCGACAGCCTGCCGTCACTCTTCTGGCCGAACGTGCCGTGGAATCTGGAGACGCTGCGGATCATCGCGCCGTACGCCCTGGGGATGGCACTGGTCGGCCTGCTCGAGTCCTTGATGACCGCCAAACTCGTCGACGGCATCACCGACACCCACTCGGTCAAGCGCCGGGAAGCCTGGGGCCAGGGCGCCGCGAACATCATCACCGGCTTCTTCGGCGGCATGGGCGGCTGCGCGATGATCGGCCAGACGATGATCAACGTCAAAGCCTCCGGCGCACGCACCAGGATCTCTACCTTCCTCGCCGGGGTGTTCCTGCTGATCCTCGTCGTCGGGCTCGGCGACCTCGTCGGCGACATTCCGATGGCTGCGCTCGTCGCGGTGATGATCATGGTGTCCGTGGGCACGTTCGACTGGCACAGCATCAGCCTCAAGACACTGCGCAGGATGCCGCGGAGCGAGACGATCGTCATGGTGTCGACGGTCGTGGTCGTCGTACTGACGCACAACCTCGCCATCGGCGTCGTCGTGGGGGTTCTCGTCGCGATGGTTCTGTTCGCCCGCCGGGTGGCACACTTCACCAGCGTCGACGAGGTCGAGCACCCCGACGGCAAGACGAAGGTGTACGCCGTGACCGGAGAGCTGTTCTTTGCTTCTAGCAACGACCTCGTCAACCGGTTCGACTACCGCGGCGACCCGGACAACGTCATCATCGACCTGACGCACTCCCATATCTGGGACGCCTCGACCGTCGCCACGCTCGACGCGATCACCACGAAGTACGAGCGCTATCGCAAGACTGTCCGCATCGTCGGTCTCAACTCGGCCAGCGCCGAACGCCACCAACGTCTCGCAGGAAAGCTCGGCGCCGGCCACTGACGGCAGAATCCGCGAAGGACCTGGGGACGTGAGAAGCATCAGACGGACTTGCCGCCGATGAGGCCGACGATTGCTCCGAAGCCGGCCTTGACGATGGTCGAGCAGGTCTCGATCAGGCTCTTCGCCTGGTCGTTCGGCTGATCGATCGCCATCACCAGGACCACGTTGAGGATCAACGCCGCGACGGTGAGGCCGAGTACGGTCAGGAACACGAGCTTGAAGACCGGAGTCTCGAAGGTGCTGGATCCCATGTTGCCTATAGGAGCACCTCGCCCAGCCGTAGGCCTAGTGTCGTACGTCCACCTCGAGTGGATCATGTCCACTTGACATGGACGAAGATCGGCGCGTGGACGCGACAGCCTCTAATGTGGCGCGGTGGATGAATGGCAGAGCAGTCGTTGGGACGGGACGCCGTGTACGTCGGATGCCTGGCCGTACTCCCCGGGTGTGGCCGTGTTCGAGGCTCGGCGCGCGATTGGCCAACTGGTTCGGACGTTCGGCGAGGGCCTGAGTCCGACTGGCACGATGGCGTCCGACGCGGACCAGGTGCTGGCCTACATCCGTGCAGCCCATGAACTGGAGTCGATCATGGGCGCCGTCCGTGAGGATCTTGTTGCCGAGGCACGGGCGCACGGCCTGGCCTGGGAGGTGATCGGTCGTGCCCTGGGAGTCGGGAAGACAGCGGCCCACAACAGATTCGGGGCAGGGTTGCCGGATCGACGTCTGGAGCAGTTGAAGGTCGAAGCGATGGTGTCGTGGATGGCGAGGCAGGCCGCAAAGCCGCACGATCCCCCGGAGGAGGTGGCCAACGATCTGGCCGGTGCTACCCCGGTGGAGCGGATCGAGTACCTGGTCCGCCATGCTCTGCAAACCCTGCCTGAGATCGACGAGCTGTTGGCGTTGACCGAATCTGATGCCGAGGACGCGCTTGGCATCCTGAGACCAGCGTGCCGCAGGATCGAGCGGGTGCTCACGACGGTGGCCGTCGACCAAGTGATGTGGGACGCCATGGCCGGCTGGTCCGGTCGGCCTGGCAGCCTGGATCAGGCGAACTACTACGCCCCCACCACGTATCAGCTGTACGCGATGCGCCTACTCGTGTCCGCTCTGCTGCACGCGCCCGAGGAGGAATCCACAGACGTCGACCAGATCCGGATGTTTCTCGCGCAGGTGAAGCGAATTTACGCCACTGTGCTGCTCGTCCTCGAGCGTGCGGATGTGGGTTCGGCGGTGCCGGCGCCAGACCGAGATGATGATGCCCGCTCGGGATGACCTGACCCGTGCGGCAGGTAGGGCGTGATGTTGCGCCAGGCGCGTTCGATGTATTCCTCTTTCTCACCGACCGGGGCGACGTAGTGCAGTGCGCCTTCGGCGGCATCCTTGCCCCGGAGACGGGTGATGATCCAGGCGGCGAGGTAGTGCGAGGCGAGACAGCCGCCGGCGGTGGCGAGGTTGTCCTTGGCGTAGAACGGCTGGTTGAGCACTTCGACGCCCGCGGTGATGACCCACGGCTTCGTGGTCAGGTCGGTGCAGGCGGGTACGCCGTCGAGCAGCCCGAGCCTCGCCAGTACGAGCGCGCCGGAGCACTGTGCCGCGATCAGTTGGCGCGTCGGGTCGAGGCGGCGCAGGATGCTCATGATTGCGGGGTCCTCGACGACTTCGCGGGTCGCGATACCGCTGCCGACGATGACGGCGTCCGCGTCGCACGCCTCCTCGAGGGTGGACATCTGCTCGATGACCACGCCGTTCATCGACGTCACCTTGGGGCTCGGGGTGGCGATGGTGACGCGCCAGTCGTCGTTCTTGATGCGGTTGAGGACGCCGAGCGCGATCAGGGAGTCGAGCTCGTTGTAGCCCTCGAAGGTGAGGATGGCGATGTGCACCGGCTGTCCTTCCGGGTGGGTGGATCTCTCGACGGTAAGAACCCGCTACCAGGACAGTCAAAGAATTGTCATGGATACAATCCGGTGCATGGCAGCCTCGCGGTACAAGTTGCTGGTCGATGCGCTCGCAGCCGACATCCGGACCGGCCGGCTGGCCCCGGGGTTGCGGTTGCCGACGCACCGCGGGCTCGCCGCCAGGGAGGGCATCGCCGTCGTGACCGCGACCCGCGTGTACGCCGAACTGGAAACGATGGGCCTGGTGAGCCGGGAGCAGGGCCGCGGCACGTTCGTACGCGACATCCTCGTACCGGCTGGACAAGGCATCGATCAGCAGGTCGTCGCGACCGACGCGGTCGACCTCACCTTCAACTACCCGTCGCTGCCCGGGCAAGCTGATCTCCTCCGGCGGGCCTTGCGGGAGGTGGCCACCGCTGGTGACCTCGAAACGCTGCTGCGCTACCAGCCACATCGAGGGCGTCCCCAGGACCGAGCCTCGATCGCACGGCACCTCGAACGTCGAGGAGTCGCCGCCGGCGCGGACCAGATCCTCATCACCAATGGTGCGCAGCACGGCCTCGCCATCACCGTCATGGCCGGGCTCAACGCCGGGGACGTCGTCGCGGTCGACGCTCTCACCTACCCCGGTTTCAAGGTCCTCGCGCAGGCCTTTCATCTGGAGCTGGCGCCCATTCCCGCAGCCGCGAACGGGCCGGATCTCGATGCCCTCGAGAAGCTGTGCGCGACCCGCCCTGTGCGCGCGATCTACACGATGCCCACCGTGCACAACCCGCTGGGCTGGGTGATGCGGGCGACCGCTCGAAGGCGTCTGCTCAAGATCGCCCGGCAGCACGGTCCGCTGATCATCGAGGACGCCGCCTACGCATACCTGGTCGAGGATCCTCCACCGCCGCTGGCCGCAACCGCGCCGGACATCACCGTCTACGTCTCGGGACTGTCCAAGAGTGTCGCCACCGGCCTCCGGGTCGGCTTCGTCGTCGCCCCACCGGCGATGGTGCCGGCGCTCGAACGTGCGATCCGGGCGACGACCTGGAACACTCCGGCCCTGATCACCGCGATCGCCTGCCGCTGGCTCGACGACGGCACGGTGGACCGGCTCGAAGTACAGAAACGCGCCGACGCCAAGGCTCGCCAGGCCATCACCGTACAAGAGCTTGCGGGCCTACCGCTGGTCAGTCATCCCGCGTCCTATTTCACCTGGTTGCCGCTGCCCGACGACGCGCGCGCCGATCGCCTGACCGCCACCCTCGCCCGCCGGCACATCTCGGTATCCACGGCCGAGCCGTTCAGCACCACCACCCACACACCGCAGGCGATCCGGCTCGCGCTGGGCTCCACCGACCTGGACAGCCTCCGGTCAACGCTGCGCGTCGTACGACGAGCCGCCATCGAGGACGCCTCCAGCTGAGCCCGCGCCGCATCCCGGACAACCGGGCGACCGGCGTTGGCGTCGTACCCCATGCAACCTGGTGTGGGGGATCGGGAGTACCTACGGGCAGCCCGGCACGGTGCCAGGCGGTACAACCTGAAGGAGATACCTGTGACTTTCCCGAAGAAGGCCGCGATCACGGCCGCGGTGCTCGCCACTGTCGGTGGGGTCGCGTTCGGGGCGTCTGCGTTCGCGGCAGGCGGTGACCCGGTCACCACCAGTGTGCGGCCGGCCACTCTGACAGCCCCGAGCACCGTCGCGTCGAAGGTCGTCGCGCAGACGATCGGCAAGGGAACGGTCGACGGTCTGGGGTGGTCGGTGGTGCTGGAGTTCTATCCGACGCTGCCGAAGGGGTACGCGATCCCGGCCAAGGGCATGAAGATGGAGGCCGGCAAGTCGTCGCTGCTGTGTCAGCGGATGATGATCGGTGGCGTCCGCATCGATCACCAGGGCGGCCCCTGGGCCGACTGCCAACCGGTTGCCGGTGCTCATGACCCGAGTCAAGCGGGCGGAGCGGGGCTGTGGGGCCTGACGGACAAGGGAACTCGGGGATCCCGGCTGTTCGTCGCCACCGTCGGGTCCGGTGTGTCCTCCGGGGTGCTGGACCTGGCCGACGGTAGCCAACTCAAGGCGAGCGCCGTGACTGTGCCCGGTACGAGCTACCGCGCCTTCGCCGTGGCCATTGCCAAGGGCAAGACCATCACCAGCGTCGACACGTACGACGGCCGGCACCACCGCCTCACCCACGACACCTACTGGCGCTGACCCACCAGGAACGGACAGCCCTGACGTGCCGCACACGCCCTCCGACTCTACTGAGGAGCCGGACCTCACGTTCACCCGTTTCGTCGCTGCCCGTTGGCGGGCTCTGACGCACACCGCGTATCTGCTGACGGGCGACTTCCACGAGGCCGAAGACCTCGTGCAGACGACGCTCGCCAAGATCTATCCACGGTGGCGGCGGCTGCGGATGGACACGGTGGAGCAGTACGTGCGGAGGGCGCTGATCAACACCAACCGCAGTCGGTACCGACGTCGCAGGGTTGCCCTGTTCCTTCAGCCCGTACTGCCCGACACCCGGCCCGCCGACGAGGACGGGCCGGGGACCGGCGAACACGACGTCCTCGCGCCGGCGCTCCGCCAGTTGCCGGAACGCCAGCGCGCGGTCGTCGTACTCCGGTACTGCGAGGACCTGTCCGTCGAAGAGGTCGCCGAGATTCTCGGCTGTTCGGTCGGCACCGTGAAAAGCCAGGCCTCGCGTGCGTTGGCGAAACTCCGCACGCACCCGGACCTCGCCCACCACTCAGTTCGGCTTGGAGATCCGCGATGACTTTCGACCCTGACCCCGATGACGACTGGATGCGCGCCGCCGTCAAGCATTCACAGGACCTGCACACCTCGTCGCCCGTCCCGCTCGACGAGATTCTATCCGCCGGCCAGGCGCACAAGAAACGACGTAACGTGACCGCGATGGTCGCGGTGGCGGCAGTAGTGGCGATTGTCGCCATCGGTACGCCGCTGTCCTGGAGGAGACCTGCCAGTACCCCCAGTCAGGTCACGCCCGCCGCGATCCCTTCGCAACGGAACGCTCCGGTCGATGCCACCGTGGGGCACGGCGTGGTGGATGGTCTGAGATGGTCGGTGGTGCTGGAGTTCTATCCGACGCTCCCGGCGGGATACGTCTCGCCGGCGAAGGCCGAGGACGTCGCGGGTAAGTCGTCGCTGGTGTGTCAGCGAATGGTGATCGGTGGTGTTCGCATCGACCACCAGGGCGGCCCCTGGGCCGACTGCCAACCGGTGACCGGCGCCCACGACCCGAGCCAGACCGGCGGCGCAGGACTGTGGGGCCTACAGGACAAGGGAACTCACGGATCTCGCCTGTTCGTCGCAAACGTCGGCGTAGCCGTTGCCTACGGCATCGTAAACCTCTCGGACGGCACCCAACTGAAGTCCACCGCGACCACCGTCCCCGGGACCAGCTACCGCGCCTTCGCGATCGCCATCACCGCCGGCAAGAGCATCACCAGCGTCGACACCTACAACACCACCCACCACCGCCTCACCCACGACACCAGCTGGCGCTAATTCTCGTTGAGTCCGCACCTGTGATCGTGTTTGCTTGCGGCACCGAACCGCTAGCAGGGAGTTGAACGTGCAGGACGATGTTGTCGACCCCGGTGCCCACAATCGAGCAGCCTGGGACAAGTACGTCCAGGAGGGCAACGAGTGGTCGAGGCCGGTGAGTGCTGAGGATGTCGAGCGCGCTCGCAACGGCGACTGGTCGATCGTTCTCATCGGGCATCAGCCGGTCGACCGCTCCTGGCTGCCGACAGACCTGACCGGCAAGGACGTGTTGTGCCTGGCCTCCGGCGGTGGTCAGCAGGGTCCGATCCTCGCCGCTGCAGGGGCGCGGGTCACCGTGTTCGACAACTCGCCCCGCCAGCTCGGCCAGGACCAGATGGTGGCGGCGCGCGACGGACTCGAGCTGCACACCGTCCTAGGTGACATGCGCGACCTCAGCGCCTTCGGCGACGCAGCATTCGACGTCGTGTTCCACCCGGTCTCGAACGTGTTCGCACCCGACGTGGCACCGGTGTGGCGTGAGTGCTTCCGCGTCCTGCGACCGGGCGGGACTCTGCTCGCGGGCTTCCTCAACCCGGATGCGTACTTGTTCGACCACGAGGCCCTCGACGAGCGCGGCGAGCTGGTCGTCGTACACAAGCTGCCCTACAGCGACGTCACGCAGTACACCGCCGAGGAACGCGCCACGAAGTTCGGCGCGGATGCCGCTCTTGAGTACAGCCACACCCTCACCGACCAGATCGGCGGGCAACTCGCCGCGGGCTTCGTCCTCACCGGCTTCGCGGAAGCACCGCACCAATCCAACGCATCCGCCGAATACATGTCGCAGTACTTCGCAACCCAGGCGGTCAAGCCAGGCTGAGCAGCATCCTGGACGTCTGACGGGCGGATCCTGATCTAACCGGTCATGCTAGTCTAGCCGGTAAGAAACTGGCGTGCATCGTCGGGGATGATCCCGGGAGGACGGCTCATGCAGACACATCACCCGCACCGGCAAGGTCAATGGCACGCCGGTGAAGCGGCGATGCACCGCCTTCTCGGAGTGCCTGCGCATGACAACCCGACCATCCACGGCCTGCCCACCGCCTATGGACTCTGGATGGAGCGAAGCCCGCTTCTCGCGCTGGGAACCGTCGATCAGGCCGACCGGATCTGGACGACGGTGCTCGGCGGACGGGCAGGAGTGATCAAGCCCATTGCCGCAGGAGTGCTCGGGTTGAGCTCGCCCGCGTTTCTCGCACCCGGTGCCGGCTGGACGGGGTTCGATCCCGTCCTGGAGGCGCTGTTCTCGGGCGCCCAGGACGGGGGAGTCGTCGATCACGGCCGAGGAAAGCTGGTCGCCGGTCTGGCGATGGACCTGGAGAAGAGGTCACGGGTCAAGCTCGCGGGCCGGGTGCTCCGCGGGATCGTCCTGGCGAACGAGACGGTCGAGATCGAGACCGATCCGACGCGGGTGGATGTGCAGTTGGCTGTGGCCGTCGACGAAACTCTCGGCAACTGCCCGAAGTACCTGAACAGGAAGGCCGTCTGGGCCCACGAGCCATCGCCTCGCCTGGTCAGCGACTCGCTGCCGCTGCCGCACGAGGCCGTGGAGCTCATCGGCAAGTCGGACATCTTCTTCCTCTCCAGTCGGCACGGCACGAAGAGCATGGACACGAACAACCGCGGCGGTACGCCGGGATTCGTGCGGGTCTTCAGCAATTCCGCTGATGAGGGGGTGAGCCTGGTCTATCCGGAGTACTCGGGAAACCGCCTCTTCCAGTCGCTGGGAAACCTGCAGACCGATCCGGCGGTCGGAATCACCTTCCCCGACTTCGAGACGGGGGACGTTCTGTACCTCAGTGGGCGAGCAGAGATTCTCGTCGGCGCCGAAGCGACAGCGGTGCTGCCGCACAGCAGAGTCGCGGTCAAGGTCACGGTGGAGGCAGCTCGCTTCGTGAGCGACGGGCTGCCGTTCCGGGGGCGTCTGCTGGACCCCTCGCCGTACAACCCGCCGGTCCGCCGGTTGGCGAGAGAGCTTCGCGGTACGGGCGATCTCACCGACGAACGATCCGATGGAATCGCCATCGCGAGCTTGATCCGCTCGTCCCGGATCACGCCGACCGTGTCTCGCCATACCTTCCGGCTGTCTCCCGATCCTTCGTCCCTGCAGGCGAAAGAGGAGTTTCCGCGTCTCGCCCCGTGGCGGCCGGGGCAGCATGTCACGCTCGACTTCTCGGCTCAGCTCGATCAGGGGTGGTCGCACATGCGTGATCACGATCCCGCGTCGCTCAACGACGACTACATCAGGTCCTTCACGATCTCGAGTGCGCCCGTACGGCGATCGACAGCTGCGGACGTGGAGCAGCGGGATTCCTTGGACGGTGTCGAGTTCGACATCACGGTCCGCCGGCACGGGCCGGTCACGCGCTTCCTGGAGCGGTGGGTTCCCGGAGCGGAGCTGAAGGTTCCCGTGCTCGGATTCGAAGGCGAAGAGGATCTCCGGGCACCGGATGAGGACCTCGTCGTGGTGGCCGGCGGAGTCGGGATCACACCTTTCATGGCGCACCTGGCCGCATCCGAACAGCGCTTGTCGCTCCTGTGGACCCTGCGAGCCGATGATCTGCCGCTTGCTGTCGACGTCGTCGAACGCATCGGCCGAGTCACCCTATTCGTGACTGGCGAGCTGGACGCGAGCGGACAGCGCGACCTGCAGACGCTGGCTCGACTCGGCGCTGACATCCACACCAGAAGAATCCGACGAGACGATGTACTGGGCGCCGGAATCGAGGGACGCCGACGATTCCGCGTGTGTGCCGGGCCAGGGCTGAGAAAGTCTGTTCTGGAATGGCTCGATGGCGAACACGTGAGCCTGGTGAACTTCGACTACTGAAGGAGCCGGGGACTTCGTACGCCGAATCGCCGTGCGGAACCCTCTCTAACCTGTCAACTTCAGTTTGCTGGTATGATTCGGGGATGATGGAGCGACTGCTGGTCGGAGAGACGATCGCGCTCGACCTCGTGAACACCGAGTGGGTCGACCACGGCGCCAAGGTCGACTTCCTCGCCGCCGACGGTGCGCCCGAGCTCTGGTTCCGCGAGTACGGATTCGACCCGGCCGCGGAAGACGTGGATGCTCTCCGGACCTCGAGAGCCGCGATCCGATCGCTCCTGGAGTCACCCGGCCCCGAAGCCGATGCCCGCATGAACGACGTTCTGTCCCACGGCCACGAGAGCACCAGAGTGACCGACGGGCGACCCACGACGACGCCCACCGCGGATCCGGGGTGGGGTGCGGCCTGGCGCGCAGCACGCGCATTTACCGAACTCGTCGCGACGCATCCCGCCCGGATCCGACGGTGCGCCCATCCGGACTGCGTCCTGTACTTCTACGACACCTCACGAAACGGCGGCAGACGCTGGCACTCGATGGAAACCTGCGGCGCCCGAACCAAGTCCGCCCGCCACTACCGCCGACACGTAACCAACGAGAAGCCAACCCAGCCTGAGGTGTTGTGACGGCTCCGTCACGCGTAGGGCTTCGAGTCCGCGAAGGGCCCATGCCGTGGACGCCTAGGCGGCCCGAGCTGGAAGGTGGAACGATGCGGAGATGAGCGAGTCTGAGGACGTAGTGGCGGCGCGGCTGGTGGCGGCGTTCGACGAGGCCGACGCGACACTGGACTGGGCCGAGTTGGCGCAGGGGCCGGCCGTGGTTCGACTGGCCAGGTTGCGGCAGGCACTGGTAGCCGCGGGCTTCGGCAGTCTGGCGGTAGCGGCGATGACTCTCACGGTCGAGGGCGGGCCGGCAGTGCCGGCAGTTGTGAGCCGGACCTGCCGAGAGGCCACCGATCTGCTCGACGAAGCGATCGGTCCGCAACTGGCTGCGCGATGGCGGATCGACGGCGTCGCGGATCAGCTCAGTCCTGAAGGGCTGGGAATCGGTTCGGAGCCGGTCAGCGTCGCGGTGATGGAACAGGCCCTGGCCAGGATCGAGTCAATCATCGAGCGAGCGGTCGGAGCGCTCGAGGCGATCTCTGAAGACGAGTCCGTCCTGCCGGAGCTCCGTGACGCCGCCGCCGATGCCGTGGTCGTATTCGACGACCTCGAGGATCTCGACGTCGCCAGCACCCCCGGCCCAGTGGGGTCCCAATAGATCGAACCCGGCCCAGCTCGGGAAGGTCCTTGTAGATCGTCGAGCCGCTGACGTCCACAGAACAGCAGGAGATCGCGATCCGGGACGGCGCTCCCTGGTCGGTCGTGCGCCCAGGACCAGACCGACGGCTAACGGCATGCCCGGTACGACGAGACTCACCAGGGCGCCGACGGCAAAGGCGGTGACCAGTACGAGACGTGCGGCTCGTTTCCGTGCGAACCGGGAGAACGTCGGGGGCGGGCCCCCGATCTGTCCCGCCCCCGACGAGCTTCCTGTCGGCGGGAACAAGAACACGGACAGGGTGCTGGTCCTGGGATTAGCCTCGAACGATGACGAGAGATCCGAGCAACGAGGTCAAGGCCGTCACGACCGATCCGAGCGAGATCGCCGACGATGCGGAGTACGAGCTGGACGCCGCGAAGTCCAGCGAACCCAGCGAGGGGCTCGACGCGGACCCGGCGGAGTTGCAGTCCTTCGATCCGACCGGTACGACGGCGCTCGAGTCGGATCTGCAGAATCTGCAGGGCGCCGCGGAGGCTTTGGAGAACGGGCATGACGGCTCAAGCTGAAATCGTCAGTTGCCCGCACTGCGGCCAGAAGAACCGGGTGCGGGGGACCGGCGACGGCAAACCGGTCTGCGGTCGGTGCGGCAAGCCGCTGCCGTGGATCGTCGACGCAGGCGACCAAGACTTCGCCAAGGTCGTCGAGCAGTCCCGGACCCCGGTTCTGGTTGACGTCTGGGCGCCATGGTGTGGTCCCTGCCGGATGGTCAGTCCGGTGCTCGAACAACTCGCCAGTGAAAAGGCCGGCGAGATCAAACTGGTCAAGATCAACGCCGATCAGGCGCCTGAGGTGTCGCGCCGGTTCGACATTCGGTCCATCCCCACCCTGATGGTGTTCCGCCAGGGCGAGGCGATCGCCACCCAGACCGGCGCCGCGCCGGCCGCCGTGCTGCGTCCCTGGCTCGAAGATGCCCTGCGGAACTGATTCGTCAACCGACACAGCGATCCACTGAACCTGGCCAGCCAACCAGGTCGGTCAACATCGAGATCGTGAACTGATCACTGTGACGGTGTGGAGGCGCCCCAGGCAGACGATGGCTCGGGTGGTGGGGCCACCCGTCGCTTCGTCGGGGGCGAGGAATTCCGGCCAGTAGTCGAGGAGCTGTTCGTTGTGGCCGCAACGCTCGGCGGCCTCACCGGCATCGCCGTACTGCTGATCCTCGGTGACTCCCAGAGCCAAAACCCCGCTGCCGCGATCGGTCTGACGGGCGTGTTCATGAACTGGGCGGTTCTGCACATGATGTACGCCGCTCGCTACGCGTAGCACTACTACCTCGAACCCGTCGGGGGCATCGACTTCAACAGCGACGAACAGCCCGCCTACCGCGACTTCTTCTACTTCAGTTACAACCTCGGCATGACCTACCAGGTCTCCGACACCAGCGTGTCCAGCTCGACCATCCGCTCAGTCGTACTGCGGCACTGCCTCCTCTCGTACGTGTTCGGAACCGTCATCCTCGCCGCAACGATCAACCTCGTCGCCGGCACCGTGACAAGGTGACTCGCCAAGGCCTCCCGAAGCCAGTCACGCTACGCATTGCTGGGGTGACGATCAACGCTCAGCTGCTCCACAACGTATCCGCGGCCGACGCCGTTCCGGTCCGCCGCGGCGGCGGGCCGGCCTGACCGAGAATTGGTTCGGTACTCGATGGTGGCTGGTGGCAACCTGACGGGGGTTGTCGCCCCTTTCTTGTGTGACAGCTTGAGAGGAGGCCGGATGCGAAGACGTGACGAGGCGGAGTTCACCGAGTTCGCGGCGATGGCGGTACGGCGGTTGCGGCGTACGGCGTACCTGATGTGCGGTGACTGGCACCGTGCCGAGGACGTGGCACAGGACGCGTTGGTCAAGGTCTACCGGCGGTGGAACTGGATCAACCGGCACGACAACCTGCCCGCCTACGCCAACCGCGTGGTGGTGAACACGATCCTGGATCAGTCGCGGCGCGCCTGGCGGCAGCGTGAGTTCCTGGACGGCGACGGGGCCGCGGTCGAGAGTGCGCCGCTGGCGCCGGACCAGATCGACGCGATCGACGACCGGGACATGGTCTTCGAAGTACTCGCGCTGCTACCACCGGCTCAGCGTGCCTGCATCGTGCTCCGCCACTACTCCGATCTCAGCGTCGAGCAGACCGCGGAGGTCCTGGGCATCGGGACCGGTGCGGTGAAGAGCCAGACATCCCGAGGACTCGCGCGTCTGCGTGAGCTGCTCTCCCAGCGCGAAAGGTGTACGTCGTGAGTGATATCGAGAAGCTGCTGGACCGTTTGTCGGACGACGCGGATCGGCCGCTCAGCCAGTCCGTGAACGACGTTGTTCGTCGCGGCCGGCGCTCGGTACGGATCCATCGACTCGTCGGAGTGTCCGTGACCGGAGTCGCGGCCGCCGCGGTGGCTGCCGGCGTGATGAGTTGGCCGCTGGCCGATCGTCAGGGTGTCGGCCCGGCTGGAGCACCCGCCCAGTCCGTCGCGATCGACAGCGAGACCGGCAAGCCGGTCGCTCCCGCGCCGCCGGTCAGTCGACTCAGCGACGCGGAGATCCTGCAGCGCTGCGCTCCGCGAGTCGCAGCCGAGAGCCCGGCAGAGATGCCTGCGAAGCTCCACGACTTGAAGGCAGGGATCGTCCCTCGCAAAGCCGTCGATACGTCCGGGTGGACGGTCGCACTGAAGGTGGAGCCCGATCGGTCCGCTCCCTCGGACCATGGCTTGTTCCTCGCTGTTCTGGTCGCGCCACGGCACAATCTCGCGATCACGTGCGGCGTCGCCGACACGTTCGACCGGTCGCGTGGCGGTGACCTGTACGGGCCCGTGTATACCCGGCGGAAACTCGACGACGCGACCCGGAGCAACGCCGCCATCTGGCCGGCGTCCGGCCAAGGGCCACAAGCCCTCGCGAAGGTGCTGGTGGACGTACGAGGCGAGAAGGGCCCACGTGCCGCTCTCGTCGGGCAGTACGGCTTCTACACCCTGGGCCCCCTCGTCCAGGCAGCCCCCGGCCACAGCGCCTCCCACATCAGAGGCTACGACGAGTCCGGCAAGAAGATCCTGGACCAGACCATCGACCTTGGCCTCCTACCCAAACGCCCCTGACAAGCCAAAGCCGGTACCCGTGATGTGACGCACAGTCACCGGTCAGACGAAGCCGCCAACGACCGAGAGAGCGACCGAGCGCTGTCGCGCGCCGAAGCACTGACTGCGCACCACACACGAAGGACCCAGGCCACCTAGGTGACCTGGGTCCTTCGTGCGCCGCCAGGGACTCGAACCCCGAACCGCTGAATTCCGGCCGAAGCTGATCATCGGTTGTCGATGATGATCGAGATCCCTTGCTAGTAAGGGATCTACCGTCTTGATGGTGTACGCAGGTTCGCGTCGCTGACCATCTTCTCGCGCTGATTGAGGTGCGTAAAGAAGGGTTGGTCGCGGTCTGCGAGAGTGGACCTGGACCTACTTCGCCGACAGTTGGTGAATCAGCCGTCGCCCGTGCCGGCCCGGACGGGTGCCGGTCGGGATCTCGAGATACCGGGACGCGGTGCGGGCGCCGTCTGGTCATCGTGGACCGCGGCTTCGGGCGGGCTGGGACAGATGCGAGCTGTATGGACCGGACCCCCGCCCAGGCGACGGAACTTCCACCGGCGCTCGTCGTAGTCGTAGTAGGTGTCTACGCTGCCGACAGACATAACCAACCTCCACTTGCCGTGTTCATTTGGGCGAGCTGCCATGTGGGTTCCCTCGGTCAGAGGTCCGCCTCGTCCTGCACCTTCTGCTGCAGCTCGTCCTTGTTCAGGCCGGACGTGCCCGTGATGTCGGCGTTGCTCGCCTGCTGGGCGAGCTGGTCGCGGGTGATATCGCCAGGTTGTTCGCCGAGGTGTTGCTTGCGGCTGGCAACGAAGGCCTCGCCGAGCTGGGTACGGCGTTCGTCCGACAGGTTGGACCGCATACCGGGCAGGACCTTGGTCTCTTCCTCTTCGACGTGGTGGGACACCGCGTCGATCAGGTTCTGCAGGGCCTTGTCGAACTCGGCCGACGACGGATCGGTCTGGGCGAGCTTCGCGAGCAGCTGGTCGGCCTCGATATGTTCCTGCTGGCTGTGCGAGACCTCTTCCTTCTCGCCGGCTTCGGCTGCGGCGACCGGATAGACCTCTGCTTCCTCGGCGCGGCTGTGGGCGGTCAGCAAGGTGGTCAGCACCGGCAACAGGTTGGGCCGCTTCTCCGGATTCTCCTGGAGCTCGTCGAACAGCCGCTCGACCTCGCGGTGGTCCTGCATGATCAGATCAACAACATCGCCGGGCATCTCAAACGTCCTCTCGCACTGTGTGGTGCCCTGCCAGTACCCGTCTCGCATGCATCGCCGCGACAGAGCATCGCCTGGTTCAAGGGCCGATTCGCCTGCAGAACGGGAGATTGTCGTGTTTGGCTACGCCGAGCAGCGAGTCCAGGGGCGTCATCTCGGCGTATGTGGGTGGCGTGGTGGGTACCGAACCGGCATGGATTCCATCCGCGAAGGGCCCTGTGGCTGATCCAGCCGCGCCGACCGTGATCGGCAGGGCCTGACTGACCGCGCCCGTCGGGCAGTGCGCCCGCTGGTCGATGGCATGGCGGACCCGAACACGAAGGATGCGCGCCGCGTGTCCCTGCCGTGGCGCGGGCGCAGGAAAGGTCCCGCCTCTACAACGCCTCGACGTTGGTGACTTTGATGGTCGGCGTACTCATCTGTTACGCCGCCCCGTACGTCGTGAACCTGGCGTGGGCGTACTTCGTTCTGGACCCCGATGTGGTGCGCGGCTCTGTCCACCGTGCCGGCCTGTTTGTGCTGGTGTGGTTTGTCGCGCCTGCCGCAACTGTCGGCGGTGGCCTCGGCTCGAGCTTGGAGTCGGACGAGGCGATCCACGCAGCCGCCTATTCCAAGCGCGAACAGGAGACCAGGCTGGAGCGGGCGGGGCGGTGGTCGACGGGACGATTTCGGGTCCATAGGCCTGCGGATCAGGGCCGTTCGGTAGGTAGCCCTGGCGGCGGCAGGCACGAAGACTCGAAGCAATATCACTCGATACTCCGTCGCCGCACGTCGCGGCTTGAAAGGAACCGATCATGCGCCGCAAGACCTTCGATGCGCTGCTCACCTCCGCCGGGTTCGTCCTGGTGATCGTCCTGGTCGCGGCCGGTGGTTTGTTGCTGTGGGCCCACAACTTCGTCGACAACCAGGTCCACACTCAGCTCGCCGCACAGCAGATCTTCTTCCCGAAGGCCGGCAGCGACTCACTCGACGACCCGGCCGTCAAGCCGTACCTGTCGCAGTACGCCGGCCAGCAGTTGGTGACCGGCGCCCAGGCGGAGGCGTATGCCAACCACTTCATCGCCGTTCACATCAGCGAGATGGCCGGCGGCAAGACGTACTCGCAGCTGTCCTCGGAGTCGCTGGCGAACCCGAACGACACGAAGCTGGCCGGCCAGGTGCAGACGGTTTTCCGTGGTGAGACGCTGCGCGGCCTGCTGCTCAACGCCTACGCCTTCGGGAAGATGGGTCAGATCGCCCTGATCGCCGCCGTCTCCGCGTTCGCGGCCGCCGGGATCCTGCTGATCCTTTCGCTACTCGGCTACGCCCACCTGCGCCGGGTCCCCGCCGACGCCGAGGTCATGCCGAAACTGACCGGCGCGGTTCCCCACACCGCCTGAGTCAGGTAGACGGAACCGCCGGCCCCTTCGCAGGGTCGGCGGTTCCGTCGTGGACGGCTCGATAACAGCCGGTCAGCATGCAGCGGCGGGCTCGACTGTGACCGGGCAGGAAGGACGGTGCACAACCGGGCGGCTGGTCGAGCCGAGCAACAAACCACGGAAGGCATCACGTCCTCCGGACCCAACGACCAGCGGCTCGGCGGACGGCATCCATGCGGTGGCGCGGGCCTTCTCGAGATCAGTCATGGCCTGCTCCATTCTCACACTTCCATCGCACGTCAGGTCGCGCTCGCTCGGCAGGGCAGAAGTTCCCGCCCGGGAGGGACCGTAAGGCCCTGGCCGGTCGCCGGCGGAGCTCCGAGGATGGCATCGAGAGCGGGAACCCTTTGGATGGAAGGACGGGACGATGACCACGAGGATCACGAGCAGGCGCTGGCGCGTCGACATCTTCGTCGACGAGCACGAGGACGAGCGGACCACGCACGCGGAGGCCCGTCTGCACACCAACGACAAGACCCATCTGATCGGTCGTGGCGCCGCTCACCGGAGCCCGGCCGACACCGCGATAGCCGAGATCGGTGACGAGCTGGCCGTCGCCCGCGCCCTGTCGGATCTGGCGCACAAGCTGCTGCACGCAGCTGCCTCCGACATCGAAGCGATCACTCACGACCACGTCCGCCTGCACAGCTGACTCGTCCCCGGCCGGGCAGTCGTGCAGGCAGGTTCACCCGCCACACTTCATCGGGTTCATACCGGTTCCTTCGCGGTATGGTGCGATCGGATTCCGTCGCCGGTCAGGAGCAGCTCGCGCAGTCGGCCGACGAAGCGGGCGCCCGGAGCCCCGTCGACGACGTCGTGGTCGAGGCTCACGGTCAGCTGCAGGAACTCGCGTTCGACCAGCACGCCTTGGAAGAAGATGGGTCGCCGCGCGAGACCGCCGACGACGACGCTCAGAGTGTGCAGCTGGAACCCGATGCCCCAGCCTGCGCCGGCACCGAACATGCCGACTGCCGTCACCCCGATGGTTCCGGCCAGAGCCCGCTGCCGGCGGGGCAGCCGATGCACAGCACCAAGCAGCCCGACGCGGACAAACCCGGGCAGCAGTAGATAGGCATGAACCCACGGCGCCTTCCGGACCGACGGGCTCAGGTGTGGGTCGGTCTTGACCGTGTGGATCTCGTCGTGGAGATCCTGGACGGTACGTCGACCCGCGTCCCGAAGTACGTGGGTGAAGGCGAACGGGGCGCCGTCGACCTCGACTTCGACCGGGAGACCCACGTCGACCTGATCGAAGATGACACTCCGGCCGCGGAGATCGCGGTACGCCTGGACGCTCGGGTCGGCGGCGACCGCTGTGGCGACGCAATGGATCACGAAGGCGGTGAACAGCTGCATGGCGTCGTCGCGGCGGAGGGCACCTCGGGCGGAGGTGACGTCGACCTCGAACAAGCCGTGGATGGCATGGCGGCGGCGGGCCGCGCGGCCGGCGTCGATCACCAGCTGCCGGGCCCACGGCACGGGTCGTACCTGCGCGTCCTGCACGAAGCCACCTCCTGAATGTCCCTCGAGCATCCACCGCCGACAGGCCGTCCGCATCGGCCGATCGGTCCCCGTACGCGGGACTTTGGACCCTTGGCGGAGCAGGTGCGCGGCGTGGTCCATCCCTGAACCATCGCCTGTCCCGGATCCCAGCAGTCACGCCATGGACGGGTCTTTCGGCCCTACGAAACTCCCCGCCGGGCCGTCGGGGAGGTGCTGATCCGCGATTGACGCAGGGCCGGGTGGTCCGGGAGGTCGGGACCTTGGGCCCTGACCGCGGCAGCCCGCCCGGGGCGACTCTGAAGAGGCAGGGAAAGACCGGCTCGCCGGAAGCGGACAAGAAGAGGTGGCCACGGGCCACGAGACTCACCGTCGTCACGACGATCCCGCTCCGGAGAGCCGGTCCCCTGCGACCAAGCGGAGGGCTTCCTGAGGGCGCCGGCGTCGCGTACACGACAGTCAAGGCGGTCGGCCCGAACCGGATCGCATTGCTCGCGAGCGCGGGCGCGGGCGCGTTCTTCCTGCTCGGCCTTCCGCGACGCGTCGCTGTCCTCGACGACATCCTGAAGGCCTACCAGGAGCTGGGTGGCGACGGTACCGAGGTTGTCGTGCGTTGCAGTCCGGTGACGTCGACCGACGCTGCCCAAGATGACGTCTTCCTTCGTCCGGGTACGCGCCCGCTGGGGTCTCGGTGCCCCCTCGGCCGCAGATGCGGACCTGTACTCCGTCCATCCCGGGTCCCGTGGAGTGCCCGAGCGGAGCCATCACCATGATCTGCGAGCGCTCTTGATCGCGACCTCGGCGCCGAGCAGACCGTAGTGACCGTCGTACCGCGCGTAAAGGGCGGTGAGCAGGCCGGTTGCCTTGTCGGTGAAGATCTCGACCGGTCCACCGGTGAGATCGAGCCGGGATCTTGCGATCGCGACGCTCCGGCGCTCGGCTGAGGCCAGCACGATCGGCGGGGACGTGATCTCGAGCCCGATCGGATTCGGTCGTGCCTGGATGATCCGGTAACGGCCGGCTCCGCTGCGGATGACGATGCTGTCCTGGCGGCTGTATTTCTCCCGGAACAGGTGGAACCGGTAATCCATGGCTTCGAGCGCCACGATGGCCTCGGCTGCCGTCATCGCCATCGGCCTGCAGACCTTACGCCGTGCGACTCGACGTACGGCCGGCGGTAGCAGCTCCGGCGGCGACGGTGGGGGCAGCGTGATGACACGTTCGCGCAGACATTCGGCGAGTGCCTCCGGGTACGTGTGCAGCTGACCGATCGTGCGCGTCGCGAGCAGGCCGACCAGCTCGGACATGGTCGCGGCGGCCACCTGGGCCCGGACGCGTCGGTCGCCCGCCAGCTGTACGTCGGCCTGCGCGACCAGCGGTCTGATCAGCCCGGCCTCGGTCAACCGTGTCAGCCGTACCCGGCTGTGCGGCGCCAAGGATCCGAGGATCGGCCTGAGGCGATTGCGAATCAATGCGGCCGCATCGGTTGGCAGGATCCCCGCCGTACCGACCGGAATCGTTGCCGTCGGCCTCAACGGCACCGCGAAACGACCTTCTGTACTCATGTTCCCCCCTGAACAGCTCGGTCCTTCCAGACTGCAGGTCCGATGCGCCCGCGAACAGGGCCGTTGGTCCCTGCCCTCCTCGTGCTCCGAAGGTGACGATCGGTAGTCGGGAGCGGCCAGCCGGCTCCACGAAGAAGGGCTCGTGAAAGGAAACCCAGTGATGAAGAAGTACATCCTCGTAGGCGTCGATGACACGCCCGAGAGCCAGATCGCCTTGCGCTGGGCCGTCGACGCGGCCCAGGCGCGGGGGTCAACGGTGCGAGTAGTGCGGGCCTATCTGACTGAAGCCGGCCGGTGGCCGGCGCTCGGCGTCGAAGGGTATGTTCCGCCGCCGATGCCGCTGGACAAGTTCCAGCACGAGCTCGACGACGCGGTGCAGTTCGCGCGGGACCGGCTCGGGTACGCGGGCGGCTCCGGCTGGCTGGCGAACTCCGATCCGGCGAACGCGATCCTGACCGAGGCCGGCGAGGCCGAGATGGTCGTCGTCGGGACCCGGTCGCGGAACAAGATGTCGGCCGCGGTGCTGGGCTCGGTGGCGAGCGCCATGGCGGCCAAGGCGCCGTGCCCGGTTGTTGTCGTGCGCGGTGAGCACCGCGCGGGGTCGGTTGTGGTCGGCACCGATGGTTCGCCGGATTCCGAGGACGCGGTCGCGTTCGCCTTCGAGGAGGCGGCGCGGACCGAACAGCCCCTCGAGGTCCTGCACTGCTGGCATCCCCAGATCGAGCATGCCGCATCGATCGACAGCACCGAGGACACGCCGTTCAAGGCCGTCGCCGCCGTACTGGCGGAGAACCACATCAGCGCCGTGCCGTGATCTTCGGACCACGCCGGACGGTCTGCCGGCGGGTACGTCGAGATCGAGACTGTCGAGGGCGGTTCGGTGACCGAAGCGCTTCGTCAGGTTGCGGGTTCTGATGACGTGGTCCATGTCAGAACTCCGGATGGTGTACGACGGCGACCGGGCTGTGCGAGTGGTAGAGCAGACCGCGGGCGACGGATCCCATTCGCAGTTCGGAGAACGCCGTACAACCGAGGCCTCCGACCACGACGAGGTCGGCGTCGCGCGACTCGCGGGCCAGGGCGAGAACGGCGTGGTCGGTGACGCTGCGGCGGTGGACCGCGATGTCGGGGTACTTCGCTGTCCAGCCTTCGAGGGTTCGCGTGAGCAGTTCGTCGGCGGTGTCGCGCCACGGCTCCTGGTCCGGGTCGTCCCAGACGTTCGGGTCTGGGTAGCTCTTCGGGATCTCGACGGCGTGGAGGCCGAGGATCTCGGCGCCGGTGGTCGCGGCCTGTTCGAACGCGAATTGGAGCGCGTCCTGACCTTCGACGGATCCGTCGATGCCGACCACGATCCGCCCGCGGGGTGGGGCTGCTGGGTCCCAGGTATCGGGCACGACAACCAGGGGGACTGTGGTGCTGAGCGCCGTACAGACCTGGGAGGTCGAGCCGAGGACCAGTTCGGCGAAGCCGCCCATGCCGCGGCGGCCGACGACCAGGGCCTTGGAACCTTCGGACTGCTCGAGCAGGACCTGGGCAGGATGGCCGTGCTGGACTTCGAGTGACGCGGCCCGGAAGCCGATCAGCTCGAGTTCGTCGAGGGCGTCTTCGAGCACCTCGCTGCCGTCGTCGCGTGCGTTCGTCGGCGCGCCGACGGCCACGTGGCGGTCGTCGTCGACGACGTGCACCGCGTGCAGCGGCGCGTCGTGCAGCATCGCGTACGACGCTGCCCAGGTCAGCGCGATCAGCCCGTCGCGGGATCCGTCGATCCCTACCAGCACAGGCAGTTGTGTGGACATGAGGAACCTCCTGGACTCGTACTCCTGGCAGCTCCAGTCAAGCCGTGAGCGGGTGCCGGAGGCAGGGCCGAAGGTCCTGCCCAACAGTGCGGTTCGGCCGCTGTCGCGGGTCGCCGAACGGGACAGAGTCAGCTACCGGACAACGTCAGCAACGAAGAGGCGGTGCTGCTGGCCGACGTCGTACGAGGTCGCGATGCCGATCTTGTTATCGGTCCGTCCGGCGTTCGCGGGGCCGCCTCGAATGACCTCGGCCATGGGGCACCTCCGTGGGACAGGCATGGCTTCCGATTCCACCCTCGACGCGGCTCCGCGCCGCGGACACCGGCATACGTCCCGGGACCGAGGGGCCGTTCGGCTCCCACGAGTGAGGTGCGAAGGGCTCTGACCGTCGGCGACACGAGATCGCAGGATCGAGGTGTCGGAATCGAGTGAAAGGACGACATCATGACCACTAGGCAGCGGCAAGACCTGCCGGCTCCTGCAATGCAGCCCGATGGCGATCGGCATCCGATCATCACCACGGCGGCCGGGCGTGCGCTCGGCGTCCTGCGGATCGCGTACGGCCTGAGTTTCTTGTGGGCGTTCGTGGACAAGGTGTTCGGCCTCGGCTACGCGACCCCGTCCGGTAAGGGCTGGATCGATGGTGGCGACCCGACGGCCGGGTTCCTGGGCAAGGGTACGAGCGGTCCGATGGCCGACTTCTACCAGTCGCTGGTCGGTGATTGGTGGGTCACGCCGCTGTTCATGATCGGCCTGGCCGGTATCGGTCTGGCGCTGACGCTCGGTATCGGGATGCGCATCGCCGCGGTGTGCGGTGCGTTGCTGTATCTGCTGATGTGGTCGGCGAACCTGCCGCCGGAGACCAACCCGGTGCTGGACGACCACATCCTCGGCGCCACCACCGTCGTCACCCTCGCGCTGGTTGCTGCTGGCAACGTATGGGGTCTCGGCAAGTGGTGGAGCAGCCTGGACTTCGTCGGCAAGTACCCGTGGCTGCGGTGAGCGACATGACCGTCAAACCGGTCATCCACGTCGGAGTCGACGGCTCCTGGCGCGACACCGGTGCCCTGGAGTGGGCCCTGCAGGAGTCGTTGCTCCGGCGGGAGCCCCTCCAGGCGGTGCATGTGATCGACGATCGGCTCCGGCGGGCCTCAGGGCTCGAACCGGACCTGGTCGACGACACGGCGATGGAGCTCATCACCGATGTCCAGAAGAACCTGGACGCGAGTCCGGGCGCGCTGGACCACGAGGCGGGCCTGATGATCGGGCCGCCGGCCCGGATCCTGACCGAGGCGGCGGCGAACAGCCGGATGCTGGTTGTCGGACGCCGGGGGCTGGGTACGTTCAAACGGCTGCTGATCGGTTCCACCTCGGAGGCGGTCGCAGCGCACGCGAACGTCCCGGTTGTGGTTGTGCCGGAGCACTGGAAGCCGTCCGACCGTTCTGGGCCGGTGCTGGTCGCCCTCGATGACGGGGATGACAACGCCGCCGTGATGGAGTTCGCTGTGGCTGCGGCGACCGAACGGAAGCTGCCGATCCGGATCGTGCATGTCTGGGATCTGCCGGCCGTTTTCAGCTGGGACGCGATGAACACCGCCGGCGTCAGCGGCGAGTGGGCCGAGCATGCCCAGCGGTACTTCGAGAACGTCGCCGCCGAGTGGCACCAGAAGTACCCGGATGTGACGATCCAGGTCGATGTCCGGCGCGGCCACGCGGTCGACGGCGTCGTCACCGCGGCCGAACAGTCCGACGCCCAACTGCTGGTCGTCGGCACCCACCACCACACGCAGTTGGCGTCTGTCTTCCTTGGCTCTGTGACCCGAGGAGTAGTGCACCACGCGGTGTGCCCGCTGGCCGTCGTGCCTACGCAATCTTGAGGTGAGGAAGATGAGTGCCTGGAATCGGACCGGCCCCGTTGTAGTCGAGGTCGACGGGAGCGCGGAGAACCTTCGCGTGGTGGATTACGCGTCGGCGGAGGCGTTGCGGATGGGTGCGGAGCTGGTGCTGGTTGCGCCGTACTCGGCGCACGGTTCGTACTCTCCGATGATGCCGGGCTACGCGCCGAAGCCGCCGGCCGAGGCGGCGGATGCTGCGGTGCGGGTGGCGGTGGCGCATGTGCGGCACCGTGATGGATACGCGACCGAACTGGTCGCGGTCACCGAGGAGGGATCTCGGCTGCGGGTTCTGGCGGCGGCGGCGCGGAAGGCGCGGATGCTGGTGGTCGGGCGTTCGTGCAGCCGCGGTCCGCAGCGGTTGGTGCACTCCCAGGCGAATCTGACGTTGGCCGGGCGGGCGGGCTGTCCGGTGGTTGTCGTACCGCTGTCGTGGAGGCCGTCGCTGGTCGACCGGAAGGTTGCTGTCGGCATCGATGGTACGGCGTTGTCGGCCGAGGCGCTGGAGTTCGCCTTCGGGGTCGCTGCGGGACGGGAGGGGGAGCTGGTCGTTGTCCACGCCGGGCTGCCGGCCGGGCGTCGGTTTGTGGAGGAGGACCCGGACGGTTCGTGGATCAGCCGGGCGGATTACGTCTTGTCGGAGACGCTGGCTCCGTGGACGAGTCGTTTCCCGGACGTGAGGGTGACGCGGTTCCTGAGTAGCCGGCCGCCGGCGGCGGCGTTGGTGCATGAGAGCGGCGATGTCGGGCTGGTCGTTGTCGGCGCGCACGGTGGCCGGTTGCCGATCGACCCGGTCGCGCGGCGTTCGGCGGCGGCGATGACCTGCCCGGTCGCGATCGTGCCGCACCACCTGACCGTTGCCGAGGGCATGCGGCTGGAACCTGCCCGCACCGTCGTCGGAACGCACTGATCGGAGGAGCAATCATGTCTGAGACTGCACTTGTCGTGTACGAGTCGATGTTCGGCAACACCGAGCGGATCGCGCGGGCGATCCGTGACGGGTTGCGACAGCACCTCCCGGCCGAGACGGTGCCGGTGAACCGGGCCCCGAACGTGGTGCCCGGTGACGTCCGGTTGCTGATCGTCGGGGGACCGACGCACGCGTTCTCGATGAGCCGGCTGTCGACCCGGCAGGAAGCGTGGAAGCAAGGCGATCTCGTGACGCCGATCGAGGTCGGCATCCGCGAGTGGCTGGCCGCGCTCGAGCCGCCGACCGGACGTCGATCGGACCTGCTGCGGGTAGCGACCTTCGACACCCGGATCGCCAAGGTACGACTGTTGCCGGGCTCGGCCGCCCGCTCGGCCGCGAAGCTACTGCGCCGGATGGGCCTACGGCTGCTCGGCCCCTCGGAGAGCTTCTTCGTGAACGAGACCACCGGCCCGATCAGCGACGCCGAGATCGAACGCGCGCACCACTGGGGCGAAGAACTCGGCCAACTGCTGACCGGCTCCACGAAGGTCGCCTGGAAGGAGTGAACCGATGATGCACTCAGCCACAGGCGCCATGGTCTGGGCCGTCACCGTCGTCGCCCTCTGGGGCGGCGCGGCCTGGGCAGCGGTTCACCTACTCCGCCGCCCACAGCACCGCCCACAGCGCCGCCCACAGCGCCGCCCACAGCGCCGTCCACCGCCCACCCTGCCCTCGCCCCTCGACATCCTCGAACGCCGCTACGCCGCCGGCGACCTGACCCGCGAACACTTCGACGAAGCCCGAGCCCGCCTCCGCGAACACGAACTGGACATCTGACCCCCCGACTTTGAGAAGCCACCAACCATTTCGCCGGCGCGAACATGGTTGGTGGCTTCTCAAAGTGCGGGGGTCTGGGCTACCAGGAGCGAATGCGGCGGCCGGTGATGCGGTGGGGCTGTAGGAGGCGCTGCCGGGACGGTCCCGCCGTAGGGGCGGGCGGCAATGGTCCCGGCAAAGGTCCCGACGAGGGCGGGACTGTGGTCCCTGGCGGGTAGCGTGGGGATGGCGGGATGCTGGAGCGGCGCCGGTCCGGGGTTTGGCGTGGAGCCGAAGGAGACGGTCATGACGATCAAGGTGTTCCTGCTCGATGACCATGAGGTGGTGCGGCTCGGGCTGCATCAGTTGCTCGATGCGGAGCCGGACATCGAGGTCGTCGGTGACGCCTCGACCGCGGCGGAGGCGATCGCGCGGATCCCCGCCGTACGTCCCGATGTCGCGGTCTTGGACGTCCGGCTGCCCGACGGTGACGGGATCACCGTGTGCCGGGAGGTCCGCTCGCTGATGGACGAGCCGCCGGCTTGCTTGATGCTGACGTCGTTCTCGGATGACGAGGCGTTGTTCACCGCGATCATGGCCGGCGCGGCGGGGTACCTGCTGAAGCAGATCCACGGCCAGGCGCTGGTCGATGCCGTACGGCGTCTTGCTGCCGGCGAATCGCTGCTGGATCCGAGCATGACCGTGAAGGTGCTGGAACGCCTGCGGCACCCCACCGAGACCGAGGACCCGCGCTACGCGTCGTTGACCGAGCAGGAACGTCGCATCCTCGCCGAGATCGCCGAGGGCAAGACCAACCGCCAGATCGCGCAATCCCTGTTCCTGGCCGAGAAGACCGTGAAGAACTACGTCTCGTCCCTGCTCCGCAAACTCAACCTCGAGCGCCGCACCGAAGCCGCCGTCTTCGCCATCGAACACACCAAGAAGCCGCCGCGGACCTAGATGTGATGTCCGGGAGAGCTGCCCCGTCGCCTAGCCGTGCCCAGGACGGGGCTGCGGTTGGGCTGGTCGGGAGTTCAGCCGAGGTAGTAGTCGGCCGGGCGGGTGGGGCGGTGCCAGGAAGCCTTTGGCGGGGGCTCGAGCGAGGCAGTGCCGAACGACCCGGCTACGGAGGACCTTCGATCGCCGCCCGGGGGATGATCGCGACCGGGCAGGGCGACTGATTCAGCATGGTCTGGCTCACCGACCCGAGGAGTAGGCCGGCGAACCCACCGTGTCCCCGCGATCCGACGACCAGCAGTTGTGCGTCGGCCGACCATTCCAGCAGCATCTCGGACGGATGACCGGTGACCTCGATCAGCTCGGCCTTGCGCGCGTACGGGCGGACCGCGGCGAGCAGGTCGTGGTCGTCGTCCTCGTCGTCCAGGACCGTGACGATCCGGGCCGGTAACTGATGCCTGCGGGCGTACTCGAGACCGAAGTCGACCGCGGCGCCGGCGGCCGGCGAACCGTCGTACCCGATCACCACGAGGCTGCCTGGGAGCGCGTCCTCCGTCGGTCGTACGACGACCACGGGGCAGTGCGCATGTGCGGTCAGCTCGACACCCGCCGAGCTGACCACCAGACCGAGAAGGCGCCCGGTGACGCGGCTGCCGATCACGATCAGGTCGGCCGTCCTCGACTCCGCGAGCAGCACCACCGACGGGAAGCCGTCGACCCTGGTTCCCGTGACCGGCACCCCGGGCGAGAACTTCTGTGCCAGCTCGACGGCCGCGGCGACGATCTGGTCGGCCTGGGCGCGGAGCCCCGGTGCCACGTCGCTCGGGCCGAGCGGCACGCGGAACTCGGCCCAGACGAACGCGTGCACCAGGTGCAGAGGTACTCCGCGCGCGGCGGCCTCGGACGCACCCCAACGGATCGCGTTCTCGCAGTCGGGGCGACCATCGATGCCTACGGCAACTGTCATGCCGGCCTCCTTCGCCAATGCCAGTTACGGATCTCGGGCAGGTCCTCGCCGTGCTCGAGGATGTAAGCGTGATGACGGGCCCGCTGGTCGATGAGCCACTGGCGTCCGTCGGCGGCGCGCAAAGTTGGTCGCGCGCCAGTACGCGTCGAGGTCAGCGACCTCCTCGTCGGACAACGGCTTACCGGTGAGTTCATGCATGGTTCTCAGCGTCGCGGTCGGCGTCGGTGGGGTCCTAGAGGCGAAGGTCCCGCGGCCCGGGACCAACGGCACTGGCCCGGGGGAGCCCTGGCGCGGTGGGCTAGTGGTGGGGTGTCGGAGGGGGCTGGGATGACGGCGATCGAACGGCCGGGTACACCGCCCGGAACAGGCTGGGACGTGCTGGCGGCGGATGGGTCGGTGGTTCGGATCCGGCCGATACGGCTGGACGACGAACCGGCGCTGGCCGCCATGAACGGGCGGGTGTCGGACGAGTCGATCTACCTGCGGTTCTTCGGGATCAATCGGAGCATGGCCGACGACTACACCCATCATCTGGTGGCCGAGCTGGGCGGACATGTCGCTCTGGTTGCCGAGTACGGCGACCAGGTGGTCGGTGTCGCGAGCTACGAGGTGTTGCGCACGGGTGAGGCGGAGATGGCCTTCCTGCTGCAGGACTCGGTCCATGGCCGCGGCATCGGGACCCTGCTGCTGGAGCAGCTAGCGGCGACGGCTCGGGAGAACGGTATCCAACGGCTGCGTGCCGACACGCTGGGTGAGAACGCCAAGATGCTGCGCGTCCTGGTCGGCTCCGGTTTCGAGCCGGTCCGCAAGCTGGACAGCGGCGTGGTCGAGTTGGTGCTCGACACGGCGTACCACCCTGCGACCCTGGAGCGGATGGCCGATCGGGAGCGGGCGGCCGAGAATCGCTCGCTGCATCGCCTGTTCTCCCCGCAGACCGTGGCCGTGATCGGTGCCGGCCGCAAACCTGGTGGCATCGGGCACGAGCTCCTGCTCAACATCGTGAAGGGCGGCTTCACCGGATCCGTGTACGCCGTGAACCCGAAGGCCGCACGGATCGGCGACGTGCCGGCGTACCCGTCGATCTCGGCGGTGCCACGCGCTGTCGATCTCGCGGTGATCGCGGTTCCCGCGGAGCAGGTGCTCGGCGTGCTGACGGAGTGTGGTGAGAGCGGTGTCGGTGGAGCGATCGTGCTGACGGCCGGATTCTCCGAGCTCGGGGAAGCCGGCCGGGAGCTGCAGCGGGAGATGCTGGCGGTGGCTCGCCGGCACAGCATCCGGCTGATCGGCCCGAACTGCCTCGGCCTGGTGAACACAGCCCCGGACGTGAGCCTGAACGCGACGTTCGCCGAGGTGTCACCGACGCCGGGAGCGCTGGCACTCGCTGCGCAGTCCGGCGCCGTGGGCATCGCGGTGCTGGAGCACGCCGGGCGGACCGGGCTGGGAATCTCCGAGTTCGTTTCCCTCGGCAACAAGGTCGATGTCAGCGGCAACGATGTGCTCCTGCATTGGTGGGGTGACCCACGAACTGCGGTGATCGGGCTGTATCTGGAGTCGTTCGGGAACCCGCGCAAGTTCGGCGGGCTGGCCCGGATGATCGGCCGGACGAAGCCGATCCTGGTCGTGAAGGGCGGCCGCTCGGTCGGCGGACGCCGGGCCGGCGTCTCGCACACCGCGGCCGCTGCAACCCCGGAGACCGCTGTCGACGCGCTGTTCGCGCAGTCCGGCGTACTCCGGATGGACACGGTCGAGGAACTGGTCGAGACGGCCCGGGTCCTTGCCGTGCCGCCGCTGCCGCAGGGCCGTCGGGTGGCAGTGGTCGGGAACGCCGGGGGAGCGGGGATCCTGGCCGCGGACGCCGCCGGCCGGCTCGGCCTGGACCTGCCCGAACTGAGTGCGGCGGTCCAGAAGAAGCTTGCAGCGCTCGGTGCGGTTGGTCCAGCGAACCCCGTCGATCTCGGTGCTGCCGCGTCGGCGGCGAGCCTCGAGGAGGCTCTGAAAGTGATCGTGGCGAGCGGCGAGGTCGACAGCCTGGTGGTGAACTACGCCGTGACGCGCGCCGGGAATGTCGCCGACATCTATGCCGCCATCGCCACCGCCGGCGACCAGGCAGGTCTCCCGATCGTGGTGAACTGTGTCGGCTCGGCGAACGCCGGACCCGAGGTCGCGCTCGCAGACGGCCGTCGGATTCCGGTCTTCCCCTTCCCCGAGAGCGCGGTGCGCGCGTTGGCGCATGCCGTCCAGTACGCCGAGTGGCGGGCTCGGCCGCAAGGCGTCGTACCGGAGCTGCCGCGGGTCGACGCGGCGGGGGCACGGGTCGTCGTAGAACGATTCCTGCGACGCACGCCCAGCGGCGGGTGGCTGGATCCAGAGCAGGCGAGTCAGCTCCTGCGCTGTGCAGGCGTGCCAATGATGCCGGTCCTGACCGCAGTGACGCGCTCGAAGGCGATCGCGGCGGCGGAGACCGTCGCCTACCCGGTCGCGTTGAAGACGTCCGCACCCGGCGTGGTGCACAAGACCGACATCGGCGGTGTCCGGGTCGGCCTGGCGAACGCAGTGCAGCTAGGAATGGCGTACGACGAGATCACCGCCGCAGCCGGCGGCCCGCAGGTGCTGGTCCAGGCGATGGCCCCGGCCGGTACCGAGCTCGTCATCGGTGTCGTCCGGGATCGGCTTTTCGGGCCGCTACTGATGGCCGGCAGCGGTGGAGTGCTGACCGACGTCCTGGCCGATCGGCAGTGGCGTGGGTTGCCGCTGACCGATCTGGACGCGCTCGAGATGCTTCACTCGTTGCGGTGCGCTCCGGTGCTGGCCGGATACCGCGGCGCGCAGGCTGCCGATCAGGACGCTGTCCTGGATGTCCTGCAGCGAATCGCCTGGCTGGCGAATGCGGTCCCCGAGCTCGCAGAGCTGGACATCAACCCGCTGGTTGCGGCCCCGGGCGGCGCGTTCGCGGTCGACGTACGGATGCGAATTACGCCGGCGGCTCCCGAGCCGGACTGGTACGCCCGCCACCTACGCGGCGACCAGCCCTGACTCAGATCCGGACCCGCTCGAGGTGTCTCTGATCAGGCGGGCCGGCTCGGCGTGGTCGTCATGAAACGTCTTCGAGGGTTCGTTCGAACCGGACTGCTACCCGGCTGAGGGCGCGCAGTGCGGCCATCGTTTCAGCCACCTCCAGGTAGGAGTTGGGCGGATGGACTGTTCGGTAGAGGTGGTCGCGGAGGTCTTGGAGGTGGTCGAGGAGGTGCTCGATCTCGTCGACGAGAATCCGTTCGTGTGGTTCCTGAGCGGTGAGCATCGGAATGATGCGTCCGTGGAAGGCGGCGAGTGTGCGGAGAGCCTCCGCAAGACGTTGTTCTTCGAGGCACCAGTGGTCGGACTGGCTGGTCTCGGCGAGGTTCTGCAGATCGGCTTCCCAGCGCTCGATCTCCTGTTGCAGTGTGGTGGTCATGGTTGCTCCTTGGAGGGGAAGTCGGCGACCGGCCGGCGCGCGGTGCCGCTGTGAGTCCGGCTGCGGCCGAATCGGATGATCATGTGGGCGTGGGTGCTCCTCCCACTGGTTCTCCTACTTCAGGTTCGCCGGGGGGAGGGGGTGGCGCTGCGGGCAAGGGTCCTGACCTGGGAGGCCGTTCGGCTGTCAGTTGCCGGCGAGTGGTGCGTGGAGCTCGACGATCGTGCCGTGTGGCTGGTTGTCGGTGACGTGCACGGTGCCGCCGAGGGCCTGTGCGCGTTCGGTGAGGTTGCGTAGTCCGCTGCTGCGGTGCTGGTCGCCGATGCCGACGCCGTTGTCGGTGGTCCGTGCGACGACTTGTTGACTGTCGGCGTTGACCTCGACTGTGACTTCGGAGGCCTGTGCGTGGCGGACGATGTTGGACAGCGATTCGCGGACGGTGGCGAGGATCTGTGGTCGTACGGCGGCTGGTACGACGGTGTCGATCGGGCCGGTGCAGATCAGCTGGGGCCGGAAGCCGAGCGGTTCGGTGTACTCGGCGACCAGGGCTTGGACGTCGCCGCGCAGCGAAGTCGAGTCTGGGGGCTGTTGGAGTTCGAAGATCGCCGCTCGGAGGTCGTGGATGGTGCTGTCGATGTCGTCGACGGCGCGGCTGAGTCGTTGCTGGTGCTCGGCGGGGACGAGTCGTTGCATTCCTTGGAGCTGGAGTCCGGTCGCGAACAGGCGTTGGATGACGAGGTCGTGCAGGTCGCGGGCGATCCGGTCGCGGTCTTCGAGGACGACGAGCAGGTCGCGGTCGCGTTGCGCCTGGGCGCGTTCGACCGCGAGGGTGGCCTGGCCGGCGAACATCCGGATCAGGTCGGCGCCTTCGGCGACGCGGGTGCTGGCGCCTTGTTCCATGGCGACGGCGAGGAATCCGCCGGTCGCGGTGGTTCCGGGCGGTAGTGGGGCGATCGTCGCCCGGGCGAGCTTCGCGCTCTCGGGGAACTCGGAGAATCCGCCGGCGTCTTTGACGAGCTGCGCGAGGTCCTCGATGACGATCTGGTCGCCGCTGCCCGAGCCGACCAGGTGCAGCAGCGGCAGGTCGGTCTGGAGTCGGCGGCCGGCGTATTTGGTGAATTCCGGTGGCCCGTCGACGGCCCGGACGACCAGTTCGTTGCCCTCGGCGAGCAGCAGGGCGGCGATCTGTGCGCCGGCGACTTCTCGGGAGCGTTGCACGATGAGTTGGAGTGCTTCGTCGGCGTCGAACTCGCCGAGCATCAGCTGGGTGATCTCGGCGGTGACCTCGTGCCAGCGGCGGCGTTGCTCGGTGTCGGCGTACAGGCGGGCGTTGTCGATCACGACACCGGCCGCGGTGGCCAGGGCGGTGACTGTGCGTTCGTCGTCCTGGGTGAAGTCGGCCTCGCCGGTCTTCTCGGTCAGGTACAGGTTGCCGTAGGCGTGCGCGCGGGTCCGGATCGGGACGCCGAGGAAGCTCTTCATCGGCGGGTGGTTGGCCGGGAAACCGTAGGACCTGGGGTGCTCGGCGAGGTCGTGCAGCCGGATCGGTTCGGGGTGTTCGATCAGCAGCCCGAGGATGCCGTGGCCTTCGGGGTAGGGGCCGATGGCGGCGATCTCCTCGTCAGTCACGCCGCGGGTGATGAAACGGACCAGTCGTTTGCCGTCGGGGCCGACGACGCCCAGCGCGCCGTAGCGTGCCCCGGCGAGTTCGCAGGCCGCGGTCACGATGCGGTCCAGGGTGCTGTTCAGGTCGAGGTCCGCGCCGATGCCGACGACCGCGTCGAGCAGCGCGCGCAGCCGCTCCTGGTACTCCATGATCTCGTCGACGCGGCCGAGCAGCTCCTGCAGGAGGGCGTCCAGACGCACGCGGGACAACCCGGCGTACTCCAGCGCCCCCTCGTCCCAACTTCCCCGCCCCGACGAGCCTTCGGCCACTCGACCACAGTACGCATAGTCACCGGTGAAGTGAACTAACGGGAACGGGGCCGCTGGCCCCACGGAACCAGCCGGCGACCATGCACGGACTCGATGCCCATCCGGACCAGCTGTGGGTCGTCCATCGGTAGCCACGAATGCATCGGCAGCGTGTGGCGCAGTTCGGTGCTCTCCTCGACCGTGGCGACCGACAGGTGACCGATGGCCGTGACCGTCCAGCCCAAGTGCCGCTCGAGATCCACCGCATCGGCCTCGAACGCGACCACGTCACCACGCTCGGCCGCCCGGAACTTGTCACCCTGACCCGTGCTCAACACGATCGTGTCGTCATCCAGGACGAAGTTGACCAGCCGGATCGCCGGCAACCCGGCGTAGGTATAGACCAGCCGCCCGAGCGGAACCGAACCGAGCAAGCCCAGACACTCCACCGGCCCAAGGATCTGCAACCGCGAATGATCGAACTCTTGACTTGTGCTCATCGCACATCCTTCAGGACACCGTGGTCCGGGGTGGCCACCTCCTCGACGATCGCCGCGCGACGGGTCTGACACCAGGGTCGAAAGTCCCGAACCGCAGGGTCACAGGGGTGCGTGAAGCTCGACCACTGTGCCGTGCGGTTGGTTCGGCTCGACCTGTGCCGAGCCGCCGAGCGTGGCGGCTTGGTCGCGAAGCTTCCGTAGTGCGCTGCCGCGATCGGTGGAAGAGATCCCGGTGCCGTTGTCAGCCACGCGAAGGGTCACGCCGTCGCCTGTGACCGCGAGATCGACCACGACCTCGGTGGCATTGGCGTGGCGCACCACATTCGACAACGACTCCCGCAGTACGGCGAGGATCTGAGGTCTGGTGGCGGCCGGTACGGCGGTGTCGACCGGGCCGGTGGTGGTGAGTCGGGGCCGGAATCCCAGTGGCTGGATGTACTCGTCGACCACTGTCTTCAGGTCGCCACGCAGCGAACTCTGACCAGGCTGGCGGTGCAGTTCGAATATCGCGCTCCGCAGGTCGTGGATGGTGGAGTCGATGTCTTCGACAGCACGGCTGATGCGTTCCTGCGCGTCCGGCCGGACCAGGCGGTGCATGCTCTGCAGTTGCAGACCGGTGGCGAACAGGCGCTGGATGACGAGGTCGTGCAGGTCCCGCGCGATCCGGTCGCGGTCCTGCAGCACCGCGAGCGTGGACTGTTTGCTCTGAGCCTGCTTCCGGTCCAGAGCCAGGGTGGCCTGGTTGGCGAACATCCGGAGCAGGTCCGTACCCGGAGTGACCGCCAGCACCGCGCCTTGCGCAGCCGAGACAATCAGGAGTCCTCCGGTGAGATGGTCGCCTGGCGGGATCGGCGCGAGAATCGTCCGGCCGATCTGTTCCAGCTCTGGCAGTTCCGGCAGCAGGCCGGACTCCTTCGCCAACTGGGCCACGTCCTCGATCACCACTTGTTCGGCGCCCTGCAGTACGTCGGTCAGCACCGGCAGGTTCGCCGGGAAGCGGCGGCCGAGGTAGCGGTGGACCGGCGCTGGAGCGTCAACAGCCCGAACGACCAGGTCCGCTCCGTCGACGAGCAGGATCAACCCCACCAGCGAGCTGGACACCTCACGAGCGCGGCGCGCGATCAGAGCCAGCACTTCCTGCGGGTCGAAATCGCCGAGCATCAGCTGGGTGATCTCGGCCGTCACCTCATGCCATCGGCGCCGGCGTTCGGTGTCGGCGTACAGACGTGCGTTGGCGATCACCACGCCGGCCGCCGCGGCCAGGGCCATCATGGTTCGTTCGTCGTCTTCGGTGAAATCGGCGCCGCCGGCCTTCTCGGTCAGGTACAGGTTGCCGAAGACTTGTTGCCGGCTCCGGATCGGAACGCCGAGGAAGCTCCGCATCGGTGGATGGTTGGCCGGGAAACCGAACGATTGCGGATGCCCGGACAGGTCGTGCAGCCGCAGCGGCTCGGGATGCTCGATCAGCAACCCGAGGATCCCGTGTCCCTCCGGATAAGGCCCGATCTGTTCGATCTGATCCGCGCCGATACCGCGCGTGATGAACCGCGCAAGTCCTTTGCCGTCACGTCTGATCACGCCGAGAGCGCCGTACCGGGCGCCGGTCAGGTCACAGGCGGCCGAGACGATCCGGTCGAGTGTGCTGTTGAGATCCAGATCGGCGCCGATGCCGACGACCGCGTCGAGCAGGGCGCGCAGCCGCTCCTGCGAGTCCATGATGTCGTCGACACGCCCGAGCAGCTCCTGCAGCAGAGCGTCGAGCCGAACGCGGGAGAGCCCTGCGTTGTCCAGCGCACCCTCGTCCCAGGTGTGCCCTCCGCCCACCGGAGCTCCCATGGACTCAGAGTACGGAGCCTGCGCTGATCAGCAAGCCGCGCAGGCGGCTCGATCTCCGCCGAATGTGCCGAACGGCCCTGTGCTGAAGGCAGGGCGACCCTGCCCGGTCGGCCGTTGAGGTACGAGGCTCGATGCAGGTAAGAGGAGGCAGGATGAACACCAGGGGAACGACGGGACCCGTCGTCGCCGAGGTCGACGGCAGCACCGACGGCCTGCGGGTCGTCGACTACGCGAGCCAGACGGCTCTCCGGGCCGGCTCGGCCCTCGTCGTCGTCGCGCCGTACCACGCCGGTGCGGATCGTCGAGCCGATCGGTACGTACGGGATGATCTCGGCCAGGCGGCGCCCGAGCGCGTCGGGTGCTCGGCATACACGCGAACGCGGACACCCCGGCCGATGCCGAGCGCGCGCGCCGGTTCGGTGCCGGAGGCATCGGTCTGTGCCGGACCGAGCACATGTTCCTGGGGGAGCGGCGCAAGCTGGTCGAGCGGCTCGTGCTCGCGGACGGAACTGTGGAGCAGGAGGCCGCGCTCGAGGATCTGCTGCAACTGCAGCGTGACGACTTCGCCGGGATCTTCCGTGCGATGGCCGGTCTGCCGGTGACCGTGCGGCTGATCGATCCGCCGCTGCACGAGTTCCTGCCCGACCTGACCGACCTGTCGGTGCGGGTGGCCGTGGGGCGGGCAACAGACGCACCGGATCTCGAGGCCGAGCGTCTCCTGACGGCGGACGAAACGAAGTGTGTGGGCGGTCAGACGGTGTCGTCGGTTGCTGGGATGATCGGGAGTAGTAGCGAGGACGCGTGTTGCCCGCCGGTGAAGAGGGTGGTGGTGCCGCCGAAGACGGTGTGGGGGCGGGCGCGTTCGTCGGTGTGGACGAAGATGCCGTTGCCGCGCATCTGGACGCCGTACGCTTCCGGCCACGGACCTTCGCCGGCGAACGTGAAGTCGCGGCCGCACAGTGTGACGCCGAGCCGGTATCCGGCTGGGATGATGACCGAGGTCGGCCAGATCTCCAGGTCGACGCCGACCGGTTCCCCTGGCGTGAGCGGCTGGGATTCGGTGTAGGTCTGCCAAGGTCGGTACGGCGTACTGAGCGCTGGATCGGTCGCGCGCACCGAAGCACGTAACCACCCGAACGCGACAGCGCCCTCGGGATCCATCGCACCAGGGAACGTGACGTCCCGGCCGTTCGGGTCCTGCACCCGAAGTACGAGGAACAGGTCGGCGTCTTTGGTGCTGGAGGCAACGGTCAGGTGCGCGGAGGCCGGTCCGGTGATCTCGGTCTCCACGCTCAACGGGTCCGTCCACAACGTGACCCCCTCGCCGAGCGCGGCGAAGTCGACGCTGGTCGCGGACTGCGGTGGTGTGGTGGTCAGTTCCTGCCGGTCGATGTCGAGATGGAATGTTGTCCAGGCGGTCCGCGCCAACGGCCACTCGTTCTCGGCGCGCTGCGCGAACGTGCCGTCCACCCTGCGCAGATTGAGGAACACTGGTGGTTGGTCGCGCCAGCCGGTGTCCTCGTCCTTGAGGAAGTGGCCGAAGAATCGTTTCTGCAGCCGCAGTCCATAGTCGGTGTAGAACTCGACCCAGTGCTGCTGCCCGTGGACCTCGAGCCACTTCTGGCCGGCCGGGGTCGTGTTGTACCCCTCGAACCCGCCGCGGGTATGCAGGTGGTGGCCCCAGTTCGTGGCGGACAGAGTGGGCACGGTGATCCGGCTGAGGTCGGCCGACCGGTCCCAGTAGTAGTCGTCCAGCATCGGACGGGCGAGCATCTCGGCGACCACGTCCGCCCGGCTCTTCTCGAGCACCTCCGGATCGAGCGTTTCCGGGCCGGCCACCGGCACCCCCGTGACCGGATTGCGTGCGCCGCGGTCGCCGACGCCGTGCTGCATCGCCTCTACCTGGGGCGGGAACCACTGGCCGAGGAAGTCGCTGGGAATACCGCCGTGATGGGTGAACTCCCGGTAGTAGTCGGTCGCCCCTTCCCACGGACAGATCGCCGCGAGGTGCGGTGGTTGAAGCGCGGCAACCTGCCATTGGTTGACGGCGTAGTACGAGATCCCGAGCAGGCCGACCTTGCTGTTGCTCCACTCCTGCACCCCGGCCCACTCGATGCAGGTGTAATAGTCGCGGGCCTCGCGCGGCGAGAAGATGTCGACGTACCCGGGCGATCGTCCGGATCCGCGGGCGTCGACACGGATGACGACGTACCCGTCGGGGACCCACTTTTCGGGATCGACGGTCTCCCAGTTCTGGTAGCGGTTGGACGAACCGGCGAGCGCGTCGGGATGCTCGGCCTCCAGGTTCGACCACGCGAACCGGAACGCCTCCTGGAACGACAGTCCCTTGGCGTACGGCCCGTGGGTCATGATCACCGGATAACTGCCGTCCGCGTCAGGCCGGAAGATGTCGGCCCGCAGGATCAGGCCGTCGTCCATCGTGATCGGCACATCCCAATCGATGCGCATCAAGTTCTCCTTACCTAGGTGTCTGGGTGCGATTTCCACTGAACAGCGGCCAGAGCGGCCCCAACAGGGGGACCGTGACAGCGGCGGCAGATACTCTCGATCCGCTCAGCAGATGGAGGTCCGGGCATGGAGTTGCGCCAGCTACGCCATTTCATTGCGCTTGCGGAGGAGCGCAGCGTGACCGCCGCGGCCCGTCGCGAGCTGATCGTGCAATCCGGACTGTCGAACTCCCTGCAGTCCCTGGAACGCGAGCTGGGCACCGAGCTGTACCTCCGCGGTACCCGGCCGGTGCGGCTCACCGCCACCGGAGAGGCCCTGGTGAGCCCGGCGCGCGAGGCGTTGCGCGCCGCGGAGACCGCCCGTCGTGCGGTGCAGGAGACCCGGGATGTGCTCGTGGGCCGGCTCCGCCTCGGCATCGCCCTCTCGGCCCAGTACCTCGTACCGTTCGCGGGCTACCTCGGCGCGTTCCTGCGCGAGCATCCCGGTGTCGACGTCCGGATGCGCGGTACGGCCGCGCTGGACATGCTCGACATGGTGGAGAACGGCGAACTCGACTGCGCCATCGGACCGGCTCTGGAGCAGCGCGGCCGGTTACGCCTGACCTCGCTGGCCAGCGAGCCGCTTGCGCTGACCTGCCGCAGCGATCACGAACTTGCCGGTCGTGACCACGTCACGGTCGCGGACCTCGCCGGCGAGCGCTTTGTCGACGTACCTCCGGGCTGGACCGCGCGACTGATGTGCGATGCCCTGTTCGCCGGAGCCGGACTTACCCGGCGGATCGTCGCGGAGGTCGGCGACTGGGAGGTCCTGCTGGAGATGATCGCCGCCGGCGCCGGCATCGGATTCACCCCGGTGGGACTTCAGTACAAGGTCCTGACCGATCCCGGCAGCCCGCTGCGTCACCTTCGGGTGGACGGCGCCCAGATGGATCGCCACCTCTACCTCATCCTGCCGCCACGCGCCGAGACCAGCCCGGCGGCCGCCGCGTTCGCAGCCGGCATGCTGGCCCAGCACAGCGCCGGCTGAGGCACTTCAGCCTCTGAATCTCCAGGAGAGATGGAAGGCATCTCATCCAGGCCCACGAAGTTCGGCATCGGCCTTCGCGAGCAGGAGGTTCTCAACGAGTGGAAGCACCATTCGCTCGCGAGAGGTTGGAAATGAGTACAGCTACACATTCGTCCCGGGCCGCGGTTGCCGGCGCCGGACGGCATCTGGCCGGTTTCTGGTTCGTGGCTGCCGCGTTCCTGACGTTGATGGCATTCGGCACCGTCCCGACTCCGCTGTGGCCGATCTACCAGACCCGGGATCACTTCGGCCCGACGACGGTGACGGTCGCCTTTGCCGTGCTGGTCGTCGGTACGGGCGCCAGTTTCCGGCTGCTCGGCCACCTGTCCGATCGGCTGGGCCGCCGCCGGGTGATCGTTCCCGGTTTACTCGTCGCGATCCTTGCCGATGCGGTGCTGGCCTTCTGGCCCGACCTGCCTGGCCTGATCGTCGGCCGGGTGTTGACCGGTGTCGCGATCGGCTTGATGGCGTCGACCGCGACTGTCTACCTCAGCGATCTGTACCAGGAAGCGCGGCCCGGGCGAGACGAATCACCCCTTCCCGCGCTGGTCGCGACCGCTGTAAATCTGGGTGGTCTGGCACTCGGCCCGCTGGCCGCGGGAATCCTCGCCCAATGGGCGCCCTCCCCGTTGCGTACGCCGTACATCATCTTCGGACTGTTGATGGCGGGCCTTCTCGTGCTGGTGCTGGCCAGCCCCGAGACCATCGACACCGCGGCGGCGGATCAGGACCGGCCGGTCCGCTTCGCTCTGCGTCCGGGCCAGCGCGCAGCTTTCGGGGCAGCAGCAGCTGTCGGGTTCTTCGCGTTCGCGGTGATGGGGCTGTTCTCCTCACTCGGGGCCATCATCGTGCGCGGCGAGCTGGGCATCACGTCGTACTTCGTTGCCGGCCTTGCGCCGTTCGCCGCCTTCGCCGCGTCAGCCGTCGCTCAACTCGCGCTCGGAAAGCTCGCCCACTCCACGGTGCTCTTGATCGGCGGGCGGCTGTTCCCGATCGGTCTGGCGCTGACCGCCGTGTCGCTCTACCAGCCGACGCTCTGGCTGGCGCTCACGTCCGCGGCACTGGCCGGCGGCGGCGCGGGCCTCCTCATCAAGAGCGGGGTGACACAGGCGGCGATCGCCGCCGTACCGGCTTCACGGGCCGGCGTCCTCGCCATGTTCTTCATCATCGCGTACGTCGGCATGGGCCTGCCGTCGATCGCGTTCAGTCTGGTCATTCAGCATGTCGCGCTCCGGCCGTCGATGATCGGTTTCGCCGGCGTGCTGTCGATCGGCGCCTTCATCGCCATCGTCATCGCTCGACGACCGGTCACAGTCGGCCGATAGCCCTGGTCGGCGGCTGCCGAATCAGTTCAAGTAAACGGAGTACGGAATGGCGTCGACCGGATCAGCAAGCGCGCCGGGCCGGTTGAGGCGGATCTGCAGGAGAGATGGAAGGCATCTCATCCAGGCCCACGAAGTCCCGCATCGGCCTTCGCGAGCAGAAGGTTCTCAACGAGTGGAAGCACCATCCGCTCGCGAGAGGTTTGAAAATGAGTACTGCTACACGGTCGTCTCGTCTCGCGCACCTGAGAAGCGTGCGTGCACTCGCCATTGTTGTCGCGGCGGTCGCCGCCATCGCCGGGCTGCTCATCGCAGCCGAACCAGGGGCGTCCGCGCGGACCGGATCCGCCCCGGACGGCGCTGCCCTCACGGACCAACGCGCCTGCTCACTCAACCCGTCGCCACCGGCCGGCTTCGTTGAACGCAAGGTCAAAGTCAACGGCATCGGCATCAACTACGTGCGCGGCGGTCACGGGCCCACCCTGCTTCTGCTGCACGGCTACCCGCAGACCTGGTACACGTGGGACCACGTCCTGCCCGCGCTCGCCCAGCACTACACGGTCGTCGCACCCGACCTGCCCGGCGCTGGGCTGAGTGATGCGCCCGCCTCCTCCGCCGCCTATACGAAGAAGGCCATGGCCGCCGACATCTACGCGCTCATGGTCAAGCTCGGCCTCAGCCACAACCTCAGGGTCGTCGGTCACGACATCGGCACCACGGTCGCCTATCCGTACGCCGCCGCCCACCGTAACGACGTCGTGAAACCCGTGCTCAGCGAGGCCCCGATCCCGGACCCGGTCATCTACACCTTCCCCTCGCTCACTCCGAACGGTCCCGGGCTGTGGTGGTTCGGCCTGTTCGCCGAGAAGAACGGGCTGGCCGAGGACTTGATGACCCGTCGGGAGCAGCAGTGGGTGACCGACTTCATGCCGACGAGCGAAGTGGTCAAGGGCGCCCTCACCCCCTGCGACCTCGACATCTACGCCCACTCCCTCGCGCAGCCTGGACACTTGCGGGCAAGCATCGAGTGGTTCGCCACCCTGCCGCAGGACGTCGAGGACAACGCCATCTATCAGCAGACCAAGCTCAGCATGCCGGTCCTCGCTATCGGTGCCTCCGGCAACCTGGGGACCCGTGAGGCCACCTGGGTCCGCGAGTACGCCACCAACGTGACCGGGCTGGTTACCGCGAACTCCGGTCACTGGCTCTACCAAGAACATCCCGCAGAACTCACCAGCGTCCTCCTGCAGTTCCTGCGATAGCCGGTACGCCGGGGTGGCTGCCGCTGCGACCAGCGGCAGCCGCCCGCCGTGAACCCGGTCTCATAAGCAGGCCAGGTCAGAGGAGCGACATGGACTCCAACCTGGCGAACAGAGCGCGGTGGAGGATCTCCACCGCGCGCTCGATGCGGAGATTGGCCGACTGGAGACGGGATCCAACTGGGCCAGGTGGTTGGATGCCGCGGCGTTGCTGCCGACGTACAGCTTCGGAAACATCGTGTTGACGACGTGACCGCGACCGTCGGCGCACCTGCGGTATCGCGCGAGTGACGTTCTACTGGGCGTCGGCGAGGACGTTGCGAGCCATCATGAGCCGGTCCTCGCGGCGGCTGGGCATGGTGTGCCAGTAGTAGGTGAAGGTGCCAAGCGCCAGGCCGAGCGCCCAGCCCCGGCCGCGTAGCCACTCGGCGTCCTCCGCGCCGATCCGCTCCCGAAAGATCTCTCGCGCCGGCTGGTCGAAGAGCTCCCAGGCGCCGTGCAGATCGATTGTGGGGTCACCGATCCCGACTCCGAAGTCGATCACCGCCGAAAGCCGGTCATCGGTGACCAGCAGATTCTCCGCGACCAGATCGCCGTGATACCAGCAATCCGGTCCCGCTTCGTACGCTCCCGAAAGCTTGAGTGCGTCCTTCCAGATCGCCAGGGCAAGATCAAGGTCAAGGTCGAAACCGACGATCGATCGGCATTGCTCGATGCTGTTCCGGGTCCAGTCGTCGATCCCGGCCAGCGCTCCACCGCGATATCCGCGCAAAGCCGGATCCTGTGCTGCCGCGTCCGGCAGCGGCGCCTCTCGCAGCGCGATGATCAGCTCCGCAAGATCAACGGCCAGTTGTGCCCCTTGCCGGCTCGGGGGCTCGTCGGGGCCGCAGGCTGTCGGATGCTCGCCGGGGAGCCACTCGACGATCGACCATCGTTCGCTGTAGCCGTGCCCCGGTTGGCCGAGCGCGAGGATCTGGGGCACCCTGATTGGCAGCCGGGGGCCGAACTCGCCGGCCAACCGCTGTTCCCGTTCGATCACCGCGCCGTTCCCGGGCTGTCGCGGGAGACGGACCAGCAGGTCGTCACCCAACCGGAACAGCGAATTCGTTGAGCCGGTGGCACCGAGCCGGCTCAATGGCAGCTTCGCGTACTGCGGGAACTCGGTGTCGACGAGCTTGCGGACCAGGCCGACGTCGATCGGAATCTCGTCGTCGTGCAAAACCGTCATGTTCATCACGCAATAGCAACTCCCACCATCGTGTCCAGCTCCTCGACGGTATGCGAACGACCGCCGGTCCCCGTTCATTGCAGTCGCGGCCTCGACATGTCATGCCTCCAACAGGGGTGGCGGCTCGACTGTGCGCTCAGCGCCGCCATTCAGCTGCCCGTGCTTGTTGCGTCCTACTCGGTGGTCCTGGAGCTCGGCGAGCTCTTGGCGAGCGTCTCCTTCTTCCGGGCACGGTAGGCGCGCATCGACGCCTGACTGGAGCACTGAGTGCTGCAGTAGCCGGCCGATGTGTTCTTGCTTCGGTCGAAGAACGCGAAGTGACAAGGCTCGTTCCGGCATGCCTTGATCCGGGCCCACTGACCTGAGAGCGCAAGCTCAGTCGCCGCTGCCAACACGCCCGCGAACGCGCCCGATACTCCGCCGCAGCCTGGACCAAGACGCGCCTCCGCGCCGCTCAATCGCACTGCGACCGGACACTTGTCACCAGCTCGATCGAGGATCGCCTCGGCAGACCGGACCGCCGGGTCAGAGGTAGCAGGGTCATTCGAGTGCGAGAGCAGCACCGTCACCAACGCATCACGAAGCTCACGGGCCTCAACGACGTCTGAGTCCGTGACGGTTCGAGCCGGTTCGGCTCCACTCCAGGCCACTTCGCCCAGCCAGTTCGTCAAGCCTTCTGCGTCCGTGAACCGCTCTGTGCGGTCGCCGGCGTCTGCATGGGTGTTCGCGAAGGCCAGGACCAGCTCAAGCGGGGACGGCGTCGAAGTATTCACCTCGCACTCCCTTCAGGTTGGTTGTGGTCACTCGCGGTTCAAGCATAACAAATCTCAGATATCCCGCCTTGACGTTATGAGTGAAACTGCTATGGTCCTAACCATGACGAGCTCAGTCGACACCCAGTCCCAGTCCACTCGCACCTGGTTCATCACCGGTGCCTCATCCGGAATCGGCCTCGCACTCGCACTCCGAGCAGCAGAACGAGGCGACAACGTGATCGCCATCGCCCGCCGCGCCGAAGGCCTGACGCAGCTGACCGAGAAGTACGGCAACCAGGTCCTCGCCGCCAGCGCTGACGTCGCCGACATCAACCAGCTGCAGAGCGCCGTCAAGGCGGGCGTCGAGCAGTTTGGGCGGATCGACTTCGTGCCAACAACGCCGGCTACGGCGTCTTCGGCGCCGTCGAGGAAGCGACCGACGCGCAGGCACGCGCGATCTTCGACACCAACGTGCACGGAGTGCTCAACGTCTTGCGGGCAACGCTGCCGACGCTGCGCGCACAGAAGTCGGGCCACGTCCTGCAGGGCTCGTCCTACTTCGGACAGATGGCTCACGCAGGGGTCGGCATGATCGCGGCAACCAAGTTCGCTGTCGAAGGTCTGACCGAGGCCCTGGTCGGAGAGCTCGACCCGCTGGGCATCAAGGTCACGCTGATCGAGCCGGGCCTCACGGCCACGTCCTTCCTGGCCAACCTGGACCACGTCGAGACCATCGCCGACTACGACCAGACGGTGCGCGAGGTACTGAAGACAATTGGCGGCCTGCCGCCGACCGCGTTCAACAGCGCCGAGCGCGTCGTTGACGCGATCATCGCCGCCACTGAGGCGACCACCGCGCCGCACCGCATCGCGACCGGGAGCGCCGCCGTCCAGGACATCCGCACTGCACTGGTCGCCCGAATCGCCGAACTCGACGAATGGACCCCGGTGAGCAACGCGGTCGACGGCACCAACTGAACGCTCACCCCAACGCGGCCCGAGAGCATCCGACGGCCCCTGGCGTAGTCGCCAGGGGCCGTGCTCGTCCGAGCAGGAAGGCGCTGCTAGGACACTGCAAGGCCCGATGCACGGACGTGCCGTACCGCGTCTGCTCGCACGCTTCTGCCGCGTTGAGCCCTACCGCGCTCTCATGCCGCGTTGAGCGCGTGCCCGTGAAGGATCCGCTTGTGACACAAGCTGTCCCTGCCAACTACAGGAACCGGCGGTTCGGTAACGATGTGAGAACCCGGCCAAGGTCGTCGCCGCGATCACCCTCTGACGCGGCAGCACAGCCCGGTCGCCACGAGGGTGCGACCGGGCCGTTGCTGCGGTGCGGCTCCGGCTCCGGCGGCGATCTCGAGTTGTTGAGATCGCCTGCATGTGCTCCTGCATCTCGCCGTCGGACAGCGGCGGACCTTGGACAGCTTGTCCCGGCCGCAACATGTAGTAGGTCATCGTGGTGGATCCTTCCGGCGGCGCGAGACTTTGTTCCCGCTCTCACCCACACTACGAACGCGAGGCGGACAAGATGGACAGTTGACCGCTTTCACGCCGGTGGGCCTACAGTCGGGACGAGGAGGGACGATGGCTGTCGACGTGGTCACCGAGGTCGTGATCGAGCGGCCGGTCTTCGAGGTGGCGGCGTACGTCGGGGACCCGGCGAACGCGCCCGAGTGGTACGCGAACATCGAATCGGTCCAGTGGCGCACCGAGCCACCGATCGCGGTCGGCTCGCGGATGGACTTCGTCGCGCATTTCCTCGGCCGGCGACTCGCGTACACGTACGAGGTCGTCGAGCTGGCGCCCCTCGAGCGGCTGGTGATGCGTACCGCTCAAGGTCCGTTCCCGATGGAGACGAGCTACGAGTGGTCGTCGGTCGGCGAAAAGGCCACCCGGATGACGCTGCGCAACCGCGGCGAACCGTCCGGATTCGCGGGCGTCGCTGCGCCGTTGATGTCTGCCGCCATGCGCCGCGCCAACCAGAAAGACCTCGCCCGCCTCAAAACCGTCCTCGAGTCCCGCTGAAGCCGACTCGGGACCACGCAACCAGAGGTACGGCGCTGCTGGACCTGTTGCTTGTCAGTCCTCGGCCAGGACGATGACGCGGTCCTTGTCGGTGAGGGTGAGTGGAGCGGCTTTGGGTGGGTTGAGGACGACGCCGTACGACGGCGGTTGGTAGAAGTCGGTGTGGACGCGGTAACCGATGGCGGTTTCACCGTGGCGGGCGGCCGCTTCGGCGACGGTGGCGAAGTTGGCGGGCATGCCGGGGAGAAGGTAGCCGGCGGCGGGTTTGAGGTAGATCTCGGCGCCTGTCGGGTTGAAGAGGTCCTCGAACACCGCGGCCAGGTGGCGGTTCTCGGTCAGTTGGGTCAGGAGGAGGCTGATCAGCTTCTCGCTGACCACGAAGTCGTCGGCACGGGTGACCTCGGCGATCTCGCGGTTGGCGTCGTCGTTGATCTCGCTGACGATCGAGTACGGGTGGTCGAGATCTTCGGCCAGGTCGCGCAGGTGCAGCAGGGTGATGAGCGTCCGGGCGTCGGCTTCCTGGATGCCGAGGCCGTCCGACGCCAGCACGATCACGTGCTGGCAAGCGCTGGGCTGCAGCGCCTCGAGGTCGGTCCGGTTCGTCGGGTCGCAACGCGTCAGACCGATGCTGAGGTTGGCGGTCGGGTCGATCAGGTGGTCGACGCGTTCGGTGCAGGCGACCTGGAGTTGCGAGCCCGGGTAGGCGAATTTGTCGAGCAGCTCGATGATCTGTGGCGCGCGTTTGTTCCAGCCCAGCATGAGGGTGCGTTCCGGCGCGGGCTCATGCCGCGGCTTGGGTGAGATCGCGCCCTGGATGATGCGAGGCGAGGCGCCGGCGAGCCGGATCAGCATGTCGTCCTCGGCCAGCACGATCACCTCGTCCGCCACCCCGATCTGTTGGCCGGAGTCGGGATTCAGTGTGATGGTGCCGTCGTCCACGCGCCGAAGGCCGACCGGGATGCCGAGTTCGTAGGCATGCACGATCTCGCCGAAGGTCTTGCCTGCCAGCCCGGGTTCGGGCCGCAGGTAGAACTCGTTGCCGGTGAAGGCGAGCAGATCGGCGCAGACCGCGGACAGGCCGGACTGGCGATGGGCGTTGACCAGGAGTCGTACGGCGAGTTCGTCGGCGCCGATCAGTTGCGCGCGGCTGCCACCGGCGAGTCTGGCGGCGCGCAGGTTGGTCGAGTCGGCGACGGCGGCGACGACGTGGGGTCCCTCGGTGGCGGCGGTCGCTCGGCTGCCCAGCGACAGCAGCACCTTGACGACGTGGATGTCGGAGTCCGGTCCGTCCGACGGCAGCACCATCACCGATCGCGCCGAGGACAGGCTGACCAGGTCGAGGTCGGCGGGATGCAACGGGTTCCCGGAGCGGCAGACGACCCGGGTCCGGCCGAGGTCGGGAACGCGCGAACGGATCGAGTCCTCCATCTCGACCTTGTCCTTGGCCGCGAGGATCGCCACGCAGGATCGCCGGTTGCTCCGGTTCGCCTGGACGAGTTCGGCCACGACGGTGAAGATCTGCTCGGACCAGCCGAGGACGACGGTATGGTCCTGCTCGACGATGCGCGAGCGGCCTTTGCGGAGTACGGCGATCTTGTTCTCCAGGCCGGTGGTCAGGACGCCGATGAACGAACTGACGATGAAGATGCCGCCCAGCGTGACGGCCAGCATCAGCCCGAGGAACACGAGCCCGCCCTGGTCGCCGCCCATCGTGCCGGGATCGAGTGTCCGGAGCAGACTCATCCAGAACACACCGTGCCAGGCGCCGTGCTCGGCGACGTCGTTCGGGGCGAGGAGCAGTACGAGCGCCGAGATCACGACCACCATCACGGCTGACGCCAGCCCGAGCAGCCCGATCAACGCCGGCGTACCACGCGACATCATGCCGTCGAACCAGTACCGGACCTTGTCCCGCCAGCGCCCCAAGTCTCCCAGCCCCTTCAGTTCGTCACCGCTGGAGGCACTATGCCATCCACCGATCCGACCGGTACGTCGCCGTGTGTCGGGTACCCGTCAAGCGGTGCGGCCGCCGGTTCAGGACAAGACGAAGTACCGCAGCCAGATGTACGGCGCTGCCACGAGGATCGTGATCGCGGTCATCACCACGCCCTTGCGGGTGAACTCCCAGAAGCTGATCGGATGACCTGCCCGTAGTGCGATGCCGATGGCAACGACGTTCGCGCTGGCGCCGACCGCTGTCGCGTTCCCGCCGAAGTCCGCGCCCGCGGCGAGCGCCCACCACAGCGCGTGGGCGTGCGCCGGATCATGGACGTTCTTGGTGAGGTCGAGGACGATCGGGCTCATGGTCGCGACGTACGGGATGTTGTCGATGATGCCGGACAGGACGGCGGAGACGATCAGGATCAGCATCGCGGCGAGTAGCGGTCTGCCGCCGGTCGCGTCGCCGACCAGGTCGGCGAGATCGGCGATGACGCCGGTTTTGACGAGGGCGCCGACCATGATGAAGAGGCCGGCGAAGAACAGCAGGGTCTGCCATTCGACGCTGCCCATGTAGTCCTTGGCCGGGACCTTGGAGATGAGCACGAGCAGTCCGGCGCCGAGGAGGGCGACGGCGGCGGGTTCGATGTGGAACAGGGTGTGGCCGATGAAGCCGGCGAACACCGCGAGGAGGACGGCGCCGCACTTGATCAGCAGGCGGGTGTCTTGGATCGCCTCGCGCTCGTTCAGTCGCAGGACGTTCTGGACCTTGTCCGGGTCGACGGCGAAGGACCCCCTGAAGAGCCAGGGGAGGACGAGGGTGAACACGATCAGCGTGATGACGATCAGTGGCGTCAGGTGGACGAGGAAGTCGTTGAACGTCAGCCCCGATCGGCTGGCGATGATGATGTTGGGCGGGTCGCCGATGAGTGTGGCCGTGCCGCCGATGTTCGAGGCCATCACCTCGGCGATCAGGAACGGGACGGGGCTGATGCCGAGGCGGTCGCAGACCAGCAGGGTGACCGGCGCGATCAGGAGGATCGTGGTCACGTTGTCGAGGAACGCGGAGGCGACCGCGGTGATCAGAGTCAGCAGGATCATGATCCGCAGCGGCGATCCCTTGGCCCGCTTGGCCGCCCAGATGGCGACGTACTCGAACACGCCGGTACGGCGGAGGATGCCGACGATGATCATCATCCCCAGCAGCAGGAAGATGACGTTCCAGTCGATGCCGGTGTCGGGGGAGTAGAACGCGTGCTCGGTGTCGGTCACTCCGAGGGCGAACAGCACTGCTGCTCCGCCGAGCGCGGCGAGCAGTTTGTGCGTCCACTCGGTCGCGATCAGCACGTACGCGATCACAAATACGGCGACGGCGATCACGGTCATCTGACCACCGGTCCGTCGGTCAGTGCGGTGTCGTGACCAGCTCCAGCAACCGCGACGTGGTGATCGCGCCGATGATCTCGTTGCCTTTCATGACCGCGACCAAGGGGCAGCGGAGGCGGGCCATGATCGCAGCGACCTCGAGCACGGTGTCGTCGTGGTTCACCACCGGTAACTCGACCGGCTCCTGGGGCAGCAGTTGGCGAACGGTGACGTTGGCGAGCTTGTCGGCGACCCGGTCGGCCAGCGACTCGTCGATCACCCGCGCCAGCGACGGATCGTCCTGGACATAGCTCGGGACCAGGAACCGCACCACCTGTGAAGCGGGCAGCACAGAGTGCGGCTCGCCCTTGGCGTCCACGACGATCAGGCCCGGAAGCCGCCGCGAGGCGAGCAACTCCACAGCTTCCTGCGCGTCCGAATCCAGGCCGACGACCGGAAACTCTTCCGCCATTTGCTCTCCGTGCACATCTGCACGATACGCGCAGTCCACGGGGGCCACGGCGGGCCACAAGTCCGCACGATTCTGCCTGCGCCATGAAGCCTCCCCGGAGGTCGTCAACCAGCCCGCACCCCGGCTGGGGACGGGCACTGCCGACCAGACTTCCCGGCGCACCAAGCCTCACCCTCTCCCATCCAGCAGACGAGGCGCAAACACCCCCGGGACGCTTGACACACATCCTGGCCGTCAAGACCCATCCGCAGGGTGGGTCGATCCGAAGGATTTCTGCTGCACCTCGGGGTGGCGCGCTCGCAGGCGTTCCGAGGTGGCCTCGAATGGTGCCTGCTGACAGCCCGACGCAGCCCTCGGTCAATCCGGACCGGCGGCGGGAGGTAGGTCAGAAGGCTGCGGCGACTGGGATGACGTCTGTACCGATGCGTTCCAGTACGTCGAGGCGTGGGACCTGCGGGACCATGCCGATGGCTGCGCTGAAGCCGAGGTTGTGGAGGCGGCCGAGTTCGTCGATGAGTTCGCTGGTCTTCTCGCCGTTGTCGCCGGTGTCGATCAGGTGGTAGACGGTCTTGGTGATGTCGTCGTAGTTGCGGCCCTCGTTCTCGCAGTGCTGTTTGAGGACGTCGAGTTTGTGTTCGAGATCGGGGGTGTTGAACACGTTGCATGCCTGTGCGTACTTCGCCACCAGACGCAGCGTCTTCTTCTCGCCGCCACCGCCGACCATGATCGGCGGATGCGGCTTGCTCAGCGCTTGAGGGACGTTCATCAGCCGTTCGGCCTGGTAGTGCTGCGCGTTGAACGGACCGTCGTTGTCGGACCACATCTGCAGCAGGTACTGCAGCGTCTCTTCCAGCCGCTCGAACCGCTCGGCGACGGGCGGGAACGGGAAGCCGAGTCCGCGCGATTCTTCTTCGTTCCAGCCGGCGCCGAGCCCGATCATGCTGCGGCCCCCGGACAGTACGTCGAGGGTGGTCATCGCCTTCGCGAGCAGGCCGGGGTGACGGTAGTGCACGCCGGTGATGACGGTGAGCAGTTTGGCGCGTTCGGTGTGGGCGGCGAGGAATCCGAGCGTCGTGTATGCCTCGAGCATGTCGTGCTCTGCCGGCCCGACACCGCGGATCTGGAAGAAGTGGTCCATCACCGCCAGGTAGCCGAAGCCGGCCTGGTCGGCCGTACGGGCGACTGCCGCGAGCTCCGGCCCGAGCGAGCCCGCGCCGTTCGGCCAGGTGAAGTCAGGAATCTGCAGTCCGAGTTCCATCCGGGTGTCCTTCCGATGAGCCGCCGAACTGATGTCGTCTCCACCTAACACCCGCACCCAACCCGGTTCAATCGACGACCCGTCCACCAGGCACATGTCCGCCGCGAGCGCGTCAGCCGGCGTGTCTGGTGCAGTGGTGTTCGCAGCATGGTGAGCCGACCGAGTTGGACAGGATCGACCAGTGAAGTGATCTCAGCTCGGGGCCGGGCTCGATGCCGAGTTCCTCGATGAGCGCGTTCCGTAGCACTCGGCCGCGCACCTCAGATCACCAACGGACCGAGCAGCCTTGCCGTCGGCGAGGACAGCGGTCAGCTGCCCGACGTCGGTCTGGCTGGTTGTCAGTGCAAGCAGATATCCGTGTGGCGAGGTCTGGAGCACTTCTGGGCACGGCAGGACGGCGCGAATCCGGTAGATGTAGGAGGCAACTACCTTTACACCTGTCGGCGGTGGATCGTCGTCCCACGCGGCCGCGAGGAGTTCATCGCTGGTGAGGTCGCGATTGGCGTTCAGGGCCAGGACGGCGAGAACGCCTTGCTGACGGGAAGGACCGAGCTCGAGGTCCAACGCCGGATCAACATCGGCTGAGATGTCCGGATAACGTGCGGTCGACGGTTCGCCCGTACGCCGAACGGAGGTTGCTCTAGAGAGCTTGGTCAGTCTCCGGTGTCTTCTTGCGCCGCCGTGATTCCGCCGATCGCGGTGGGGTCTGGCGCATGTGGTCTCGTGCGCGGGCGAGGATGTCGGCGAGTGTCTCGATGTCGGAGCGGGACAGCGGGGCGAACAGCAGGTCGTCGAGGACGGCGACGTGGCCGGGGAAGACCTTCGCGAGCACGGCGCGTCCCTCGTCGGTGATGGTGACGGTGATGCTGCGCTCGTCATCGGAGGAAGGTGTCCGCGTCACGAGGCCACGCTTCTCCAGCGTCTGGGCCTGGTAGGTCAGTCCGCTGCGGCTGTAGACGACACCGTCGGCCAGATCTGTCATCCGGCGGCTGCCGGCCGGCGACTCGCCGAGGGTGGCCAGGAGCTGGAACTGGATGTAGCTGAGATCCCCGGCCTCCCGCAACTGCTGCTCGACGGCGTGCCTCAGCAGGCTGCTCGCCTCGATGAGGGCGAAGTACGCGCCCAGTTGCGTGGCATCCAGAGGAGGCGGCGAGGAGGTCATGAGCCGAGCCTATCAGTGCTTCTAACTCGAAGCACTTGCTTCTAGTTCGAAGCAGTACTACGGTGGTCGTCAGTTGCTTCGAATCCGAAGTACATTGCGGAAGGAAGGCATCATGAAGGCAGTACGGTTCCATGAGACGGGCGGCCCTGAGGTTCTGCGGTACGAAGACGCCGACCAGCCGGTCCCCGGCGCGGGTCAGGTGCGCATCCAGGTCGCCGGGTCGGCGTTCAACCCGGCCGACGGCGGCATCCGCGGCGGCTTCCTGCCGATCCCGGTGACGCTGCCGCACGTTCCGGGCTACGACGTCTCCGGCACGATCGACGCGCTCGGCGACGGGGTGGACGGCCTCACGGTGGGCGAGAACGTCGTCGGGTTCATCCCCATGAACGCTGACGGCTCGGCAGCGCAGTACGTCGTCGCCCCGGCGAACGTACTGGTCAAGGCTCCGGTGCGCATCCCTCTTGCCGATGCCGCCGGCTTGCCGTCGGTCGGGCTCACCGCCTCACAGGCGCTGTTCGAGGCCGGCGAACTCAAGGCCGGTCAGCGGGTGCTGATCAACGGTGCCGGCGGCCCCGTCGGCGGGTACGCCGTGCAGCTGGCCAAGCGCGCAGGTGCGCACGTCATCGCCACCGCGAGCCCGCGCAGCAGCGAGATCGTCAAGACGGCCGGTGCCGACGAGATCATCGACCACACAGCCACCTCTGTGCTCGATGCGGTCGACGAGCCCGTCGACGTGCTGCTCAACCTGGCCCCGATCACCCCGGACGGGTTCACCGCCCTGGTCACACAGGTCCGCGACGGCGGCGTGGTCGTGTCCACGACGCCGACCGTGACGACGCCCGGCGACGAGGAGCGAAACGTGCGCGCGGCCACGATCTTCGTCCACCCTGACGCGGACGTGCTCTCGCACCTCGTCGCCCTCATCGACAGCGGCGACCTCCACGTCGAGATTGCCCGGCGCGTGCCCCTGAGCCAACTGCCCACGATCCACGAGCAGGCCGAAGCCGGACAGATCCACGGCAAGGTCGTGGCTGTCCCCTCCGCCGTCTGACGATGCCCCTCGACGTGGGGTTGCTGCGCGGACCGTTGACAGCTGCCGTGCCTGCGAGGTTGCTAGCGGCAACTGGGTTGACGGGAAGCAGCGCGGGTACCGGGTTGGCGCCGTCCAACAGCGGGCGGGTACTGCGGGTCGCATCTGCTGGAGGCGGTTGTGATCACAGTTGGTGGCGTGGATACGTACTACGACTACGACGAGCGCCGATGGAAGTATCGCCGTCTGGGGGGCGGCCCCGTTCATCCGAAGCCGGTCTGTCCGGCGGCGACGGATCCGACGATGGGAGACACCGATGGGTACCGGAGACAAGATGAAGAACGCCGCCGAGTCGGCGAAGGGCAAGATCAAGGAGAAGGCCGGGGACGCGACCGACGATCGCGACCTGCAGGCCGAAGGTCAGGCGGAGAAGACGAAGGCCGACCTCGAGCAGGCCGGCGAGAAGGTGAAGGACGCGTTCAAGGACTGACACGCCGCCCCTGACGCACCACGGATCCCCGATCGCACGAACGGGGATCCGTCGCGTCGGGCAGCGGGCTGATTCGAGACCGATGAGGTCCGCAATTCGCTCAGTGGCTGTGGACACTGGTGAGTGCGCCGGTCGCGGGTGCGTCCGGCCTCGGAGTCTGCGAGGGTGGGAGGACGCGCTCGGTGCCTGGGCCGGTGTGTGGCGAGGCTGCCGGCTGGGTTCGGGGATGAGGTAGATGGATCAGGTGGATCGGACCACGCTGCTGGCGCGGTTGGCGCGCCAGATTGCGGAGTACGGCTCGGATGAGCCGCTGGAAACCCGTTTGTGTCGTGCGTACCTGGCGATCGTGGGTGGGGATGGAGCGGCGATCACGTTGTCGTACACCGAGCCGAGCCGGGTCACCCTGTGCGCCACTGACGATGTGGCGGCGCGTCTGGAGGACCTTCAGGACGTGCTGGGCGAGGGGCCGGGACCCACGGCCTACGAAACCGAGGCCACGATGACGGCCGATCTGCGCGTCGACCCGGGCCAGTGGCCGTTGTTCACCGACGCTGCCCGCAAGGTGCCCGGTGTCCGCACCGTGTACGCCGTGCCGATGCGGCCCGGTCAGCACGCGATCGGCGTACTCACGGTTCACCAGGACGCCGGCGACCTGCCGGACGGTGACCGCGCGCAGTTCCTGGCCGATGCGATCGGGGCGGCGCTGATGAAGGACCCGCCACCTCCGGTCGAGTCCGATCTCGACCCCGGGCCGTGGTCGACCCGGGCGCGGATCCACCAGGCCGCCGGGATGGTGCTGATGCAGCTCCATATCAGTCCCACTGACGCGATGGCGTTGATGCGGGCGCATGCTTTCTCCCACAGCATCACTCTGGCCGAGGTCGCCGAACAGATCACCAGCCGACGGCTGCGATTCTCCGATGACACCGAAGATGACGCCGAACATGACGCCGAAAGTGAGCGCTAATGACTGCCACCACTGCTTCCCAGGCGTTCATTGACGCTGCCGCGGCCATCGTTCAGCAGGACGACGTCGCCGACATCCTGGTGCGTCTCCTGGGCGACTGCGCCGGACTGACGAACGCGGGTGCGATCGGGCTGCTGGTCAAGGACGGCCACGGCCGCTTGGAGGTCCTGAGCGCGACCTCGCATCAGGCCGTCGAACTCGAGTTGTACGAGCTCCAGCACGACACCGGCCCCTGTGTCGACGCGGCCCGGGACGGGGTTTCGCAGTCGGTGCGCTCACCCGACGAGGTGATCGCGCGCTGGGGCAAGGTCGGCGAAGCGATCGTCGCCGGCGGGTTCCATGCCGTTCACGCCGTCCCGTTGCGTTGGCACGGCCGGCTCATCGGCGCCATGAATGCTTTCCATGCCAGTGTGGAGACGGCCGACGATGCAAGCCTGCAGTTGACGCAGGCGTTCGCCGACATCGCAACTGTCGTCATCGTCCAGCCGGTTGTCGTTACGAGCAGCGAACTCGACGAGCGCGTCCGCATCGTGCTGGACGGACGAACCGTCGTCGAGCAAGCCAAGGGCGTCCTTGCCGAGAGCGCGGGCGTCGACGTCGCCAACGCTTATCAACTCCTCGTCCAGCGCGCCGTCCAGAACGGCACCACCCTGACCGAGGCCGCGAGCGCGATCATCGAGGAAGCCCAACGCCGCCCCTGACACCCGCTACTCGTGTCGATGCATCAGGCCTCGGTCGACTGGTGGTGCTCGGCGGATGTCTTGATGGCGGACAGGGTTCGTTCGAGTTCCTCGTCGACGGGGCCGGCCGCGGTGGTGTGTACGCGGACGGTCAGCTTCGAGGTTCCGTCGGCGACGAAGTCGACGATCAGTTCGCCTCCGTACTCGTGAGGCCCGTCCGTGCCCCAGCGCAGCACCCGGTCCTCGTCGAGTACGTCGATCCAGCCTTCTCGGTGCCCGCCGCCGACGGTCACATCGACGTCCTCACGCACAGCCTGGTGCGGAGTGCGCGCCTCGGGACCCTGAGCCGTGGTGGGGACTTCCGCGGTGCGATGCAGCGAGGTGAGCCAGGGTATGCGGTTGGGCAGGTGGTCGAGGTCGGACAGCTGGTCCCACAGGATGTTCGGTGCGACGTCGATCGTCGTCCAGGCTTCGTGGTTACTCATGGGATTGCTCCTTCCGACGGTGGAGTTCGGGGAGGATCTCGGTGCGGTAGAGGTTCATCATGTCGACGGTGTGCGGGCCGATGTTGGCGACGTACACCTGGTCGAACCCGGCCTCGACGTACGGCGTGAAGGCGTCGATGTGGACGTCGGCCTTGGGGCCGCAGGCAACGGATTGCGCGGTGGATTCCTTGGTGACCAGTTGGCTGGCCTGCTCGAAGTGCCGGGGTGAGGGCAGCACCTGGGCGAGTTCGCCTGGGAGGCCGGAGTTGGCCCAGATCCGGTGGGCCTGCTCGACGCCTTCTGCCTCGGTCGGTGCGTAGCTGACCTTGAATCCGGCCTGGGTCGGCTTCGATCCGCCACCGTTGTCCCGGAACCGCTGCAGTAGTTCATGGTCCGGTGAGGTGGTGATGTAGCCGTCGGCGATCCGTGCTGCGAGATCTGTTGCCTCGGGCCCGAATCCGGACAGGTAGATCGGCAGCGGTTGCTGCGGCCGGGTGTAGATCCGGGCGGTGTCGACGGTGTAGTGCTTGCCGTGGTGGTTGACGAATCCGTCCTCGGTCCACAGTCGCCGCATGATCTCAACGGCTTCTTCGAGCATCTCCAGCCGTACGTCGACCGTCGGCCAGACCGACCCGAGGATGTGCTCGTTCAACGCCTCACCGGTCCC